>NZ_QUAC01000062.1 GCF_003389455.1 Streptomyces inhibens | reverse complement strand
AGCACCGCGTGCCCAGCAGCACTCCGACACACTCAGTTCTTCAGTCCGACTCCGGCACCTGCTAGCGCCGCCACTTTCCCGGGCCTGGTGTGCGGGGCACCTCGCGCACCGGGCGAGTGAGGTGACAGGAGCGGGTTCAGACGGGAACGATCAGATCGATCCCGTAGGCCGCGACCGCGAGGCAGGCGGCGAAGCACAGCACGGCCGTGACAGCTGCCACCTTCTGCTGCCGGCCCGGGGACCTGTCGGGGGCGGGCTCCCCGTGTCCGGCGCGGGCCCATGCTGCCAGGCCGAGCGAGAACATCACGACGACCACCACGGTGATCCCGAGGCTCACTCCGAAGACCCCGGCCAGAGTGCCCCAGTCGATGTCCATCCCGTTTCACCTTCCTCCGCCTCTGCCTCTTCCTCGGCGACGGCCCGCCCTCTCGGACCGGCTCAGGCGGCCGACCTGCTAGGACTTGTCCGGTCGATCATGTTCGGAGCCAGATGGTGAGGGCTGCTGCGGTGGCGGTCCCGAGGTAGATGTAGCGGCGCTTGTCATAGCGGGTGGCCACGGCCCGGTGTTGCTTGAGCCGGTTGATGGCCCGCTCGACGGTGTTGCGTTTTTGTACCGCTCTTCGCCGAAGCTGGGCGGCCGTCCGCCGCGTGAACCCTTGCGTAGGCGGGTGGCCTGGCTGTCGGTCTTCTCTGGAATCGTGTGCCGGATGCCGCGGCGCCGCAGGTACTCACGACAGGGCCCGTTGCTGTAGGCCTTGTCGGCTGCGACGCTGTCGGGCTTCTTGCGGGGCCTGCCCGGCCCGGCTTTCGGGACGCGGATCTTCTCCAGCACCGGCTTGAACTGCGTGCAGTCCGCCCGCTGGCCCGGTGTGACGATGACGGACAGCGGGCGGCAGCGGCCGTCCCCGCTCAGGTGGAGTTTGGTGGTGAACCCGCCGCGCGAGCGGCCCAGGCCCCCACCTCCCGCACCACCTCCACCAGCCGGCCGTGAAGGCTCTGCCACGCGGTTTCGCCCTGGTGTTCCGGCCTTTCGGCCCCCTTTGAGGCGGGAGCCGGCGGCGGGTCGGTACGAGCACCGGCCGCGTGCTGGTGGGCACGGACGATGGTGGAGTCGACCAAGACGTCCCAGTCGATCTCACCCGCCGCGTCCGCCGCGGCCTGGACCTGCTGCAGCAAACGCTCCCACGTCCCGTCGGCCGACCACAGCCGATGCCGCTCATAAACGGTCTTCCACGGCCCGAACCGTTCGGGCAGGTCCCGCCACTGCACCCCGGTCCGCACCCGGTGCACAATCCCGTCGATCACCTGCCGGTGATCCCGCCACCGGCCACAACGCCTGTTACTGACCGGCAGGAACGGCCTCAGCCGTTCCCACTCGGCATCACTCAGATCACCCCGCCCCATGCCCACATCAACAACCCGGGCCCGGAGTACTCACATGATCGGCCGGCCAAGTCCTAGCCGGACGGCTTCCTCGGCCCGCTCCCGGGTGGGGTAGGCGCCTTCGTAGCGGACCTTCTCCAGCATCTGCTCGTACGTCATCACGGGCAGCTGCTGCAGTGGTGTACGCGGGTCGGAGATCACTGCGGTGGTTGCCTTTCTGTCGCCGGGATGGTGGTGCCGGTGTGCGGGCACCGGGTGTGCGGGCGGTCAGGCGGGCTGGGGGCGGCCGAAGAGGAGGTCGTAGCCCGCGGGGAGCTGGAGCAGGATCTGGCCCAGCAGGTCGTCGCCGGCCGCGTCGGCGACCGTGCTGAGAACGGCGCTGACGTCCCAGGCCGCGGTCTGGTCGGTGGCCCCCTCGATCCAGGCCGCCGTCGCCCTTACGAACCGCTCCGGTGGCAGCGGCTCGGCGCTCTGCAGCGGGTTGAGGAGGATCAGGGCGAAGCCTTCCGGCAGACGCGCCGCCAGCTGGGCCCGCACCTCGCCGACCAGATGCGCGCCCAGCAGGGCGAGAACCACACGGGCCACGCGCTCGGCTTCCTGCCGGCTGCCGTACTCACCGCGTTCCTTGACCTGGTCGAGAAACGCTTCCCATCGCACAGTCACGTCGGCCGCCACCCTTCCTCGGTCCAAGGGGTGCGGAGGACGGGAGAGGGGGAGATCAGTTACCCGTCCTCCGCCGCTGTCAGAGCCCTTATCGCCCCGGCTCAGCCGGAGATCTCCCTGCGGCCGGATCCGCCGCCGATGGCGATCTTGCGGGGCTTGGCACGTTCGGCGATCGGGATCCGCAGGGTGAGCACCCCGGCGTCGTAGTCGGCCTTGATGTGCTCGGTGTCCAGCGTGTCGGCCAGCACGATCTGGCGGGAGAAGACACCCAGCGGCCGCTCCGACAGTTCCATCTGCACGTCGTCGGCCTTCGCCACGGGCCGGCGCTCGGCCTTGACGGTCAGCATGTTCCGTTCGACGTCGATGTCGATCGCGTCCGCGCTGACGCCGGGCAGGTCGAAAGCCACCACGTACTCGTCGCCCTCGCGGTAGGCGTCCATCGGCATCGGGGACGGCCGCGACCAGGTACCCGGGCCCATCAGCTGCTGAGCCAGCCGGTCCAGCTCACGGAAGGGGTCAGTGCGCATCAACATCGTGAAAACACCTCCAGCAGGTTCGGGCAGTTGCTGCCAATGCGCTTCACTGAAACCGTTTGTAACATGTCATCCATTGGATGACAAACATGGTGTCGTCCAGTCGATGACAAGCCCGAGGGAGGTGCCCTTGACAGCAGCCGACCAGCCGGCCCCGTCCAGCGCCGACGGCCGAAGCCCGGCATCGTTCCTGGCCGCCGCGGCGGCCCTGCACGCCGTAGACGACGCCCTGCGCGCCGCCCGGCAGGAGACCTCCGACGCCCCCGCCGCCGGCCCCGGCGCGGAGCAGGCCCTGGCCTCCCTGCTGCTGCGGCAGGTCCGCGAGCAGCTCGCCGGATGGGAGACCGGCCTGATCGAAACGGCCCGGCACGCGGGAGCCAGCTGGGCCGACCTCGCCCACCCCCTCGGCGTCGCCAGCCGGCAGGCCGCAGAACGCCGCTACCTGCGCAACCGGCCCGGCCCCGCCGGAACCACCGGCGAACAACGCGTCCAGACCACCCGCGAACGCCGCGCCGTCGAACGCACCCAAGCCGAATGGGCCCGCCGCAACGCAGCCGACCTGCGCCGCATCGCCGGCCAGATCACCGCCCTCGCCGACCTCCCCACCGCCGCCCGCCACCCGCCACTCGCTCGACCAACTCCACGCGGCCCTCGCCCACAATGACCCCGCCGACCTCATCCACCCCCTCAACGCCACCCGCCCTCACCTGACCACCACCCACCCCGACCTCGCCGCCCGACTCGACACCCTCACAGGTCCCGCTGCGGCTCCGCCCCCACCCGACTGACCCCGAGTGCTGCTCGAGCGTGGCCACGATCAGGGTGGCCATCGGGTCACCCTCCAGGCTTTGCAGTGCCAGGTCGAGCTTGCGGACGATCTCGCTCGGAGGTCCGGGCTGGTCGAGGGCGACCGCGCGCAGCATGCTGCTGAGCTGGTGCATGGCGATAGCGGCACCGATGTCGTGGCCCATGACGTCGCCGGCCACGAGGCACGGCGCGCCGCCAGGGAGAACGATCACGTGCTGCCAGTCCCCGCCGACGAGTGGGACATCGAAAGGCAGGGACGGCGAGGTGGTGAACGCCGTCGGGGGATCACCTCCGGGCAGCACGCCGAGCGTGCTGCCGCCGTTGCGGAGCCGGGTGGTGACGTCGTAGTGCGTACGCGCCCGTGCTCGGGGCGCGATCGGGCGCCGGCTGGAGCAGACTGGTGGAGGACTGGACGGCACCACGGCGCAGGCCGTGCGCCTGCATTTGCTGCGTTCCCTGCGCGGCCCGCGTCGTCGCAGGCTCGGCCGCCCCACCCAGGTGATCAGGCAGCAGGCCGACTACCTCGAGGTGCGGGCGTTTCGACGGTGGTGGCTCGGCGCGGCAGGGGTGATCGTATGGCAGGCGCGAGCGTGTCGGCCGGAGATGGTGAACGGCTGCTGGAGGAGCTGGTCAGGACCGCCCAGCAGGCGTCACCTGCGGAACTGCCGACGGTCCTGGAGCGATATGCCGAGGCCATGGGTATGGGCCGTGCCGTCATCTACTTGGGCGATCTCCAGCAGAGGCTGCTGCTGCCGCTGGTCGAGGGTGAGCCGGACCGGGAGGTCGACGCTTCCCTGGCTGGATGGGCCTACCGGACAAACTCCCTGAGGGTGGAGGAAGACACATCCGGCGGGCTGACCGTATGGCTGCCGCTGGTCGACGGAGCGGAGCGGCTGGGAGTCCTGGAACTCCGCATGGAGACACTGGACGGGATCAAACTCTGGCGCTGCCGGACGATGGCGTCGCTCCTGGCCATGATCATCACTTCCAAGCGCACCTACAGCGACACCTTCGCGCAGCGCATGCGGACCCGGCCGATGCAACTGCACACGGAGATGCTGAGGGCCTTTCTTCCCCCGCGCTCGATCGGCACCGGCCGGGTGGTGTCGACCGCGGTCCTGGAACCTGCGTACGAGCTGGGCGGCGACGCCTTCGACCATTCGTTCACCGAGGACTTTCTGCACGCCACGATCCTCGATGGCATGGGCCACGACCTGGCGTCCGGCCTTGCCACCTCCGTGGCCATGGCGGGCTGCCGCAACGCCCGTCGCACGGGCGCGGACCTGGCCGAACTCGTCGACGCAGTCGACCAGGCGCTGGCGAAGTGGCTTCCGGACCAGTTCTGCACCGGCATCTTCATCCAGCTGCACATGCCGACCGGCGTGCTGCACTGGTCCAACTGCGGTCACCCGGCGCCGTTGCTCATCCGCGGCCAGCGCCTGCTCGATAAAGCCCTGGAGCAGGATTCCGAGCCTCCGCTGGGTCTGCCCGCCAGCCTGGCCGGCGGCTCCCGGCAGGTACACGAAGCCAGCCTCGAACCCGGTGACCGGATACTGCTCTACACCGACGGCGTAGTGGAGTCGCGCGACGAAGGCGGTAAGCAATTCGGCCTGGAGCGTTTCACCGACTACATCATCCGGTCGACCGCCGCCGGGCAGAACGCCCCGGAGGTGCTCCGCCTGCTCATCCACGCGATCCTCGGTCATCGGCACAACGAACTCAGCGACGACGCCACGATTCTGATGATCGAATGGCAGCCGCCCAGCCAGTGAGCCGACGCGGCCATGACACCTGAAACCCGGCAGGCTGCCGTGGGAATGCCAGGCGGCTGACGTCGTGTTCATTCTGCTACCTCTCTCCTGCGAAGCCCTCGCTCGACGCCTGAACAGCCAAGCTGTTCGGGCGTGCCCGCCGGTGCAGCCGGCCATGGCCGACCGGTACTGCTGGTGAAACGGCGGGCGGACCAGCCTCAGGCGGCGGGTCGGGTTGGCCATCTGCGCAGCAAACTCGGGAGGTGAGGCCACGACCATCAGCGATACGGGTACCGGACCGAGGTTGGCGGGGGTGCCCCGATCTCCAGTGGCTATGTGCGCGGCGGAGCCAGGGAGCAGAATGTGCTGATCACCACCACGGCGCAGTTCAACCGAGCCGGAGAGCGGGATCAGCGCGATCTCGGAGGCTCCGTGGTCGTGTTCGGGCAGACGGCCACCCACGGGAATCTCCATGTGAATGACGGCGATGAATGACGGCGATCCGTCCGGACGTCGTGAGCGATTCCGCAGTCGGACCCCCAGGGACCGGGGCTTGGCGGAGAGGCGTGGTGCCGGTCCTTACGACGTGCATTCGTCTTCTCCTCGGGTGTCTTGGGAGGTGCGTGTCCCCTCAGCCCCGCAGTGTGGTTGGGGCGACTCAGCCCCGCAGTGTGGTTGGGGCGACAGGCGGGCGAGGCAGACGTCGGGTTCGGCGAACGGCTCGAGCCGGGTTGCGACAAGGGGAGCGCGTAGCTCGGCCAGTGCGCGTTTCAGCATGCCCAGTGGAGGGGGCATATGATCTGGCCGTATTCCTCGGCGAGTTCCAGGAACCGGCAGTGCCGCAAACGGATGCGGTCGGGTGCCTCACCGGGGGCGCCGTCGGCCGCCGGGTCGAAGCCCAGGTCGGCGAGGAGGTCGGTGAGCCGGTCGACCGCTTCGCGGTCGCTCACCTGGTGGAACGGGGGCGCCCGGATGATGGGCTCAGGTTCATCCAGAGACAAGTGCCTCCGACTTTGCGGGAACAAGGGCCTAGAAAGTCCTCATTCTCGCTGCTCAGACCCATGCGGGACTCTGTTGGTGATCTTGTGCGGGGCGCTGACGGGAGGGCCGTGGACTGCCCTTCCTGGCCCAGCAGGACCCGGAAGTCGGGCGGATGCCGAGCGGCCCGAACTCGTCGAAGGCGAAGGTCCGGTCGGGCCGCTCGTTGATCGCGTACTCGATCCGGTCCAGCTTGGCGTCGAAGTCCGGGTCGGTGGACTCCTTCCACGTCTTGGTCCGCTGGAACGTCACGCCACGGCGTACGAGCAGGCAGTGCAGGGCCTCGCGCCCGATCCGTATCGGACGGGCGACGTTGCGCCGCAGGTGATCGGCGAGCTTGCGGATCGACCAGCGAGTCAAGGGCTTACCGAGCTTGGTGGGACGGGTGGTGGCCGTCTGGATGACGAACTCCTCGTCGTCATCGCTGAGCAGGCGGGGACGGCCTCCCGCCCACCGAGGGTCCAGGCATGCCAGCCCGATCTCGTTGAACTTGTGGATCACGTCGCGGACGGTGTCCTCATCCGCCTGCACGAGCCGGGCGATCACAGGGACGTTCTTCCCGCCCGCCGAGGCCAGCAGCATCATCGCCCGCCGGAACCGCACCGTGCTGGCGCTACCCCGGCGCACGATCCGTTGCAGCTTCTGACCCTCCTGCTCGGTCAGCCTGCGGACCCTGACCGGTTGCACCATCGCGCCTCCCGCGCCGATCGGACGTGTCGTCACATCCAACCGGCCCGAGGCCCACGAACACCACCTCGGTGATCGTTTGCGGTCACAGCAGGTGTTCTGCCCACGGAGGTTGGTGACGGATTCCACGGTTGGGTGATCTTGAACGAGTGAGGGCCTTCCGGGTTCGGTGTGGATTGCGACGTCTACACACGAACGATCAGAAGGCCCTCATGCCCCACCGTAATGCACCCTTGGCCGAGACCGGCCGTCTGCGTCTGGCCCGCTGCGTCGTCGAGGACGGCTGGCCGCTGCGGCGGGCCGCCGAACGCTTCCAGGTCTCGCCGACGACCGCGAAGCGGTGGGCGGACGGCTATCGCCAGTGCGGCGAGGCAGGGATGTGTGACCGTTCCTCGCGCCCGCATCACAGTCCGCGTCGGACCCCGACCCGCACCGAGCGGCGGATCATCAAGGTCCGCCTCCTGCGCCGCTGGGGACCGGCCCGCATCGCCTGCCTGCTGCGGTTGAACCCTGCGACCGTGCACCGCGTCCTGACCCGTTTCCAGCTCGCCCGCCTGGCCCACCTGGACCGCACCACCGGCCGCGTGATCCGCCGCTACGAACACGCCGCCCCTGGCGACCTCGTCCACGTCGACATCAAAAAGCTCGGGAACATGCCCGACGGTGGCGGCCACATGGTCCTCGGCCGGGCTGCCGGCCGCAAGAACCGCGCCAAGGCTGGTATGAGCTACTTGCACAACGCCGTCGACGACCACTCCCGCCTCGCCTACAGCGAGATCGTCACCGACGAGAAGAAGGAAAACCGCCGTCGGATTCTGGCAGCGGGCCCACGCCTACTTCACCACCGCCGGAATCACCGTCCAGCGGGTCCTGACCGACAACGGCTCCTGCTACAAGTCGCACCTCTGGCGCAACTCCCTTACAGAACAAGGCATTTCATGCAAGCGCACCCGTCCCTACCGGCCCCAGACCAACGGGAAGGTGGAGCGGTTCAACCGCACCCTGCTCGACGAATGGGCCTACGCAAAGCCCTACGCCAGCGAGCAGGAACGACGCGACGCCTACCCCGCCTGGCTTCATACCTACAATCACCACCGCGGACACACCGCGCTGAAAGGCCAACCACCCGCCAGCCGCGTCCCCAACCTCACAGGGCAATACACCTAGGAGTTGTCTTCAAATGTCACGCCCACATCAGGAGTGATGCGAGGGTGACGGCTGCTTGGTAGGACTGGGCGGTCTTGTCGTAGCGGGTGGCGATGCCGCGCCGCTGCTTCAGGCGGTTGAAGCAGCGTTCCACCACGTTGCGCCGCTTGTAGAGCTCCTTGTCGAAGGCCGGCGGGCGCCCGCCGCGGCTGCCGCGCCGGAACCGGTTGCGGATCTGATCGGCCCGTTCGGGAATGGTGTGGCCGATGCCCCGCCGCCGAAGCCAGGTCCGGATGGCCCTGGAACTGTAGCCCTTGTCGCCCAGGACGTGGGCCGGCCGGAACCGGGGCCGTCCCGGGCCGGTGCGGGGCACCCAAATCGCCTCCATCACGGCGGTGAACTGGGTGCAGTCGTTGCTGTTCCCGCTCGTGACGGTGAAGGCGAGCGGGCGGCCCACAGCGTCGCAGGCCAGATGAATCTTGCTGGTCAGGCCGCCTCGGGAACGTCCGAGTCCGGGGCTGAGGAGCCCCCATTTCGGGCCCCGGCGTGCTGGTGGGCGCGGACGACCGTGGAGTCGACCGACACGAGCCAGTCGATGTCCCCGGCCGCGTACGCTTGCGCCTGGGCGGTCCGGAGCATCCGCTCGAAGGTGCCGTCCAGGGCCCAGCGCCGGAATCGGGTGTGCGGCGTGGCCCACGGGCCGTACCGCTCGGGCACATCCCGCCAGGCCGTGCCGGTACGGAACTTCCACACGATCCCGTTGAGCACAGTGCGGTCGTCCAACCGCTTCCGGCCCCGCACAGACTCGGGCAGCAGCGGCCGGACGAACTCCCACTCACCATCGGACAGTTCATGGCGACGTATCACCCCACCATGATCCACCACTCAAGATCTTTTGAAGACACAACCTAGGTGCGTGGGGTGCTTGAGCAGAGGCCTCGCCCCCGGTTTCGTACCGCGGGGCACCGTCGTGGTCAGCATTGGCGCAAAGGAGGTTCGAACGTGATGCCCAGGTGTTGGAGGAGACCTTCACGCTGCTCGGTTGTGGCCAGGACCATGATGTCGTCGTCGAGTTCTGAGCCTTCCTGCTCGACGCAGCGGAACTCCCGGGGGTCATCATGGGGGCTGAGCGCTTCGATGGCTTGCTGCGCTGCTCCCATGTCAAGGTAGTCGTTCGACTCCTGCTCGATGCCGAAGGAGAGCGGCTTGCCGTTGCATTCGAAGTGCATCGTCCCCAGGCCGCAGTCTTCGTCGTCTGGGTTGTCCTTCTCGAAGCGGTAGTTGGAGATGGAAACTTTGCCGCCGGTGAGGGCTGCGGCCTCGTTCAGGAGCCATTCGTAGTGCTCGTCGGCGAAGTCGACGTCTTCGGAGTGGATGGAAACAGCCACGTCAAAGGATTCGAGGGCATCGCCACGTACGCGACCGAGCCGATCAAGCGACGCTACGAAGTCGCCGGCCTCGTCCAGGACGCTTTGGGCCTTCTCTTTGGTGATCATTCCGAGGTCGGTGAGGACTTCGGCTATCCGCACATAGGTAATCGGTTGGGTGTTCGCCATATGGGCATCCTGCCAGCCGGCCGCGGGGGTGTGGAGCGTGGCCCAGGGCCCGTACCGTTCGGGCACATCCCGCCAGGCGGAACCGGTACGGAACTTCCACACGACCGTTGAGGGTTATCGTCCAGCCGCTTCCGCCCACACAGCGACACGGGCAGCAACGGCCGGACGAACTCCCACTCGGCGTCGGACAGTTCATGGCGACGTATCACTCGATCATGATCCACCACACGAGAGCATTTGAAGACACTGCCTAGCTAGTAGTGCTTGGTCAGGTCAGCTCCGGTGGAGCGTGTCTTTCGGGTTCGGGGTGGCGTTGAGGGGGTGTGACTCCGGACGAGATTGCTGCGGTGCGCCGTGAGTTGGAGAAGTTCGCGGTGGAGGTGTTCGAGCCGTTCGCAAGGAATGGCCAGCGCCGGTGGGGGCAGGTCTACCTGCGCGGGCTGCTGACCGACGGCAAGCGCAAGTCTGTCGAGCCGATGGCCGCCCGGCTCGGTGAGGGCGGGAACCGGCAGGCCCTGGCTCACTTCATCACCTCCAGCCCGTGGGATCCGGCGCATGTGCGGGCCTGGCTGGCGTGGATGATGCAGCCGGCCATCAGCCCGTCCGCGTTGATGTCATACGGCCCAGCGTATGAGTACCCGCGCCCCTTTACTCAGGACAGCCTTTACCGGCTCCCGGGCAGTCGTAAGTGCGCCGGCGATGTGGTCAAGTAGCTCTCAGTGCAAGGGAATTGCTGTCACCGTGACCGGGTGGACGTACGGGTGGAAGTTGCGGGCGAGCATCCCGCGGACGAGGTGCGGTCGTTGCGGGAGTGGCCCGTGGCGGAGGAATCACTGCGGGGACGGGTACGGCTGGTAGCAGGGGCTCCGGAGGAGGGCGCACTCGGCACCGGTATGGATGTCCTGGCGGTCGCCCTCGGGAACGGCGGAGCCTTGACGGTGTTCGCGACGGTCGCGGTGACGTGGCTGAAGCGGCGGACGGGTCGGATGGAAGTGAAGATCACCAGGGCCGACGGTTCGGCGGTGGAGATTAGTGCGGACATAGTGCGGCCTCAGACGGCTCAGGAGTTGCGGGAGACGGTCGAGCACTTGGCGCGGGATCTTGCTCCCTCCCACGAAGGGACGGAAAGCGGATGACGCCGTCGGGTTTATCGAATCGGCCGCCCGCGCTGAGTTCCAAGGGCTCCCGCGCTCTGGTGGTGGGCTCGGGGCGTCACGTGCCGGGCTCGCTGCTGCCCGACGTGCCAGCCGTTGAGGAGACGGTGCGCGAGCTGGGTCGAACCCTGGTGGAGCAGTGCGGTCTGCGGCCGGAGCACCTGCGCTCCCTCACCGACCCTGATGACCCGCGCGCCCTGGGTACTGCTCTGAGGGATGCCGCCACGGAGGCGTCCGACGTGCGGCTCCTGTACTACGTGGGCCACGGCCTGGTCAGCCCGGGCAACGAGCTGTATCTGGCGACGCGGGCGACCGACGATCCAGTGACCGGCCTGATGCTTAACGCTCTGCCGTACCAGGCCGTGCGGGACATCCTCGGCGAGTGTCGTGCTCGCTCGGTCGTAGTGGTGCTCGACTGCTGCTTCGCCGGGCGCGCTCGGGGCGCGTTCGGCACTGCGGCCGCCCATGCCTTTGAGCTTGCCTCGCTTGGCGGCACGTACGTGCTGACCTCGGCGTCCGCCGACGAGCAGGCCCTGGCTCCGGTCGGGGCGCAGTACACAGCCTTCACTGGCGAGCTGCTGTCTTTCCTACGCGAGGGAGCCCCCGCCGGGCTGCCCGATCTGACGGTTGAGGACGCGTACCGGCATCTGCGTCGTGCGTTGCCCGGTCAGGGGCTTCCTGAGCCCCACCGGCATCTCAGTGACCGCGCAGGCGAGCTGGTGCTGGCGAACAACCCGGCGGCCGGCCCGGCGCAAGCGCCGGACAGGGCACCGCAGCCGGAGCAGGAAGGGCCCGAGTCGCCGTGCCCGTACCTAGGTCTTCGCTCGTTCACCGCCGACGACGCCGCCTACTACTTCGGCCGGGATGAGCTGGTCGGTGAAGTGCTGCAGAAGATGTCGGAGTGGTGCGACGAAGGCGGCCCGGTCGCTGTCGTCGGGCCGTCGGGCGCGGGCAAATCCTCGCTGCTGCACGCCGGGCTCGTGCCGGCGATCCGGCGCGGAGAGCTGCGGGTTGGTGGATCGGAAACGTGGCCGCACCTGTCACTGACCCCTGGGGACCATCCGCTGGACACGCTGGCCGGGCGGCTCGCCCATGATGTGGGGATGCCCAAGGACGCGCTCGCCGCGCGGCTGCGCGAGCACCCAGGACAGCTGTCCACGCTGGTCAGGAAGGCACTGGCCCGGCAGGACGGTGACGACGGCCGGCTGCTGGTCCTGGTGGACCAGTTTGAGGAACTGTTCACCGAGTGCGCCGACGAGACCGAGCGCCACGCTTTCGTCGATGCACTGTGCTCGCTTGGCGGACCGGACGGGGCTCGGCCCGCGGCAGCCATGGTCGTGATCGCGGTCCGCGCCGATTTCTACAGCCGCTGCTTGGCCTTCCCGGAACTGGCCCCGACATTCCGGGAGTACCAGGTGCCGGTGTTGCCGATGACACCTGACGAACTGCGGGACGCTATCGAACGGCCTGCCACCGTGGCCGGCTACCGGCTGGAGGAGGGCCTGAGCGGACTGGTCCTGCGCGACCTGCGAATCGGCGGGGACCAGCGGCAGCCCACCGAGTTCGGTTTTCTCCCCCTGCTCTCGTACGCACTGGAGCAGACCTGGGTGCACCGCGAAGGCCGCGATCTGCTCATCCGGCGGTACGAGTCGAGCGGAGGGGTGTGGAATGCCGTTACCCGGCAGGCCGATCTCGTCTACCAAGGGCTCGACCCGGGCGCTCGAAAGGCTGCCCGGTTGCTGCTCCTGCGCATGGTGCACGTCGGCAGGGACCTGGAGGACACCCGACGACGGGTCGACCTGGCCGAGCTGGCTGCAGCACGCCCGGAGGCCGAGGCGGCGCACCTCGCGGCAGCCTCGGATGCGCTGGCCGACGCGCGGCTGATCAGTCTCGACGGCCGCACCGCCCAGATCGCCCACGAGGCGCTGCTGCGCTCGTGGCCGCGGCTGCGGGGGTGGATCGACGAGGATCGGCGCGGACTGCTGATTCACCGTCAGCTCGTTGACGCGGCACGCGAATGGCACAGCACCCACGACCGCACGATCCTGTACGGCGGCCCGCGCCTGGCCGAAGCTCGCAAGTGGTCCGCCGACGCCGGCCGACGTGCGACACTCACCTCCACCGAACAGCGCTTCCTGGAGCGGAGCCTGCGCAGCCACCGACTGCGCAGAGCATCAAAGCTGGCGGTCGTCGGCGCCACGGTGGCCGCGCTGCTCAGCGGCCTGATCGCCGTGCAGCAGAGCCGGGTGGCAGCCGACCGGGCCGACGCCATCGCCTCTCGGCAACTCGCGCTGCTCGCCGACTCATTGCGCAAAGGCGACCCGGCGACGGCCCTTGAGCTGAGCCTGGCCGCCTATGACATCTCTCCCACCTCCGAGGCCGGCACCAGTGTGCTGCACTCGTACGTGACGACGGCTTCGGTCGCCCTGACCGGGCCCACCAACCGGGTGTTCAACGTGGCCTACAGCGGCGACGGCCACGTCCTTGCCGCCTCCGCAAAGGACAGCACGGTACGGCTGTGGGACATCTCCAAGGTCAACCGTCCGGTCGCTCGCGGGGTCATCCACGCCGATGGGCTCGCGGCCATCGCCTACCAGCCCCACAAACACACGCTCGCTGTGCAGACCGAGCGCTCGCTGACCCTGTGGGACGTAGCCGACCCGTCCAAGCCCGTCTCCCTAGCCCACCGAACAAGCTCGGCGATCATTCCGCCCCAGATCGCCTTCAGCCCGGACGGCTCGCTGCTCGCCGTGACAGGCGCGCACGGAGTCGTTCACCTTTGGGACACGACCTCGGTCGACAACCCGACACAACTCCCGCCCGTGACGGCCGGCACGGCGGACGTGCATGCCGTCGCCTTCGCGCCCAAGGGAAGGGCGCTCGCCGTCGGCACCGCCGCGACCGGGCCCGGCCGGGGCACCAGCAGGGTCACGCTGTGGGACCTCGACGGTCGTGGCCGGGCGGGCAAGGCTCCGGTGGTCACGTTGCGGGCCGATTCGGTCCAGAGCCTGGCCTTCAACCCGCAGGGCACTCTGCTCGCTGCCGGCGGGGTGCTGGGGGCCATGAAGGTGTGGGACACCACCAAAATCCACCGACCAGTGGCCGCGAGCGTGGAAGCGTTCTCGGTGAAGGGCCAGGGCGACATCTTGTCGATCTCGTTCAAGCCGGACGGCAAGACATTCCTTGCCGCTGACGCGACCGGGACGATCGAGCAGTGGGAAACCAAGGCCGACGCCGGCTCCCCGGATGCACGGAAGGTCGGCGTCTTCACCAGCTACCCCACCACACTGCCTGTCTACGCGGTCGCCTACAGCCCGGACGGCTCCACATTCGCCAGCGGCGGTGACAAAGGCTCGGCGCAGCTGTGGACCTCGGCAACCCCGCCCGCGCTACCAGGGAACGTCGCCGCCGACGGTTCGGATATACCTGGCACAGCATTCAGCGCCGACGGGCGGCTGCTTGCCGTCTCAGCGTCCACGGATCCGCCGAACCGTACCCAGATCTGGGACGTGAGAGACCCTCATCACCCTGCGGTCGCCTATGCGTTAACGCAGGAGTGGACCTGCGCCAACTTCATTGGTGACGGAAGGACGCTGATCACACAGAACAAGGACCGGACCAAGGTCGCCCTGTGGGATATGCACGATCCCCGGCACCCCAGAAGGAAGTCGCAGTTGGCGGCGGTCGGCAACGCAACGGTCTCCAACAACGGACGGACGCTGGCGATAGGCACGGAAGACCGCCCGGCTGTCGCCGTCTTCGACATCACCGACCCGGGTCGGCCCCGGCCTGGCCGCACGATCCCGGTGCAGGTCAAAGGCCGGTCCTCGGCGCTCTTCACGCATTTGCTGAACGACAAGATGCTGCTGGTCTGGGACGACACGGGTGCGCACCTGTGGAACGTCGCCGCACCGCAGCACCTGTTCCACTTCCGTGAGCCCGGGAACATCGGCGGCCTCGCGTACAACGGCAGAACACGCCTGCTCGCTATGTGGGACTTCGAGGGTGCTCTGTTCATGTGGAATCTGGCAGATCCCCGGCATCCCAAGGGTGTGCCGGCGGGTGGAATCTCGGCAAAAGTGCAGCATGCGGGTTTCATCGGCAAAGATACGCTCGCCGTGGCCACCGCCAACGACTCCAGCATCACCTTGTGGAACATCGGCGACACCGCCGCACATCCACAGCGGATCGGGGTGGTTACCGGAGAGGGCGAGCGGAATTCCTTCTCGCTCAGTCCCGACCTGCGCACCCTGGCCGAGCAGCCGGGCTTTGGTGGGCAGGCCCACCTGTGGGACGTCGGGAACCCCGCGCATCCCTCGGACGAAGGCCCGCTGCCGGACCCCTATGCGGACCCGGCCGAGTTCAGCCCCGACGGCCGGACGCTGGCCATGACAACAGACATACTGCCAGGCGGCGGAGACGGCATCCGGCTCACCGACTACAAGGCCGAGGACGCCTACCGCTACCTCTGTTCCCTCGGCCCGCACCCGATCAGCAAGGCGCGCTGGAATCAAGCGGTAGGCCGAATCCACCCCTACCATCAGCCGTGCGGAGGATGACGGAAGCGCGGAAGAGCCGAGAATTGGTCGAACTGGGGCTTGCCGAGACATCACACGGTGCCCGGAGGGGCCCTGCGTTGGCGCCCTGCGCGATGAGTCCGTGGATGAACTCCGCGAGAGCGGCGAAGACGTGGGAAAACCAGGCTTCCGCCTGGGGTAGTTGTGTCGAGCGCCTCGGGCAGCGATGTGAAGCCGATGCCGCCGATTAGCGAACAGTATGGGCTCTCGCCTGCTCCTGCCAGCGAGCCAGGTCTTGCTGGTTAGCTAGGGCGTTTGGGTGGTTCGGGCCCAGCACCCGTGTCCAGTCGGCCAGCAACTCTTCGAAGGCGGCAGCGGCACCGGCCGCGTCCCCAACTTCCCCAGCATCAGAGCGAGGTATCCCCGAGTAGTCATGGTGGCGTCGTGGTCCGGACCTAAACGATCGTAAGCAGTCTTGAATAGGTGCTGGAAGTGGTGAGTGGCGGCGTCGACCTGACCAGCCTCGCCGAGGCTCCGGCCAACAATGAAGAGCACCTGATGGGCACCGTTAGCCCGGCAGAGCACGTCCATTGCGTTGTGGGCCAGGGCTTGAGCATTAGCGCGCAAAGCTTCGTGGTCACGTCCGGGCGTCGTGATCGTTGCGTATGCGGCTGGGGGTACTAAGGACCTGGCCGACATTCGCAGGGAGGGCTGTGGAAGGCAACGACGACGTGCTTGTCAAAGGGTGCCCCGCTCGCGGTGGACAGTGGTTGGGGCCAACGCAGCGTAGTGCCGACCCAGTCGGAGAGGTAGATGAAACGGGCATTGGTTGCCAGCGGCATCCTCTCGGCCCAACACCTGTCAGTCTGACGGCTGTTTGCAACTTCGGGGAGAGCTGTACTGTGGTGCGACAACTGGCATCGGGTCTTGACCCCGCACGCTGCGGAGGTCTGGACCACGGCGTGCCGCATGACCCCCGGGAGTCGGTCTGTTCCCCGGCGTAGCGCCGCCGATGCTGACTTCGTACTGACTTGCTGACCCCTAAATACCCCCTGACCTGCAACGATGCCTTGCCGTATCTCTTCGGCTTCCATTGACACCGGGTTGGCGGCAACGTTGCGGGTGTAGAGGGTTGGCCAGCATCTATGCAGCTCAGGGGTGGTGCAGAGTGGATTGGTGCATGTGCATGTGTCGCCACCTGTCACCACCTCTGGCAGGACGCATGCTGACCCAATGCCGACTTGGATGACGTGTCGTCAGATGGATCTGATGTTGTGTCACTTCATTTACGTCGCATGCACTGAATCGGGGAGTGGACGGGCCGTCTCGCACCGGTCCCGCGGACGACCTCGCCGACGTTGCCTTACGAGAACGATCGAGTTGCGTTGCTCAATTGGCGGTTCAGTCGCCGGGGGGTTCCAGGCGGCCAAGTTTCCAAAGCCGTACGAGCTGCAACCGGAAACGGGCCTTACTCAGAGTTCCTGGGCCCACCGATCGCAGGAATGACCAGTTCAGGCCCACGAAGAGGGATAAGGCAGGAAACTTGTCAGCGGATGTCGCTGTACCCGCCTCTGGGAGCGGAGGTAGGCGTCTGGGGCTACTCAGTCTGGGACGGTAGCCCGACGCCGTCGAAACCCCGGGCAAGGGCAAGCCGGAACAGGACCGCGGCCCCCGTGGGGAATGCCTGGCGTTGGCGCGTGGAATTTCGCGGCGTTCCACAGCTGGCATACGCCAGCTCACGCATCCCATGAAGTGCCGGTGCGTACCTATGAAGTAAGCCAGTCGTCGCCCGGACGCGTGTCCGCCGGCTAGAGCGGGCAAGCATCCGAGGAACACAACGGACAACAGGGCGACGAAAGCGACCCGGTTTGGGTCGAACGGCGACGCACCCGCCTCAGGCTGCGGGCCCGGCTGAAGGCGGCCTTGCTCGGACGGTCCCGCGGCGGGCTGACCACCAAGATCCCTGGCCGCCGACCGATGGCGCTTGTCCTGACCGCCGGGCAGGCCGCCGACAGTCCCCAGTTCATCCCGGTCCTGAAGAAAGTGCGCATCTGCCTGCCCGTCGGCCGTCCCCGCACTCGGCCCGCCGCCGTGGCTGGCGACAGGGCCTCCTCCCGCGCCAACCGCGCACCCGCGGCCCATCGTGGCAGGAACATGCAAAGCGAGCTCCACGACGACGAGGGACATGCGGATATCGCGGGGGATTCCGCGGCGGCTGGCACGGCGATGCGCGGCAGTGTCCCCATCGATGGGAGAAAACAGGTCTGGGTCGCTGTCATTCGAGCTGTACGCCGAAGAGGCCGGGGGCAGGCGCGCCGACCCCCGGCGGCCGCGCCGCTAGGCCGACGGGCCCATGATCGGCTCTAGCTCCCCCGGCACCTCGATCGTGAGCGTGCCGTCTCTGTTGTCGAAGGCGGTCAGCGAGGTCAGGGTTCCGTCACGCCACCAGTACAGGTACGGGGAGATGGGGCCGTTCCCTTCGTCGGCGTCGTTTTCGTACGATTCGAGGCCGAAGGATGCCAGGGCTTTGACGGCCGTGCCCGCATGGTGGTCCATGATCGGGTGGAAGGCGAAGTGGTGCCGGCCGGGGACGGCGACCAGCACGCCTTCGGGCGGCGGCGGGTGTCCGTGCGTGGTCCGCATAACCTCGTCGAGCACCAGCACCTGGCTCCCCACGTAATGGGAGTCGCCGGCGACGAGGTGGAGGACCGTGCCGTCATCGAGCTCGGCCGTGTCGTACTCGAACGGATCCTTCAGGAGGTTGGCCCGTCCGGCCGCCCGCAGCTTTTCCAGCCCGCCGTACTGCGCCACGTCACAGTCCCTGAGCATGCTGACGGCGTCGCCCAGGTCGAGGGAGAGGGCCTCGACGAGACCCTCCGCCACGGGCCGCACGTACTCGTAGGCGTCGACGATCTCCGGCGGCAGCATGTCATCGGCTATCAGCCGGAGATAGACACGTTCTGACATGTTGTCAGGATTGCGGTCGGGATGGCTGTTGGGGTTATGGAAGAAATTCACAGCAGGAGCGTAGGGCGCCCCACTGACAGTCCCTCACCGCGAAGCCGACATCGGCCGCTGCACCCGGATCGACTACAGCAGCCCTATGGCGATCCACCAGTCGGGCTCCACCCGCGCCCAGTTCAGCCCCGGCACCCGTGTGCGGGCCGTAGGACCTGCCAGGCCAGCTGAGCAGCGCGTTGCCGCCAGCAGGTGCCTCTGCACGACGTGGCCGTCGACAGCGGAACCACATGGCACAGGTTGTTAAATAGCGTCCTGTGGGGTCCAACTGGTCCACGCATGGCGCGTAAGCGCAGGTCAGACGCTTGGGTCCAGGAGCGTCGCCCCTGTTGGTGATACGTGTGTGATACGGCGTGAGAGGTGAGGAGCCCCCGTCGGCTGGTGCCGGCGGGGGCCCCTGCGGTGGGGGGCGGGCCCGGTGGGTGGTGGTTGACGCGGCCTTGCTGCGACTCCAGACAGGTCCTGTGGCGAGTTGTGGCACCTGGGTGCAGCCGTAGACGGCAGACGGCGAAGAGGTGCTGGAGCCGACCGCGTCATCGACCACCTCGGGCCCACGCTGGCACTGCAACAGCGCAAGCGGTTCCGCAAGGACACCGTGCTGATCGTGGACGGCACCCTGGTCCCCACGCGTGATCACAGCGTTGCCGAGCAGTCGAAGAATTACCGGTACTCGACCAACCACCAGGTCGTGATCGATGCCGACACCCGGCTCGTCGTCGCCGTCGGCCGGCCGCTGCCCGGCAACCGCAACGACTGCAAGGCGTGGGAACTGTCCGGCACCAAGGACGCCATCGGCAAAACCACGGTGATCGCGGACGGCGGCTACCGGGGCACCGGCCTGGTCATCCCGCACCGCCGCGAACGCGGCCAGACCGAACTCCCGGTTTGGAAGGAGGAGCACAACACCTCCCACCGCAAGGTCCGTCCTCGCGTCGAGCACACTTTCGCCCGCATGAAGACCTGGAAGATCCTGCGCGACTGCCGCCTCAAGGGTGACGGCGTCCATCACGCCATGCTCGGCATCGCCCGCCTGCACAACCTCACCCTCGCGGGGTAACGGGCAAACAGCCAGGTCATCGAGCACGTGAAAGATCAATTACGGGACAGCCCTTAGGGTGCCCTAGTGACCTGAGTCAGAGGTTTGTCGTTGGTTGGACGTGAGTCGTCCTGGACCGAAGATCCCAGCTTTGTCGGTGACTGGTGCCCAGCGGGCTGTGCTTGAGGGCTGGGTGCGTCGCCGGTCGACGGCGCAGGCTCTTGCTCTGCGGTCCCGGATCGTCCTGGAGTGCGTTCAAGGTCATTCGATCGCGGAGGTGTCGCGCCGTCTGGGGATCGCTCCGGATACCGTCCGCACCTGGCGGCGGCGGTTCCTTGACCGCGGCCTGGAGGGCATGCACGACGAACCGCGTCCAGGTGTTCCGAGGAAGATCACCGACGCGGATGTCGAGCGGGTGATCGTCAAGACCCTGGAGGAGACTCCCAAGAACGCCACCCACTGGTCAACGCGGTCGATGGCCGCGGCCACCGGGATGTCCCAGTCGGCCATCTCGCGGATCTGGCGGGCGTTCGCCCTGGCCCCGCACCGCTCGCAGACGTTCAAGCTGTCGACGGATCCGCTGTTCATCGACAAGGTCCGGGACGTCGTCGGCCTCTATCTCGATCCGCCGGAGAAGGCCCTGGTCCTCTGCGTGGATGAGAAGTCGCAGATCCAGGCCCTGGACCGGTCCCAGCCGGTCCTGCCGACGATGCCCGGTGTCCCCGAACGCCGCAGCCACGACTACATCCGGGCTGGCACCACGACCCTGTTCGCCGCCCTTGAGGTCGCCACCGGCAAGGTCATCGGATCGCTCCACCGCCGCCATCGAGCAGCCGAGTTCAAGAAGTTCCTGACCAAGGTGGACAAGGAGGTCCCGGCCGACCTCCAGGTACACCTGATCCTCGACAACTACGCGACACACAAGACACCGGATGTGAAGAAGTGGCTGCTGGCGCACCCGCGGTTCCACCTGCACTTCACGCCCACGAGTGCGTCGTGGCTGAACCTGGTGGAGCGGTGGTTCGCCGAGCTCACCCAGAAGAAACTCAAGCGAGGCGTCTACCGCTCCGTCCAGGCCCTCGAACGCGACATCCGGACGTGGCTCGCCGACTGGAACAACCAACCCCGGCCCTTCGTCTGGACCAAGACCGCCGACGAGATCCTCGACAAGGTCGCCGCCTACTGCCACCGAATCTCCGTCTCAGGTCACTAGCGGCCTTGTGTCCGGCGGCTCTTGGAACGGCGGACCCGGGTCTCCAGCAGAACGCCCATCAACTCGGTCTCGCCGGACCCGGTGAGCAGCCGCTTGGGCACGATCAGCAGGCTGGTCTTCCAGCCGAGGCGGCCGGTCACGACGTAGACCCGCTCCGTCTCGTAGGAGCGGTACAGGGTGCGCCACGGCACCCGCATGAGCTCCTCGGAGCCGCGGGAGACGACGAAGCCGGCGTCGTCGACGACGGCCTGCTTCTCCCCCGTGGCCTGGTCGGCGCGGAACATGCGGCCGGCGAGCAGCGGGGGCAGGAACAGGCCGAGCACACCATAGACCAGAGCGAGCGTCAGCAGGCCGGCGTTGACCGGGCCGCCGTGAGCGGAGGGCCTCAGGCTCAGCGCCGCCATCAGGACCGCAGCCACGACGATGAGCCACCGCAGGCGCCGGAACCACCCGGTCGCTGCGACGGCCTCGTCGAACTCCTCCCGCGTCAGGATTCCGCTGAAGGCGATGGTTGTCTGTCGTATGTCGTCCACGGGCGCGGAGCCTACAGGTCCGCGCCCGGCCCGCCAGGGCCTGATCGGCAAGACAGGTCCTAGTGACGTGAGTCAGAGTTTCGGTGGCAGCAGGCGGCGACCTTGTCGAGGATCTCGTCGGCCCACACCCAACCAACGGGAAATCTCTGACTCAGGTCACTAGTAGGGCTCCGTTAGGTCTTCCCGATCAAGTTCGGGTGTCGCATGTTGGTCGGATGGACGTGCGGCAGGTTGAGGGTTTGCGGGCGGAGTTATCGGCGTTTGTGGCGGATGTGTTCGCATCGGTGCCGCGGAAGGATCAGCCGGCGAAGGGGGACTGCTATCTGCGGGGGTTGATGCTGGACGGGCGGCGCAAGTCGATCCAGCCGATGGCTGAGCGGCTGCCGGACGGCAACGAGCAGAACCTGCAACAGTTCGTGAACCAGTCCACCTGGGATCCGGTGCCGGTGCGGCGGCGGATCGCGGAGCGGATGGTGCCACTGGTCGGGCCGGATGCCTGGGCGGTCGATGACGTTTCGTTCCCCAAGGACGGCCGGATGTCGGTGGCGGTCGCGCACCAGTACTGCGGTGCACTGGGCAAGCTGGCCAACTGCCAGGTCGCGGTGAGTGTGCACGCGATCTCCGACACCGCGTCATGCCCGCTGTACTGGCGCCTGTTTGTGCCCGAGGAGTGGGCCGCAGACGCCGACCGGCGGCACAAGACGGGGATACCCGGGGACATCGGGCACCAGGAGAAGTGGCGCCTGGCCCTGAACATCCTCGATGAGCTGGCCGGATGGGGCCTGGTGCCGCCGGTGGTGGTGGCCGACGCCGGCTACGGCCAGAACGCCGACTTCCGGGATGGCCTGGACAGCCGCGGCATCGGATACATCGTCGCCATCCGCTCGGACGTGACCGTCCACCCGCACGACGCGGTGCCCACCGCACCGCCGTGGTCCGGCGACGGCCGCAAGCCCAAGCCCCGCTACCGCGACAGCCGTCCCCGGTGGCCGCACTCGCCACCAGCCATGGACGGCAGTCCTTCACCGACGTCACCTGGCGTGAAGGCTCACGCGGTCCGATGCGTTCACGCTTCCTGGCCCTGCGGGTGCGGCCGGCCGGAGTGCGGGTCCGTCGTCTGACCCAGTCCGCCGCCGTTGCCAGGCACGGCTATTGGGACGGTGTCCTGCCCGAGGTCACCTTGCTGGTCGAGTGGCCCGCAGGAGCCAACGCGCCGACCGACTACTGGCTGTCCAACCTGCCCGAGGACACACCCATCGCCGACCTGGTCCGCCTGGCGAAGATCCGCTGGCGAATCGAGCACGACTACCGAGAACTCAAGCACGGCCTCGGCCTGGACCACTTCGAGGGCCGCTCCTGGAACGGCTGGCACCACCACGTCACCCTGGTCACTGCCGCCCACGCCTTCCTCACCGAACACCGCCTCTCCCCAAAAGCCCGCAGACCGGCCTCACGCTCTACCAGGTTCTCGACACCCTCCAGAGCCTGCTGAACTGCTGGACCGGTATCTGCACCACCTGCCACCGCCCCCTGCCCAGACGATCGGGCAGACGCCGCCCGCCAAGACCCACACCGACCTACTGAGCTTCAACTCGTGATGTCGTAGGGGCTGACGGTCCTTGGTCCTCTGCGGTATGACCTCGGGGTGCGGTATCCACAAGGCGGCGGTCTGACCGCCGAACGGCAGCAGTTTCGCGAGCAGTTGCGGCTTCAGGCGGCTGAACGGTTCGAGCGCGGTGATGCGAGCGCGTTGATCGCGAAGGACTTACGGGTGAGTGTCCGGTCGGTGCAGCGGTGGCGGCGGACCTGGTCCGAGGGCGGTCCGCGGGCGCTGCGGTCGCAGGGTCCTGCGTCGCTGCCCTGGCTGAGCGAGGAGCAGTTCGCGCAGCTGGAGCGGGAGCTTGCCCAGGGTCCGGCTGCGCACGGCTGGGAGGACCAGCGCTGGACGTTGTCCCGGGTCAAGACGGTGATCGGGCGGCGCTTCCAGCTGACCTACACGGTCCAGGGTGTTCGGAAGCTGCTGGTGCGCCATGGCTGGTCCTGCCAGGTGCCGGCCCGCCGCGCGGTGGAACGGGACGACGAGGCGGTCGCGGGGTGGGTCAAGGAGGTGTGGCCCTGCGCGGAAGGCTCGCGGCGGCCCGTGGAGCCTGGCTCGTCTTCGAAGACGAAGCCGGCTTCTCCATGACGCCGCCGCAAGTCAAGACCTGGTCCCGGCGCGGGAACACGCCCGTCGTACGCGTTCGTGGCCGCTCCCGCCGACGGGTCTCGATCGCCGCCTTGACCTGCTACAAACCCGGACAGCGCTCGCGGCTGATCTACCGACCCCGCCGTGACGACGGCCGACGCAACGGGCGCAAGAGTTTCACCTGGCGTGACTACCGTGACCTGCTGATAGCCGCGCACCAGCAACTCGGCGGCCCAATCGTGCTGATCTGGGACAACTTGAACGTCCACAAGGCCGCCGGCCTGCGGGAGTTCGCCGCAGCCAGAGACTGGCTGACCATCTACTACCTGCCGCTCTACGCCCCTGCCCTCAACCCGGTCGAAGGCATCTGGTCCCTGCTGCGGCGCGGCTGGCTGTCGAACGTCGTCTTCAGCACTCCCGAGCATCTCATCCGATGCATCGGACGTGGCTTACGCCGCATCCAATACCGCGCCGACCTCATAGACGGATGCCTCGCCGAGACCGGACTCACCCTCCAAGAGGCCCTGGCGGGACCCCGCAGACCGGTCCACGTGGTGTGAGAGTCGTTCAGCAATGCGGTTCGTAGAGTAGGCCAGCTGTCGGGTGTGCAGGAGGGGTCCCTCAGCGGGACGCGCGCAGGGAAGCGTCCAAGGTGGTCATCAGTTGCGCAACGCGGTTCTTGCTAGCTGGCGCGAGGGGATACCGATTAAGAACATCGATCAAGACCGGTGTGGCGCGCTGCCGAGCCTGCTCGATCATCTTGTTCCCGACTTCGGTATCGTCGCCTGCGTTGATTTCAGCTATGCGCGCTGCACTTGCAGCGGCGCGCAGGATGTGGCCCACCTGGTGAGCTTTCGCGATCGGGTGGAGGTACGCGGCAGCTGCGGCATCGCCGGCCGCGCGCGCAGCCAGACGTGAGGCTTCGGTGGGAGCATCCTTCGCTGCTCGGTGTGCGTCCAACGAGGTGACACGCTGCAGCTTGGTCCTTCTCGCACCGTTGATGAACTCCCATGCAGCATCAAGGGCTGCGCGAGGACGAGGATCACTGGGGCTGGCGTCCTCGAACACAGGGAGGACTTCCTGTGCGGTCTCTGCTACGTAGCGTGCCACGACTCGCAACTCGTCCATGGTCAGCTCGAAGTCACCGGACACCGTCGTCGTCATGAAATCAAGTATCTCACTGGCGACCCATTTGATCGCCAGTCGCGCCACAGGCCGTTCCAAACCGCGGGCCTCCGACGGAGCTCCCGAACGTCTTGGCTGAAGGAGTCAGCAAACGAGGGCATATGGCCGTCTCGGTTCGGGCCACACGGCTCCCCTTGGCTTGACCATCCGCACGACACCACGAGTTCAACCTCAGTAACGGAGTCCTACTAGTCGACCACAGGCTCAATTACGCCGTCGGCCACAGTACGGCGACACTAAGCACCGACGTGCTGACCCTTGCGTCCCCATCACGATCTCCTGATGGGCCATCAGGAAATTCGGCATCAGGTCAGCATCAGCCCTGCCAGACCTAGTGACCTGAGTCGGAGATTCGTCGGCAGTAAGCAGACCGCCGCGGCGATGACGGCGCCTTGGAAGGGTTATCGCGGGCTCCTGATAGCCGTACAGGGTGTGCCAGCAGCCACTTCTTCACCGCGGGTGTCTTGTGGGTGACGTAGTTGTCCAGGATCAGATGGACATCAAGGTCAGCGGGGACTTCCTTGTCGAGCTTGGCCAGGAACTTCTTGAACTCGACGGCCCGGTGGCGCCGTGGAGGGAGCCGATCACCTTGCCGGTGGCGACTTCCAGGGCGGCGAACAGGGTGGTGGTGCCGGCGCGGACGTAGTCGTGGCTGCGGCGTTCGGGAACGCCGGGGACCATCGGCAGCACTGGCTGGGACCGGTCGAGGGCTTGGATCTGCGACTTCTCGTCCACGCAGAGGACCAGAGCCTTCTCCGGCGGATCGAGATAGAGGCCCACGACATCGCGGACCTTGTCGATGAACAGCGGGTCGGTTGACAGTTTGAACGTCCGCGACCGATGCGGCGCCAGCGCGAATGCCCGCCAGATCCGCGAGACCGCGGACTGCGACATCCCCGTGGCCGCCGCCATCGACCTGGTCGACCAATGCGTCGCGTTCTTCGACTTTCTCCTCCAGCGTCTTGACGATCACACGCTCGACATCCGCGTCGGTGATCTTCCGTGGGACGCCGGGCCGAGGATCGTCTGAGAGGCCGTCCAGACCCCGTTCGAGGAAGCGCCGCCGCCAGGTGCAGACCGTGTCCGGGGTGATCCGCAGCCGACGGGAGACCTCCATGATCGAGTGCCCGTCGGCGCACTCCAGCACGATCCGCGACCGCTGAGCGAGGGCCTGGGCGGTCGTACGACCACGCACCCAGCCCTCCAGTACAGCCCGTTGGGCATCGGTCAGCGACAACGGCGGAATCTTCGGACCTGGACGACTCATACCGAACCAACGACGAATCTCCGACTCAGGACACTAGTTCCACCCTGCCACACGTGCACATGCCGAAAGAGACGCAGAAACCGGATCTGACCTGCATGTTTGCTGCCTTACCTAGGGAGATCGTAGGGTCGCTCCCCGAGGGGCATGCAGGTGTAATCCATGTCCTTATGGAAGAACCAAATTAGGCTTCCCCCAAAGGTCGAAAACGCCCGCGCAGCGGAGGATTACTCAACTCCGATGACACTGCACGCTGTTGACACATGGATCCCCATGGGCAACACGAAGGACCTCTCAGGGTAGGGCAGCACTCTCCCTAAGAGGTCAGCACGAGTCAGCATCGTTCCAAGCCGCTTGCGCCGCTCCCTCCACGGTAGGGTGTCGTTCCCTTCGCATCGCGGCAGCCGTCCGAAACCCTTCGGAGGGCCTTGATCTCGGTCGGTCAGCGGTCGAATTCCGCCCGTGTTGTGAGGCGCCCCGGTCAGCAGCGCAGGTGCAGGCGTCGTTCTTGGCGGGCGGCATCCGCTCGGCAGGATCCTTGTCCCCTGGGTGCGGTGCGAACCCAGGCGGACCACGGCAATGCTTCGCGGCTCCGAGGTCGTCGTATCCACTCAACGCCCGTCGCTGAGTCCGGCACGGCACTGACTGCAGTCGGCCGCCAGCGACCGGCCTGCGCCGTCGCATTGGCGGCGATCCGGAGCGGCACTTAGCGTGGGAGGGGACCGGCGGTTCGCATGTATGGCCCGGTGGGCCCGCGCGGCCGGACCGCCTTCGACGTGGAGGACCGGGATGGCATCTGTCTCCTTCCTGCTCGTGGCCGTGATCCTCACCGCGCTGGCCTTCGACTTCACCAACGGGTTCCACGACACCGCCAACTCGATGGCCACCTCCATCGCCACCGGGGCGCTGAGCCCCCGGGTCGCGGTCGCCGTCGCGGGTCTGCTCAATCTGGCCGGAGCCTTCCTGTCCACAGAGGTGGCCAAGACCATCTCGGGCGGCATAGTCCAAGACAGCGAAGTGTCCCTGGTGATGATCTTCGCCGGGCTGATCGGGGCGATCCTGTGGAATCTGGTCACCTGGCTCCTCGGGCTGCCCTCCAGCTCGTCCCATGCCCTGTTCGGCGGGCTGATCGGCGCGGTGTGGGTGGGGGCCGGGGGTTCCGCGGTGCGCTTCGGCGCGATCATCGAGAAGATCGTGATCCCTGCGGTGGCCTCGCCGGTGGTGGCCTGCGTGATAGCGCTGCTGGCGACCTACCTCGCTTACATGATCACCCGGAGGACCTCGCGCCGCGCCGTCGGGAAGGGCTTTCGCGCGGGTCAGATCGGGTCGGCGTCCTTGGTGGCGCTGGCGCACGGCACCAACGACGCCCAGAAGACGATGGGGGTCATCACCCTGGCGCTTATCTCGAGCGGGGTGCTCAGTCATGGCGCGGGGCCGCCCTGGTGGGTGGTGCTGAGCGCGGGCCTGGCGATCTCCCTGGGCACGTATGCGGGCGGGTGGCGGATCATCCGGACCATGGGCAAGGGACTCACCGACATCCAGGCCCCGCAGGGCTTCGCCGCCGAGACCAGCGCGACCGCGGTGATCCTCGCCTCGTCGCACATGGGCTTCGCGCTGTCGACCACGCAGGTGTGCACGGGCAGCATCCTCGGCGCGGGGCTGGGGCGCAGGCTGGCGCACGTGCGCTGGGGCGTCGCCGGGCGGATCGCGGTGTCCTGGCTGCTGACACTGCCGGCCGCGGCCGCCGTGGGAGGCGTGGCAGCGTGGGTGGCCGGTCGGGGCGATGCGGGGGTGGCCCTGGTGGCGGGTGTCGCCCTGGCCGCCGCGGCGGCTTTCTACGTGCTCTCGCGCCGCCGCCCGGTGAGCCCGGAGAACGTCAATGAGGTGCCGGCAAGCGCTGCCAAGCCCACTGTCAGGTCGACCGCCTGAGCCGGTCCGAGAGGGCGGGCCGTCGCCGAGGAAGAGGCAGAGGCGGAGGAAGGTGAAACGGGATGGACATCGACTGGGGCACTCTGGCCGGGGTCTTCGGAGTGAGCCTCGGGATCACCGTGGTGGTCGTCGTGATGTTCTCGCTCGGCCTGGCAGCATGGGCCCGCGCCGGACACGAAGAACCCGCCCCCGACACGCCCCCGGACCGGCACCAGAAGGTGGCAGCTGTCACGGCCGTGCTGTGCTTCGCCGCCTGCCTCGCGGTCGCGGCCTACGGGATCGACCTGATCGTTCCCGTCTGAACCCGCTCCTGTCACCTCACTCGCCCGGCGCACGAGGTGCCCCGCACACCAGACCCGGGAAAGTGGCGGCGCTAGCAGGTGCCGGAGTCGGACTGAAGAACTGAGTGTGTCGGAGTGCTGCTGGGCACGCGGTGCT
>NZ_QUAC01000066.1 GCF_003389455.1 Streptomyces inhibens | reverse complement strand
GCCACGGCCTCCCGGTGCAGCCCGCCGCCCGGCGGCGCGGCCACCACGGCCCGCAGCCCCGCCGCCACCTGGGCCCGCACCAGGTCGGCGACGACCCGGGCGACACCACCGTCGACGGGCTGGGAGACATGGAGCACCGTGGGCCGCTCTTGGGACTGCAGGTCTTGCGTCAGCACGCACTGCTCCCCTGATTACCGAGCTGACAGAACTCTCTGCGGGATGCGCGGTGGGCGCCGCTCAGCGCCTGGTGTCGGCCTGGACGAAGAGCGCGCCGAGCAGATATCCCCGATTGCCGGTGGTGAAGCGGAAAGTGAGCTGATCGCCGCCGGACCGCAGTGCGGGCTTGATGGTGAATACGTCGGAATCAAATCCGAGGGTGTTCCGGTAAGCGGGCTGCCGCCTCGACTCCCGGCCGAATTCGGTGACCGTCGAATTCATCACGTCTGTCGCCGGGTTGGCGGTGTCCCGCAGTGCATGCGGGTGGCGCCGGTCGGCCTGTACGGAGAGCGAGTCCTTTCCGCTGCCGCGGTCCCCGTCGTACGCCACCACACCCACCCGGCCACTCGAATGCGCCGGGATCCGCAGCTCTTTCAGCCGCACCGAAAGCGTCCGGCGGTCTCCGCCCAGCGATTCGAAGCCGTCCCACAGCGCGAGTGTGCGCAGCGGCAGCTTCTTGTTCTCGTATGCGGCCACCAGCGTCCAGCCGCCCCAGGCGCCGGCCTTGGAGCGGCCCCTCGCGATATTGATCTGGCTCACCGTGTACGAGCCCGCGCCGCTCTTCCGCACCAGCTCGGTGACGTCCGCGGACGCCTGGAAGCCATCGGCCCCGGAGCCGGTGCGGTGGCCGGTCAGGGTGTCGGCGAGCACCTTCTTGTACCGGCCGCCGGGCTCGGCGATCAGCACCCGGCCGCTGCCCTTGGCCGGCTTCCGCGCACCGGCCCGCAGGTTGCCGCCCCAGTAGAGCCGGGCGTAGCTCACCCGGGAGCCGGCCGGGATCCGCAGGTGCGCGCGGCTGGAGTTGTAGGTGCGGGTGTCGGAGTCGACGTCGATGTACGCCATCCGGTAGTGGCCGTTGACGCCGGCGCCGCCCTGCTGGGCCGCCGCGCACGGTGCGCCCGCGCGGCCGGCCGCCCGGCCGCAGGTGAGCGAGGAGTTGGCCGCCCGCGCGATACCGCCGTGCTGCGTCACATGAAAGCGTTCCGCGAAAGGAATGCGTGCGGATTCCTTGGGAGTCGGCGCGGCCGCCGCCGAAGACAGGGCGGCCGGCAATGCCAAGGACGCCAGTGCGCATACGACGCCGCGCCCGGTGCGGTCCATCGACTTCCGCATGTCTTCCTCTCCGACTTCTATCAGTCAAACAGGAGAGCACTCTGACAGAAATCATGTTGGAAACCGCGGCAGGCACGCCGGATCCTGTCAGGGATTCCGATCAACGGAATACCGGACTTCGTCGATGTACCTGCTGTCTTGTGCCAAAAGGGCTAACGATTTCTCGTAAGAGGGAACGACCGCATCTCTGACCCAATTCGTTCGTTGTGACCGGGTGCCCCATTCGCGAACTGAAAGGAGAATGGGATGAAGCGGTTTGTTACGGCCGCCGCGATGGCTACGGCCAGCTGTGCCATGGTGCTAAGTGGCGCCGGCATCGCCTCTGCAGGTGATCACGGCCGTGGTCACCACGACCATCACGACCACTACCGTCACGACTCCCGTGGTCTGTACAACCACCGCAGCGGTGCCAACGCCGCCGGGTTTGCCGCAGGTTCCCCGGGCATCCTCAGCGGCAACAATGTCCAGGTTCCGATCAACATCCCGATCAACATCTGCGGCAACAGCATCAACATTCTCGCGGCGCTGAACCCCGCGTTCGGGAACGCCTGCGTCAATAGGTGACCCGCCCGCCGGTCCGGATGGACATCGGGCCGGCACGGGTCATGGTGTGCAGCTGGCGGATCACCCGTGACCTCGGTCGTGGGTGGTCCGCCACTCTGCTCCGCACGCCCGGCCCCCTGGCCTCCGGCCGCCGCTATCGCGCTGACCAGCGGATACGGCAACCCGGACACAGGCCATACTGGAGGGCATGGCGAAGAGCAGACGTGGCCGCGGCGGCCCGGAGTCCGTCACGGAGACGGTGGACGGCGGGCTCGCGGAGCTACGGCCCGACCGGGACCGGCCGCGCGGCTGGACCCTGCTGATCGACGGCGCACCGCAGTCGCATGTCGATCTCGACGACCCGGCCTACCTGGACTTCTCCTACCAGCGGCGGCTCGGGCACATCGCCGACCTCGCCGGACCGGCCGGCAAACCGCTGCACGCCGTCCATCTCGGCGGCGGCGCGCTGACCCTGCCCCGCTATGTCGCCGCGACCCGCCCGCGGTCCACCCAGCAGGTGGTGGAGATCGACGCGCCACTGGTCCAACTCGTCCGCCGCCGACTGCCGTTGGACGCCGGCTGGCGGATCCGGGTGCGCGGTGGCGACGCCCGCGCGGGTCTGGCGAAGATCCCGGACGGCTGGGCGGATCTGATCATCGCCGATGTCTTCGGCGGGGCACGCACGCCCGCGCACCTGACCAGCACCGAGTTCGTGGCGGAGGTGCGCAGGGCGCTGCGGCCCGGCGGCTACTACGCGGCGAATCTCGCGGACGGGCCGCCGCTGCGTTTTCTGCGCGGCCAGATCGCCACCGTCGGCACGGTCTTCCCCGAGCTGTGTCTGACCGCCGACCCGGCCGTACTGCGCGGCAAGCGCTTCGGCAACGCCGTCCTGCTGGCCGCCGACACGGAGCTGCCGATCGCCGAGCTGACCCGGCGGGCGGCGACCGACCCGCAGACCGGCCGGGTCGAACACGGCCGTGCGCTGCGGGACTTCGCCGGGGGCGCGGCACCGGTCACCGACGCCACGGCCGTCGCCTCGCCCGCCCCGCCGGAGAAGACCTTCGACTGACGCCGCCCCCTCCGGGGCGGATCCGTCCTACGTCGCGTTGTTGCTGGTCTCCACGATCGGCGGATGCCCGTTCCAGGTGCAGATCACGGACGTATGCGCGGTGCCGCCGGTGAAGTCGACGCGGATCCACTGGTCCTGCTTCCACACCTGCATCTCCCAGCCCGAGTTCGGGGTCGCCGACACCAGCTCGGCGGACCGGCTGTCCAGGTCGAAGACGACCCGGCCGCCCGTCGTGGAGTAGCTCTTGATCCGCCCGTCGGAGGCCGGCGCGGAGCTGCCCGGCGGGCTGGTGGCCGGGCGCTGCGACCGGGTCGCGCCGGTGGGGGACGGCGTGGCCGGTTTTGACGGCTTGTCATCGGTGTGCGACGGGCTGCGGCCGGCCGAAGTGGACGGTCTGGGACGGTGGGTGGAGGAGACGCGCGGTGAGGCACCGCCGTCCGCCTGCGCCCCCGAGGACGCCACCTGGTCGGAAAGGGGCAGCGCGCGCGGTGCGTCGTACGCCGTGCCGGACAGCACGGTGTGCACGCCGAACCACGACAACGTGACCGCGGCGCCGGTCGCCAGCGTCCAGGCCGCCGCGTGAACCAGACCTCGTTGCATTTGGCTCATACTGCACCACCGGCCCACCCGGTCGCAGCCCGTCCACAACGGCGGAGCACACCGCCCCGGTGTCAACCTCAGGTAAAGGACCTGGCCCGAATGGCGTACGGTGCCGCCCATGGCAAGTGTGCTCGTGGTCGAGGACGACCAGTTCGTACGCTCGGCCCTCATCCGGCATCTGACCGAGGCCGCCCACACGGTACGCAGCGTCGGAACCGCTCTGGAGGCGCTGCGCGAGGTGGCGCACGTCGGGTTCGACGTCGTCATTCTCGACCTCGGCCTGCCCGATCTGGACGGGGGCGAGGCGCTCAAGATGCTCCGCGGCATCACCGATGTCCCGGTGATCATCGCCACCGCGCGGGACGACGAGGCGGAGATCGTACGGCTGCTGAACGACGGCGCCGACGACTACCTCACCAAGCCGTTCTCCGTCGAGCACCTCTCGGCCCGGATGGCGGCCGTACTGCGCCGCTCCCGGGCCACCGCGGCCGGTGCGGAACCGCCCTCACGAGTGATCCAGGTCGGCGGTCTGTCCATCGACCTGCTGCGCCGGCAGGCCGAACTGGACGGTGTGGCGCTCGATCTGACCCGCCGGGAGTTCGACCTGCTGGCCTTCCTCGCCGGGCGCCCCGGCGTCGTCGTCGCGCGCCGGGAACTCCTCGCCGAGGTCTGGCAGCAGTCCTACGGCGACGACCAGACCATCGACGTCCATCTGTCCTGGCTCCGCCGAAAACTGGGCGAGACCGCGGCCAAGCCCCGCTATTTGCACACCCTGCGGGGTGTCGGCGTGAAGCTGGAGCCACCGCAGTGAGATGGGCCCTGGTCAAGGTGGCGCTGGCGGTCACCACGATGGTCGTGGTCGCCTTCGCCGTCCCCCTCGGGCTCGTCGTCAAGGAGCTGGCCCGCGACCGCGCCTACGGAAGCGCCGAACGCCAGGCCGCCACCATCGGCCCGGTCCTCGCCATCACCACCGACCGCACCCAGCTGGAGCGGGCCGTGGCCAGCGCCGAGACCGGTCCCGGCGGCCGGATCGGCGTCCATGTCCCGGCCGGCGGCAAGAACGGCACGCCCGTCGAGATCGGCTCCCGGCGTGCCGCACCGGCGGATGTGGCGGCCGTCGTGAAGCTCGGCCGGGCCTCCATCTCCCCGGTACCCGGCGGCTCTTCGCTGCTGCAGCCCACCGCCGTCGCCTCCGGCATCGCGGTCGTCGAGGTCTTCGTCCCCGACGACGCGCTCACCAACGGCGTCACCACCTCCTGGGTGGTACTGGCCGGCGTCGGCCTCGCCCTGATCATCGGCTCGGTCGCGGTCGCCGACCGGCTCGGCACCCGGATGGTGCGGCCGGCGGAGCGGCTGGCCGGCGCCGCCCACGACCTCGGCAAGGGCGAACTCGGCGTACGCGTACCGGAGGACGGCCCCAAGGAGCTGCGGTCCGCGGCCAGCGCCTTCAACTCCATGGCCGACCAGGTCGTCCAACTGCTCGCCAACGAACGCGAACTGGCCGCCGACCTCTCGCACCGGCTGCGCACCCCGCTGACCGTGCTCCGGCTCAACACCGCCTCGCTCGGCGACACCCCGGCCGCCGAACAGACCCGGGCCGCCGTCGAACAACTGGAGCGCGAGGTCGACCAGATCATCCGCACCGCCCGTGAGCAGAAGGCCCAGACCTCGCAGGCGGCGGCCGCGGCCGGCTGCGACGCCGCCGAGGTGATCCGCGAGCGGATGGCCTTCTGGTCGGCGCTCGCCGAGGACGAGGGACGCACCGTACGCATCGCCGGCGCGGACCGCCCCGTACGCATCCCGGTCGCCCGCCCCGAACTCGCCGCCGCCCTGGACGCGATGCTCGGCAACGTCTTCCGGCACACCCCCGAGGGCACCGCCTTCGCGGTCGACGTCCACAACGCGGAAGACGCGGTCATCGTGCTGGTCTCGGACGCCGGCCCCGGCATCGCCGACCCGGACGCGGCGCTGCGCCGCGGCTGGTCGGGCGGCGGCCGGGGGCACTCCCACCCAGCGGCAGCCGGGGGAGGCTCCACCGGCCTCGGCCTGGACATCGTGCGGCGGCTGGCCGAGTCCACCGGCGGTGACGTCCGCATCGGCCGCTCCGTCCTCGGCGGCACGGAGGTGCGGGTCTGGCTGGCGCTGGACGACCGGCGCGCCCACCACGGCGTACGACGCGGCCACCGGCTGCGCCGCACACTCGGCACCCGGCGGCGGCGGACGGCGCGCACCGGCTCCTGAGCGGGCCGCGCACCGGCTCCTGCCCGGGGCGCCTGCCGGCTCCTGACCGTGGCACGTGCCGGTGGCTCTTAACCACCCCCTTCCGCTTCCTTAAGGCCGCCATAATTCCGCCAACCTCCGTACGGAACCAGGCATTTGTCCGTTTCCCGGCCGCTAGCGTGCGGGACGCACCACGGTGCACCCCAGCCCCCCACGTGACGACAGGCAGGCACGAGATGAGTTCCTCGGGACACCGCCGGCGTATGAGCCGCACCACCAAGCTGATCACCACCGGCGCGGCGGCCGTGGTCGCGGCCGGCGGCGCCTTCGCCGTCGCCGGTTCGGCCATGGCCTCCAAGGCGCCGCAGCGCACCGACGCCCCCGCGAAGGCCGCGGCCGGCTTCGCCCCGTTCGTCGACACCTCCCTCGCCCCCGCCTACGACCTGGCCGACACCGCCAAGAAGACCGGGGTGAAGAACTTCAACCTCGCGTTCATCACCTCCGGCGGCGGCTGCACCCCCAAGTGGGGCGGCTCCGGAGAGCTGGGCAACGACCCGGTCGCCCGGCAGATACCCGCTCTGCGCAAGGCCGACGGCGACGTCCGGGTCTCCTTCGGCGGCGCCAACGGCTCCGAGCTCGGCGTGGCCTGCGGCTCCGCGAACGAACTGGCCGCGGCCTACGGCAAGGTCATCGACCGGTTCAAGCTCACCAAGGTCGACTTCGACATCGAGGGCGGCGCGCTGCCCAACACCGCCGCCAACACCCGCCGCGCCCAGGCCATCGCCCAGCTCCAGAAGAAGTACCCCGGCCTGGATGTGTCCTTCACCCTGCCGGTCATGCCCGAGGGCCTGACCCAGGACGGTGTGAACCTGGTCGCCGACGCCAAGAAGAACGGCGTCAAGACCTCCGCCGTCAACATCATGGCGATGGACTACGGCGCCTCCTACAACGGCGACATGGGCACCTACGCCACCCGGGCCGCCACCGCCACCCAGGGCCAGATCAAGAAGGCGCTCGGCCTGAGCGACGCGGCCGCCTGGAAGACGGTGGCGGTGACCCCGATGATCGGCGTCAACGACGTCCAGAACGAGGTCTTCAAACTCGACGACGCCACCCAGCTGGTGAAGTTCGCCAAGGACAAGCACCTGGGCTGGCTGTCGATGTGGTCCTCGACCCGCGACAAGGCCTGCGAGGGCGGCACCTCCCCGTCCGCGCAGCCGACCTGTAGCTCCATCGAGCAGGGCCCGCTGGCCTTCACCAAGGCGTTCGGCGCGTACACCGGCTGACCCCCACCGACGATCCGGGCGCCGTCCCGGACCGTCCGCCCCCGGGCGGGGCGCAGCGGGCCTTCCCCCCCCACCCGCTGCGCCCCGCCGCTCTCTCCCGCGCCGGCCCTCCCGTACGCGGCAACTGCTCAGCCCGCGCCGCCCCGTACCGTCACCCGGAAGGCGATCGGGGTGGTGCCGGTCTGCCGCTGGAAGTACTTGCTGAAGTTGGTGGCATCGGCGAAGCCCAGCCGGTCCGCTATCCGGGCCGCCGACTGGTCGCCGTGTGCCAGCAGCCGCTTGGCCTCCAGGACCACCCGGCGGTCGATGAACTCCTTCGCCCCGACGCCCGCGGTGGCCTCGGTGGCACGGGAGAGGGTGCGCGGCGCGTACCCCAGCGAGCGGGCGTAGTCGGCGACCCGGCGGCTGCGGGTGAAGTCCCGCTCCACCGCGTCCCGGAAGCGCAGATAGGTCTCGCTCGCCTCACAGGCCCCGCTCCCGTCCGCCGCCTCGCCCGCCGGCCCGCCCGGATACGCGGCCCGCAGCACCAGAACGGCCAGCAGATGCCGCAGCACCTCGACATGTATCTCCAGCGGCAGCCCGCCCAGCGCCCCGAACTCGTGGTGCAGCTGCCGCATCGCCTCGTCCAGACGCCGCGCCGCGGCGCCCTTCGGATGCCGTACGGGCGGCCCGTACCAGTCCTCGATCCGTGCGGCGGCCGCGGTGGCCGGGTCCAGGAAGCCGGCCTCGAAGAGCACCAGCCGCCCCTCCGCGCCCGTCAGATCACCGAAATGCTGGACCTGCCCGGGGCGCGACCACAGCAGATCGCCCGGGTTCAGCACGTGCTCGCGGAAGTCGACGCTGTGCACCAGCCGGCCGCTGTCCAGGGTCAGCAGATGGTGGAAGCCGGGGCGGTGCGGGGTGGACAGCTGACAGGCGTTCGCGCGCTCACGCAGCTCGGCGAGCGTCATCACCTCCACCCCCGCGGGCCGCCCGGCCGGCGCGGAGAACGCCACCTCCCGGATCTCCGGTACGGGCTCCACACCCTCCTGTCGTTTTTTGACCATCACTGGTCCCCTCGCTACCCCGAAATGCCCCGCTGGTCCTTCTAGCGTAGAAGACGTCAGCACGGCCGCTGGCGGAAAACGGAAGTCCGTAGAGCCGGACACACAGCACAGCTGGGAGACCCACCATGTCCACGATCGCCATCTTCGGGGCCAACGGCACCATCGGCAGCCGCATCCTCGACGAGGCCCTCCAGCGCGGTCACCAGGTCACCGCCGTCGTCCGGGACCCCGCGAAGATCACCACGACCCACCCGAACCTGACCGTGACCACCGGCGACGTCCTCGCCCCGGCCTCCGTCGCCGCCGTCGCCAAGGACCAGGACGTCCTGATCAGCGCGGTCGGCGGGGGTGACGGCCCGGGCCACCTCGCCACGATCAAGCCCGCCGCCGAGTCCCTCGTCGCCGGACTGCGCACCCTCGGCGACGCGGCGCCCCGCCTGATCACGGTCGGCGGCGCCGGCTCGCTGCGCACCCCGGACGGCAAGCAGGTCTGGGACGCCGAGGGCCTGCCCGAGTTCCTGCTGCAGATCATGCACGCCCACGGCGATGCGCTGGACTTCTACCGCTCGGTCTCCGACGTGCGCTGGACCAACCTCAGCCCGGCTGCCTCCATCGAGCCCGGCGAGCGCACCGGCAGCTACCGCACCGCCACCGACGATCTGGTCACCGCCGTGGACGGGAGCAGCCGGATCTCGACCGAGGACTACGCCGTCGCCGTTCTCGACGAGGTCGAGCAGCCCCGTCACCTCGGCGAGCGCTTCACCGTCGGCTACTGATCCGCGCGCCCGTCCCCTATATACGCCAAGGCCCCCGACCTGAGGTCGGGGGCCTTGAAGTGGGGTGAGTAACGGGACTTGAACCCGCGACATCCTGGACCACAACCAGGTGCTCTACCAGCTGAGCTATACCCACCATGACCGGTGCTGTGTGGTTCTTTTTCCCCACCGGCTGAGAAAAAGTGTACAGGGTCCGGAGGGGTGCTCGCGCCCAGGTTTCGAGTCCCGGTGCGAGGGCGTGTCGTGTGGGTCTCCGCAGATCCGCGGGGACCCACACGACACGCTCCGGCTGCCTTGCTACGAAGTGGCCTGCTGCGGCTCGGCCGGCAGGACGTACTTGGCGGCGATGGCCTTGGCGGTCTCCGAGTCGGGGCCGGGCTGCGGTACGAAGACCGCCTCCCGGTAGTAGCGCAGTTCCGCGATGGATTCGCGGATGTCCGCCAGCGCCCGGTGGTTGCCGTTCTTGTCCGGACTGTTGAAGTAGGCCCGCGGGAACCAGCGCCGGGCCAGTTCCTTCACGGACGAGACATCGACGATCCGGTAGTGGAGGTAGCTCTCCAGCGTCGGCATGTCACGCAGCAGGAAGCCACGGTCGGTGCCGACGGAATTGCCGCACAGCGGCGCCTTCCTCGGCTCGGGCACATGCTGCTTGATATACGCAAGCACCTGCGCCTCGGCCGCCTCCAGCGTCGTCCCGCCGTCCAGCTCCTCCAGCAGTCCGGAGGCGGTGTGCATCTGGCGCACCACCTCCGGCATGGTGCCGAGCGACTCGGCCGGGGGGCGGATCACCACATCCACCCCGTCGCCCAGCACATTCAGCTCTGAGTCGGTGACCAGTGCGGCCACCTCGATGAGCGCGTCATTCGCCAGCGAGAGTCCGGTCATCTCGCAGTCGATCCACACCATGCGATCGTTCATACATCTCACCCTACGGGGCGCTCGCGCTGACCGGGCAGCACGGGCCGTCCCGCTCCCCGGCCGACCGGGGTTTCCGGCAGCCGGGAGGCGTACGCGTCCGACTGCGGTTTGCCCGGATCGCCCGCTTCGGCCGTCGCCAGACCGTGGCCGGCCAGCGAGGCGGCGGAGAACCGGTCCGCGCCGCCCGCCCCCAGCGCCGCCCGCTCGCGCTCCGGCCGCTCGGCACGCTCGGCCCGATCCGGTCTGAGCGCGGGCTCGGGCGCCCCGTTCTGCGGCCGGCGCGCACGGTAGGCCGCCCGGTAGGCGGCGGGCGAGGCGCCCAGCTGCCGCCGGAAGTGGCCGCGCAGGGCGACCGGCGAGCGGAATCCGCAGCGCCCGGCGACCTCGTCCACCGAATAGTCGGAGGTCTCCAGCAGCCGCTGGGCCTGGAGGACCCGCTGGGTGATCAGCCACTGGAGCGGAGCGCTTCCCGTAAGGGAGCGGAAGCGCCGGTCGAAGGTGCGACGGCTCATGTAGGCACGCGCGGCCAGCGTCTCCACGTCGAACTGCTCGTGGAGGTGCTCCAGCGCCCAGGCGACGACCTCGGCGAGCGGGTCGGCGCCGATCTCTTCAGGTAATGACCGGTCGAGATAGCGCTGGTGCCCCAGGTCGGAGGCGGTACGGCGGGGCGGCACGACGAGCCGGCGAGCCAGCGCGTTCGCGGCGTCCGCGCCGTGGTCGGTACGCACGATGTGCAGACATAGATCGATGCCGGCCGCCGTCCCCGCGGAGGTGAGCACATCGCCGTCGTCGACGAAGAGCTCGCGGGGATCCACATGGACGGACGGATAACGCTTGGCGAGCGTCGGCGCGTACATCCAATGGGTCGTGGCCGGGCGGCCGTCGAGCAGTCCGGCCGCGGCGAGGACGAACGCCCCCGTGCACAGCCCGACGATTCTGGCCCCTTCTTCATGCGCGCGGCGCAGCGCGTCGAGCGCTGCGGGCGGCGGGGCCTGGGTGATGGAACGCCAGGCCGGTACGACGACCGTCCCGGCACGGGAGATCGCCTCCAGCCCGTAGGGGGCTGATAGTTCGAGCCCCCCGGTCGTGCGCAAAGGCGCATCTTCGCCCGCGCACACAAGTAGCCGGTACCGCGGAACGCCTGCGTCTTGGCGGTCGATGCCGAAGACCGAGAGCGGAATGGAGCTCTCGAAAATGGGGCCGCCGCTGAAGAGGAGCACCGCGACTATTTCGCGGCGTCGTCGGGCGGCGAGCTTGCGTGCGGCATCTGGTACGGCAGCGGAGTCCTGGCTCATGGCACTTAAGCCCCCCTCGGTCGTCTCGCCCTCTCGGTCCTGCACAGTTCCCCCGCCGTTACTACCAAGATCGAATTTACTGTGTCCCGTGAGGATGGAGTGCCAAGTTCACCACCCACTGGTATGTCGATATGGCAACTTGGCGCGAAGCATTCGATCACGAAGCGTTCCACTCGTCGGGCCTACATGGGAAGTACGCGTCTCGGCTCTGCCCGTTCGCAGTAGGGCACAACCATGCCCGGCGGTCCTTTCCTCCCTGCTCACACCAGGGTTGAGGGGTGCTCAGGGCAAGGGAGGGGCCCGGGCCGGAAGTTGGCTGAAAATGGTCGCGCGCAGACTTGCGGGCGCCTCAATCGACCGGCGTACGCCTTTCGGAGTGCCGCCCGCCCCCGTGCGCCGTCGGCCCCGAACGTCCGCTTCTGTCCCGGTGTCGTCCCGCGTCACGGACGCGGATCCGCGCCGCGGTGCGTTCGGATTGCCTCAGCAGTGCGCGGCAGGCACAGGTCACCGCGGCCAGACCGGCGGCGGTGCCGGCCGCGCCGATCCAGGAGGCGCCGCTGACGATCAACACGAGGGGCACCAGGGCGCAGCTGAACGCGCCCCAGCGCACGACATCGCTCACTGGGTCGGGTGATCTGCCGGACGGCAACGGCACCTCGTACTCCCCTCGGACGGGCTGCTACTACAACGCCGCCGACGATCATGGGTCACCGCGAGGGGTACGTACGGGGGCAGGCCGGGGCATTGCCATCCGCGCCACGCTCCGGCATGCTCCGGGGAACGTTCGAGGCCGCTACCCGCCTCCACCCACCTTGCGCGGACGCCGGGCGTCCGCGGTGAGCTCTGGGCAGCGGGGGAGTGGCGCCGTACTCTTGGGGTATCTGGTTGGGAAGATGATTCCCAGTCGTATCGTTCCTCTTTGAACTATGGCTCCCGCACCTCGATCGAGCCAGCTCAGTCAACTGCCGGATCAAGTCAATCGCCGTTCCCCGTTCGCCCCTCCGCAAGAGGACGTCCTCGCCGAGACATCAATGGCCGGTCACGAAATCCCCGAACCCGCGGACCGCAAGCAGGTCGCCGATCCGATGGCGGACCTCGAAGCGGCGGAAAAGACGCGCCACTCCTGCGACCCCGCGTTCCGGCACGGCGTCGTGGTCGGCTTCGACGGCTCCATGTCGAGCGAGCGAGCGTTGGCGTATGCAATCGGTATGGCCCGGCGCCTCGGCTCCGGGCTGATCATCGTCCATGTGGCCAATCGGCTGCCGACGACCGTCTGGGCGGGCTGTGAGCCCCCGGTCTTCGTGGACGTACCGGATCACCGTACGGAAGTGCTCGGCCTGGAGCTGGCCTGCGCCGACCACCTCACCGAGGTGCCCTGGATCCTCGTCGAGCGCGGCGGGGACATCTGCCACGAGCTGGAAGAGGTCGGCCGGGAGTACGAGGCCGATGCGATCGTGGTCGGCTCCACGCACGGCATCGTCGGCCGGATCTTCGGCTCGGTCGCCGGACGGCTGGCCCGCCGGGCGCAGCGCCCGGTGATCGTGATTCCCTGACGCGCCCCGGCGCCTTCCGGTGAACCCCTCGCGCCGGCTCGGGACTTCGGCGTGCACGCCGGTTCGGCGCGCGATCGACTCTCCCCGTCCTGCGCACAGTTGAGGGGGCGTCATGGGGATTGTGCGCAGCCGCATTTCTTCTGCCGCGTACAGGTGGATTGTGCGCTGGTGAGGGGTAGAAAACCGTCACGTGGGCGCGCCGCATCACGGGCCCGGCGGCCGCGCGCACGGCAACTTCGTGCTGCCGGCCGGGAGGTGACGGTTCCCGGGGCGGCGGCATCCTGCCGGCGATCGGGCGATGCCGGCAAAAGGGGAGGCGGCGGCTTCGCGTGCGTATGGTGGCACGCGCGCGAAGCTCGCCGCCCGCTGTGCGCCTGAACCGGCGCCGCTTTCGCGGAGGTGGTTGCCCGCCGCGAGGGTTGCTCGATTACCGCTTCGGTGGTCCCGGGAGAGTTACTCCACCGTGACGGACTTTGCGAGGTTCCTGGGCTTGTCGATGTCCCGGCCCAGGGACAACGCCGTGTGGTAGGCGAGGAGTTGCAGCGGGATGCCCATCAGGATGGGGTCCAGCTCCGGCTCGTTCTTCGGCACGACGATGGTGTGGTCGGCCTTCTCCTGCTCCTGGTGCGCGACGGCCAGGATGCGGCCGTGGCGGGCCTTGATCTCCTCCAGCGCGGCGCGGTTCTTCTCCAGCAGGTCGTCGTCCGGGACGATCGCGACGGTCGGCATCGCGGGCTCGATGAGCGCCAGCGGGCCGTGCTTGAGCTCGGAGGCCGGGTAGGCCTCGGCGTGGATGTAGGAGACCTCCTTGAGCTTCAGCGAGGCCTCGCGCGCCACCGGGTAGCCGCGCACCCGGCCGATGAACATCATCGACTTGGCGTCCGCGTACTGGGCCGCCAGCTTCTTGATGTCCTCCTCGCCCTTGAGGATCTCGTCGATCTGTCCGGGGATCTTGCGCAGGCCCTCGATGATCCGCTTGCCGTCCGAGACGGACAGGTCGCGGATCCGGCCCAGGTGCAGGGCGAGCAGCGCGAAGGAGACCACCATGTTGGTGAAGCACTTGGTGGAGACCACACAGACCTCGGGGCCGGCGTGCACGTAGATGCCGCCGTCGGTCTCCCGGGCGATCGCCGAGCCGACCACGTTCACCAGGCCCAGCACCCGTGCGCCCTTGCGCTTGAGCTCCTGGACGGCCGCCAGCACGTCGTAGGTCTCACCGGACTGGGAGACCGCCACGTACAGCGTGTCGGGGTCCACGACCGGGTTGCGGTAGCGGAACTCGGAGGCCGGCTCGGCGTCCGAGGGGATACGGGCCAGCTCCTCGATCATCTGGGCGCCGATCTGGCCCGCGTGGTACGAGGTGCCGCAGCCCAGGATCTTCACCCGGCGCACCCCGCGCGCCTCGCGGGCGTCGAGGTTCAGACCGCCGAGGTGGACGGTGGAGAAACGGTCGTCGATCCGCCCGCGCAGCGCGCGGTCCACCGCGTCCGCCTGCTCGGAGATCTCCTTGTGCATGTACGTGTCATGGCCGCCCAAGTCGTACGACTCGGCCGCGTACTCGACGGTCTCCGGCGTCGCCGTCGTACGGGAGCCCTCGGTGGTGTACGTGCGGTAGTCGTCGGCCTTGAGGGTGGCCATCTCGCCGTCGTCGAGGGTGACGACCTGGCGGGTGTGCGAGACCAGCGCGGCGACGTCCGAGGAGACGAACATCTCGTGCTCGCCGATGCCGAGCACGACGGGGGAGCCGTTGCGGGCGACCACGATCCGGTCGTCGAAGTCGGCGTGCAGCACGGCGATGCCGTAGGTGCCCTCGATGTGCCGCAGCGCCTCGCGGACCTTCTCCTCCAGCGTCTCGGCCCGGGAGCGGCCGATCAGGTGCACCAGGACCTCGGTGTCGGTCTCGGAGGCGAAGGTGATGCCGTCGGCGGTCAGGCGGGTGCGCAGCTCGGCGGCGTTGTCGATGATGCCGTTGTGGACGACCGCGACCTTGCCCTCGGTGTCGAGGTGCGGGTGGGCGTTCTCGTCGGTGGGCGCGCCGTGGGTGGCCCAGCGGGTGTGCGCGATGCCGGTGGTGCCCGCGAACCGCTTCGGCAGCCGGGACTCCAGCTCACGGACCCGGCCCTTGGCCTTGGCGGTCTTCAGGCCGCCCGCGGCCTTGCCGGAGCCGGCTGCGTGGATGGCGATGCCCGCCGAGTCGTAGCCGCGGTACTCCAGGCGCTGCAGGCCCTCCAGGAGCAGCGGAGCAACATCACGTTTGCCGATATAGCCGACGATCCCGCACATACAGTGACCCTCCGAGAAAGAACGTTGTGGCGTTGTGGTTGCCCGGCGCCCCGGGCGTGAACGTCAGCCGTAGACGAGGCGGCGCAGCTGGCGGGCGGAGAGATCGGGCGGGGCCACGGCGCGGTGCGGCATCTCGTGGCGGATCCGTTCGAAGATCTCTTCGTTGCGCAGTCCCTGGGACTGCAGCTCCCGATGGCGCCGGCGGACGAATTCCTCCGTGGTCTCGTCGAAGTACGCCAGCACATCGAGCACCACCCGGGCGGCCTCACCGCGCTGCAGCGGTGTGCTGCGCACCAGGTGGTCCACCAGGTCTTCGTGCGGCGCGTCAGCGCTGCGGTTACGGCGTTCGAGCACCCGTTGATACTGCTGGGCGGCGCCAAGATTCGCAAGAAATCTGCCCGATATCGGGCACGTCCCCGGTTTGGGGGTCGGAAAGTGGTCTAAACCTTGACCGGAATCGAGGCTCACGGTACGCATGGTCACCGTTCGGTCGCTCCATGCCATGCACGATGCCATGCACGCCATGCACCACGCCATGCACGACGTTCGCCGAAGGGACCGTCGATGAGACGACGCAGACTGCTGTTCTCGCTGCTGCTGGTCGCGGCGGCGGGGCTGGGAACCGCCGCCGCAGGGCCACCGGGCGCCGCCGCCCCGGCCGCCGCCCCGCTGGACCAGGTGATCCCCGCGCCCGCGTCCGTGCACACCGGAGGGGGCGCGTTCACCCTCGGCGACCGCACCCGGATCCGGGTGCCCGGCGGGTCCGGCGAGGCCAAGAAGATCGCCGGCTATCTGGCCGGGCTGCTGCGGCCCGCCACCGGCTTCGACCTCCCCGTGACCACCAAGGACGGCCGGGACGGCATCGTCTTCCGGCTCGGCGGCCGCGGCACCAAGAGCCTCGGTGACGAGGGTTACCGGCTGACGTCGGGCAGCCGCGCGGTCACCATCAGCGCCGCCCGCCCGGCCGGCCTCTTCCACGGCGTACAGACGCTGCGCCAGCTGCTGCCCGCCGGCGTCGAGCAGCAGAGCACCCGGCGCGGGCCCTGGCGGATCGCCGGCGGCACCATCGCCGACTCCCCGCGCTACGCCTACCGCGGCGCGATGCTGGACGTCTCGCGGCACTTCTTCACCGTCGCGCAGGTCAAGCGCTATATCGACCAGCTCGCCATGTACAAGATCAACAAGCTGCATCTGCATCTCTCGGACGACCAGGGCTGGCGGATCGCCATCAAGTCCTGGCCGCGGCTGGCGACCTACGGCGGCTCCACCCAGGTCGGCGGCGGCGCCGGCGGCTACTACACCAAGGACGACTACCGCGAGATCGTCCGCCATGCCGCCGACCGCTATCTGACCGTCGTCCCCGAGATCGACATGCCGGGCCACACCAACGCCGCGCTGGCCTCCTACGCCCAGCTCAACTGCAACGGCCAGGCGCCGCCGCTGTACACCGGCACCGAGGTCGGCTTCAGCTCGCTGTGTGTGCCGAAGCAGGTGACGTACGACTTCATCGACGACGTCATCGGGGAGATCGCGGCGCTCACACCCGGCCCGTACCTCCACATCGGCGGCGACGAGGCGCACTCCACCAGCCACGAGGACTACGTCGCCTTCATGGACAAGGTGCAGCCGGTGGTCGCCAAATATGGCAAGACCGCGATCGGCTGGCACCAGCTGACCGGCGCGCACCCCGCCAAGGGGGCCCTCGCCCAGTACTGGGGCTATGACAAGACCGGCGCGGCGGAGCGCCGGCAGGTCGCCGACGCCGCCAGGAACGGCACCCGGCTGATCCTCTCGCCCGCCGACCGTGCCTACCTCGACATGAAGTACGACAGGAACACGCCCCTGGGCCTGGCCTGGGCCGGCTATGTCGACGCCAAGCGCTCCTACGACTGGAACCCGGGCACCTATCTGCCGGACGCTCCCGCGCAGTCCATCCTCGGCGTCGAGGCGCCCCTGTGGTCCGAGACCCTCTCGACCTCGGCGCACATCGAGTACATGGCCTTCCCGCGGCTGCCGGGCATCGCGGAGCTGGGCTGGTCGCCGGCGAGCACGCACGACTGGGCGTCGTACCGCGAGAGGCTCGCGGCCCAGGGGCCGCGGTGGGACGCGCTGGGCATCAACTACTACCGCTCACCGGAAGTGCCCTGGCCCGCGAAGTGAGCTGGCCGGCCGGGCGTTGTCGGACGCCCGGCCGGTCCGCGGCTAGACCCCCAGCTCCCGCGCGATCAGCATCCGCTGGACCTCGCTGGTGCCCTCGCCGATTTCCAGGATCTTGGCGTCCCGCCACATCCGGGCGACCGGGTACTCGTTCATGAAGCCGTAGCCGCCGTGGATCTGGGTGGCCTCGCGGGCGTTGTCCACCGCGATCTCGGACGAGTAGAGCTTGGCGAGCGCGGCCTCCTTCTTGAAGGACTCGCCGTGCACCAGCCGGGAGGCGGCATCGCGCCAGGACAGCCGGGCGGTGTGGGCGCGCATCTCCATGTCGGCGAGTTTGAACTGGATCGCCTGGTTGGCGCCGATCGGCCGGCCGAAGGCCTGCCGCTGCTTGGCGTACGCCACGGATTCGTCCACACAGCCCTGGGCCAGGCCGGTGGCCAGCGCCGCGATCGCGATCCGGCCCTCGTCGAGGATGCGCAGGAACTGGGCGTAGCCGCGGCCCTCCTCACCCAGCAGGTTGGCGGCCGGCACCCGGACGTCGGAGAACGACAGCTCGCGGGTGTCCGAGGCGCTCCAGCCGACCTTGGAGTACGGGGCGCCGACCGTGAAGCCGGGCGTCCCGGACGGCACGATGATCGAGGAGATCAGCGGGGCGCCGTCCGCCTTGCGGCCCGTCACCGCCGTGACCGTCACCAGGCCGGTGATGTCCGTACCGGAGTTGGTGATGAAGCACTTGCTGCCGTTGATCACCCAGTAGTCGCCCTCGCGCACCGCGGTCGTCCGCGTGGCGCCCGCGTCCGAGCCGCCGTCCGGCTCGGTGAGGCCGAAGGCGCCGAGCATCTCGCCGCTGCACAGCTTGGGCAGCCATGCGCGCTTCTGCGCCTCCGTGCCGAAGTGGTAGATCGGCATGGCGCCCAGGGAGACGCCGGCCTCCAGGGTGATGGCCACCGAGGAGTCGACCCGGGCCAGCTCCTCCAGGGCGATGCCGAGCGCGAGATAGTCGCCCCCCATCCCGCCGTACTCCTCGGGGAACGGCAGGCCGAACAGGCCCATCCGGCCCATCTCCTGCACGATCTCGTACGGGAACGCATGCTGCTCGTAGTACTCGCCGATCTTGGGGGCGACGACGTCATGCGCGAACGCCTCGACGGTACGCCGGAGTTCCTCCAGCTCGGCGGGCAGACGGTGGTCCAGGGACATGAGGGTCACTCCTTGTGGGAGAGGGCACGGAGGGTACGCGAGGGGCTGGGCCGGCCCAGGGCTTCGGCCATCCACACGCTGGTGGCGGTCAGCCGGTCCAGGTCGACCCCGGTCTCGATGCCGAGGCCGTGCAGCATCCACACGAGGTCTTCGGTGGCGAGGTTGCCGGTGGCGCTCTTGGCGTAGGGGCAGCCGCCGAGGCCGCCCGCCGAGGCGTCGACGGTGGTGACGCCGTGCTGGAGCGCGGCGAAGGTGTTGGCGAGGGCCTGCCCGTAGGTGTCGTGGAAGTGGACGCCCAGGCGGGAGGTGGGCACGCCCGCCTCGTTCAGGGCGGCGAGCAGGTGCTGGACATGGCCGGGGGTGGCGACGCCGATGGTGTCGCCCAGGCTCAGCTCGTCGCAGCCCAGATCGAGCAGCGCCCGGCAGACCCGCACCGTCTGCGCGATGGGCACCGGCCCCTCCCACGGGTCGCCGAAGCACATCGAGAGATAGCCGCGGACATGCACCTTGGCGTCCTTCGCCCGCGCGAGGACCGGCGCGAACATCGCCAGCGCCTCGTCGACCGTGCGGTTGAGGTTGGCCTTGGCGAACGATTCGGTGGCGCTGCCGAACACCGCGATCCGACGGGCGCCCAGGGCCAGCGCACGGTCCAGTCCGCGTTCGTTGGGCACCAGCACCGGGAGCCGGTGCGGGGCGATATCGCCCAGCAGCGGGAACAGCTGCTCCGCGTCGGCGAGTTGGGGCACCCACTTGGGGTGCACGAAGCTGGTGGCCTCGACGACCGGCAGGCCCGCATCGGCGAGCCGGTGGATGAACTCGGCCTTGATCTCCGTGGGAACGACGGTCTTCTCGTTCTGCAGACCGTCGCGCGCGCCGACCTCATGGATCCGTACGCGGGTGGGCAGCCCCTCCGCGGTGACCTCCATCGGCAGTCCGGCTGCGGTCATGATGCGCTCTCCTGCTCGCCCTCGGATACGGTCGCGGACTCCCCGGCCGGCTCGTGCGGGGCGATCACGGCCAGGATCTGGTCCATGGCGACGGTCGTGCCCGCGGTGACGTCCAGCTCGGTGACGGTCCCGGCGTGCGGTGCGGAGATGACGTGCTCCATCTTCATCGCCTCCACCACCAGCAGGCCCTGCCCGGCGGCCACCTCGTCGCCGACGGCGACCTTGACGACGGTGACGGTGCCGGGCATCGGGGCGGCGAGGGTGTCCGCGCCATGCGCCCCGGCGGCCCCGCGCAGCGCCGCGGCCACCGGGTCGTGATCGGTCACCTGCCAGGAGTCACCGTCCCGGCCGAGCCAGTCGCCGCTGCGGTGGAAGGTGTGCAGCACACCGTCGACGGTGATCCGTACGCGGTCCGGCTCGATCTGCGCGGCCACCGCGCCCGGCTCCCCGGGCCGGATGTCGTAGGCGACGGGGTCATGGCCCGGCACCCGCAGCCAGTGGCGGACCGGGGCACGCTCGCCGCCGAGCCGGAAGCCGCTCGGCGCGGCGAACGGGTCGCGCCAGCCGCCGTCGGCCACCGGCGGCTCCAGCGCGGCCTGGCGGACCGCCGCGGCCGCCGCATACACCTCGTCCGGCACCTCCCCGTCGACCAGACCGGCCGCCTCCCGCTCCACCAGCCCGGTGTCCAGCTCGCCGGAGACCACGTCGGGGTGGGCCAGCAGCCGCCGCAGGAAGCCGGCGTTCGTCGTCACGCCGAGGGTGACCGTGCCGGCGAGTGCGGCCCGCAGTGCGCGCAGTGCGCTTGCCCGGTCCGGGCCGTGGGCGATGACCTTGGAGAGCATCGGGTCGTAGCGGCTGCCGACCTCGACGCCCTGCGACAGGCCGGAGTCCGTGCGCACCCCGTCCCCCTGCACCTCGTGCAGCGCCAGCACCGTGCCACCGGTCGGCAGGAAGTCACGCGTGGGGTCCTCGGCGCAGATCCGGGCCTCGATGGCGTGCCCGGTCAGGGTGATGTCCTCCTGGACGTACGGGAGACGCTCACCGGCCGCGACCCGCAGCTGCCACTCCACCAGGTCGATACCGCGCACTCCCGCGAGGGTCGCGGTGAGCTCGGTGACCGGGTGCTCCACCTGGAGGCGGGTGTTCATCTCCATGAAGTAGTACGAGGCGGGGTCCTTGCCCGGGACGATGAACTCCACGGTGCCGGCGCCGCGGTAGCCGCAGGAGCGGGCCGCCTGGACGGCCGCCTCGCCCATCGCGGCGCGGGTGGCCTCGTCCAGCAGGACCGACGGGGCCTCCTCGATGACCTTCTGGTGGCGGCGCTGGAGGGAGCACTCACGCTCGCCGAGATGGATGACGTTGCCGTGGCCGTCCGCCAGGACCTGGATCTCGATGTGCCGCGGCCGGTCGATCCAGCGCTCGACGAGCAGGGTGTCATCACCGAACGAGGAGCGGGCCTCGCGCCGGGCGGCGGCGATCTCGTCGGCCAGCAGCGCCTCGTCGCGGACCAGCCGCATGCCCTTGCCGCCGCCGCCCGCCGACGGCTTGAGCAGCACCGGTACGCCGATCTCCCGTGCCGCCGCGGCCAGTTGGGCATCGTCCAGACCGCTGCCCGAGGAGCCGGGCACGACCGGGACACCGGCCGTGTGCACCGTCTCCTTGGCGCGGATCTTGTCGCCCATCAGCTCGATGGCCTCGGCGGACGGGCCGATGAAGACCAGTCCGGCGTCCGCGCAGGCACGGGCGAAGGCGGCGTTCTCGGCGAGGAAGCCATAGCCCGGGTGGACGGCCTGCGCACCGGTCCGCGCGGCCGCCGCCAGCAGCCGCTCCACGGACAGATAGCTCTCGGTGGCCGGTGCCGGACCGATCCGTACGGCCGTATCGGCCTCGCGGACATGCCGGGCATCGGCGTCCGCATCGCTGAAGACGGCGACCGAGCGGATGCCGAGGGCGCGCAGCGTACGGATGACGCGGACCGCGATCTCGCCGCGGTTGGCGATCAGGACGGTGTCGAAGTTGGTGGGCATTGCTGTGGACATCCCTCTCACATCCGGAAGACGCCGTAGCCGGGCGCGGTGCTGTCCTTCTGGGGAAGCGGCGCGTTGGCACAGGCGGTCAGCGCCAGCCCCAGCACCTGCCGGGTCTCCAGCGGGTCGATGACGCCGTCGTCCCACAGCCGCGCGGTCGCGTAATAGGCGTTGCCCTGGGTCTCGTACTGCTCGCGCACCGGCGCCTTGAAGGCGGCCTCGTCCTCGGCGCTCCACTCCTCGCCGTGCGCCTCCAACTGGTCGCGCTTGACGGTGGCGAGGACGGATGCGGCCTGTTCGCCGCCCATCACCGAGATCTTGGCGTTCGGCCACATCCACAGGAAGCGCGGCGAATAGGCCCGGCCGCACATGGAGTAGTTGCCCGCCCCGTACGAGCCGCCGATGACGACCGTCAGCTTCGGGACGCGGGCGCAGGCCACCGCCGTCACCATCTTCGCGCCGTGTTTGGCGATACCGCCCGCCTCGTACGAGCGGCCGACCATGAAGCCGGAGATGTTCTGGAGGAACAGCAGCGGGATGCCGCGCTGGTCGCACAGCTCGATGAAGTGGGCGCCCTTCTGGGCGGATTCGGAGAACAGGATGCCGTTGTTGGCGATGATGCCGACCGGGTGGCCGTGCACATGGGCGAAGCCGGTGACCAGCGTCGTGCCGTACTCGGCCTTGAACTCCGCGAAGCGGGAGCCGTCGACGATCCGCGCGATCACCTCCCGTACGTCATAGGGCGTACGGGAGTCCGCGGGCACCGCGCCGTACAGACCGGCCGGGTCGACCTTGGGCTCCTCGACGGTCCGCACCGACCAGGGGAGCGGGGCGCGCTCGCCGAGGGTGGAGACGATGGTGCGCACGATGCGCAGCGCATGGGCGTCGTCCTCGGCGAGATGGTCGGTGACCCCGGAGGTCTTGGAGTGCACCTCGCCGCCGCCCAGCTCCTCGGCGGTGACCACCTCGCCGGTGGCGGCCTTCACCAGCGGCGGCCCGCCCAGGAAGATCGTGCCCTGGTTCCGGACGATCACGGCCTCGTCGCTCATGGCCGGGACATACGCGCCGCCCGCCGTACAGGACCCGAGGACGGCGGCGATCTGCGGAATGCCCGCCCCCGACATCCGGGCCTGGTTGTAGAAGATCCGCCCGAAGTGCTCCCGGTCGGGGAACACCTCGTCCTGCATCGGCAGGAAGGCACCGCCGGAGTCCACGAGATACAGACAGGGGAGACGGTTCTCCAGGGCGATCTCCTGCGCCCGCAGATGCTTTTTGACCGTCATCGGGTAGTACGTGCCGCCCTTGACCGTGGCGTCGTTGGCGATGATCAGCGTCTCGCGGCCGGAGACCCGCCCGATGCCGGCGATCACCCCGGCGGCCGGTGCGGACCCGCCGTACATCCCCTCCGCGGCCAGCGGCGCCAGCTCCAGGAACGGCGACCCGGGGTCCAACAGGGCGTCCACCCGGTCGCGGGGCAGCAGCTTGCCGCGCGCGGTGTGCCGCGCCCGGGCCTTCTCGCCGCCGCCCAGCCGGGCCGCCGCGAGCTTCTCGCGCAGCTCGGCGGCCAGCTCGCGGTGCGCGGCCTCGTTGGCCCGCCAGGAGTCGGACGCCGGATCGGCGGCACTCCCCAGCACCGGTGCCTGCTCCATCAGTACGAGCCCCCTTGCTCGGTCAGCTGTCCCGGGGCCGCGGTCCGCGGCTGCCGGGCCATCCGGGTTAATGGGCGTTAACCTCATCTCCTTCAGGTTAACGAGCACTAACCCGGCTGTCTACAATCGACGGCATGAGTAATGCGCAGGCTCCCGACCGGACCAGCCGCCGTGAGCAGATCCTCAAGGAGGCGGCCCGGCTCTTCGCGGAGCGCGGCTTCCACGGCGTCGGGGTGGATGAGATAGGGGCGGCCGTGGGCATCTCCGGCCCCGGCCTCTACCGGCACTTCGCCGGCAAGGACGCGATGCTGGCCGAGCTGCTGGTCGGGATCAGTGAACGGCTGCTCGCGGGCGGCCGGATGCGGGTCGCGGAGGGTGGCGAGAGCCCCGAGGCGGTGCTGGACGCACTGATCGACGGCCATATCGACTTCGCGCTGGACGACCGGCCGCTGATCACCGTGCACGACCGCGAGCTGGACCGGCTGAGGGAAGCCGACCGCAAGCGGGTGCGCCAGCTCCAGCGGCAGTACGTCGAGCTGTGGGTGGAGGTCGTCCGCCGGGTCCACCCCGGCCCCTCCGAGTCCCAGGCCCGCGCCGCGGTGCACGCCGTCTTCGGCCTGCTGAACTCCACCCCGCACCTCGGCCGCCCTGGCGCCCTCCCGGGCCGTACGGAAATGGCGGAGCTGCTGCACCGGCTGGCGCTGGGGGCGTTCGGCGCGGTGGCGGGGGAGCCGGTGACGGGGGAGTCGGTGGGGGCGGGGGTCCCGGGGGCGTAGGGCCGGCCCCGGTTCGCACAGGGTTTCGTTCACCTCTGGACAGCTTCGGTAACTGGCCGGTAGCTTTCACTGAGCAAGCGCTTAGACATGCGTTTGGCCGGCGACCTGGAGGAGGCGACGTAGCAATGCGCCGTACGGTGTTCAACGAGGATCACGAGGCGTTCCGCGAGACCATACGCGCCTTCATCGAGGCCGAGGTCGTGCCCGTCCACGACGAGTGGTTCGCCGCGGGCCAGGCCCCGCGCGACTTCTACTACAAGCTCGGCGAGCTGGGCATCTTCGGCATCCGGGTCCCCGAGGAGTATGGCGGCGCCGGTATCGACTCGCACAAGTACGAGGCCGTGATGTACGAGGAGACCGCCCGCGCGGGCGTCTCCTTCGGCGGCTCCGGCGTGCATGTGCTGCTCGGCCTGCCGTACATCCAGATGCTCGCCACCGACGAGCAGAAGAAGCGCTATCTGCCGAAGTTCGTCACCGGCGAGGAGATGTGGGCCCTCGCGATGACCGAGCCGGGCACCGGCTCCGACGTCGCGGGCATGAAGACCACCGCGAAGCTCTCCGAGGACGGTACGCACTACGTCCTCAACGGCGCCAAGACCTTCATCACCGGCGGTGTGCACGCCGACCGTGTGATCGTGTGCGCCCGCACCTCCGCGCCGACCGCCGAGGACCGCCGCTTCGGCATCTCCCTCTTCGCCGTCGACACCAAGTCCAAGGGCTACTCCGTCGGCCGCAAGCTCGACAAGCTCGGCCTGAAGGTCTCCGACACCGCCGAGCTGGCGTTCGTCGATGTGCAGGTGCCGGTCGAGGACCTGCTCGGCGAGGAGAACAAGGGCTTCCACTACCTCGGCCAGAACCTGCCGTCCGAGCGCTGGGGCATCGCCTTCGGCGCGTACGCGCAGGCCAAGGCCGCCGTCCGGTTCGCCAAGCAGTACGTGCAGGACCGCACGGTCTTCGGCAAGCCGGTCGCCGCGTTCCAGAACACCAAGTTCGAGCTGGCCGCCTGCCAGGCCGAGGTGGACGCCGCAGAGGCCGTCGCCGACCGCGCCCTGGAGGCACTCGACGCGGGCGAGCTGACCCCGGCCGAGGCGGCTTCGGCCAAGCTCTTCTGCACCGAGGTCGCGCACCGCGTCATCGACAAGTGCCTCCAGCTGCACGGCGGCTACGGCTACATGAACGAGTACCCGATCGCCCGCCTGTACGCCGACAACCGCGTCAACCGGATCTACGGCGGCACCAGCGAGGTCATGAAGTCGATCATCGCCAAGTCGATGGGCCTCTAGGCCGTACCGCAGAGCGATACGAACGACACGAGCGATACGGCGATACGTACGTGAACGACGCACTCCGGTCCCTGCTCGATCTGCTCGCCCTGGAGCGGATCGAGCAGGACATCTTCCGCGGCCAGAGCCGCGCGGCAGTCGTCCCCCGGGTCTTCGGCGGCCAGGTCGCCGCACAGGCACTGGTCGCGGCCGGCCGAACGGTCCCCGCCGACAGGCCGCCGCACTCCCTGCACGCGTACTTCCTGCGCCCCGGTGACCCCGGCGCGCCCATCGTCTACACCGTCGACCGCATCCGCGACGGCCGGTCCTTCACCACCCGCCGGGTCGTCGCCGTCCAGCACGGCCAGCCGATCTTCCACCTCTCGGCCTCCTTCCAGGCCCACGAGGAGGGCCTGGAACACCAGGAGCCGATGCCGCCGGCGCCGGATCCGCTGACCCTGCCCACGGCCGCCGAGATGCTGCCGCGCTACGCCGACCGGTTCGTCGAACCGGGCGTCACCGAGCGGCTGCTGGAGGCGCGGGAGGCGATCGATCTGCGGTACGTGGACGAGCCGCCGTTCGGCACCGTGGGCCAGGCCCGCGAACCGCGCTCCCAGGTGTGGTTCCGTACGAACGGCGACCTGGACAAGGCGCTCGCGGACGGCGCCGGCTGCGGCGACACCGTCACCCGCCCCCTGCTGGACATCTGCCTGGTCACCTACGTCTCCGACATGACCCTCCTGGACTCGATCCTGCTCGCGCACGGCCGGGGCGGCTGGGCGGTCGGCGATGTGGTCGGCGCCAGCCTGGACCACGCGATGTGGTTCCACCGTCCGCTGCGCGCCGACGACTGGCTGCTGTACGACCAGGAGTCACCCACCGCCCAGGGCGGCCGGGGCCTGGGCAAGGGCCGGATCTTCACGGCCGACGGGCTGCTGGCGGCCTCGGTGATCCAGGAGGGGGTTATTCGGGTGCCGCGGGCTTAGGCGGTGGGCCAGCTCTGGGGCATTGCGTTGCACGGCTGTGGGGTGCCACCACCCAATCCACCCGGAGCCCGTCGGGAGCGAATCCGCCGAGCGGGCCGGATCGCCGGTACGGCCGCCGAGGCGCGACCCGCACAGCAAGCGGCCCCCGCGGACATCCGGCGGGGGTCGCTTGCTGCTCGTATTCGTCAGGCCGGGATTGCCCCGGTACGCGCCGCGAACTGCCGCACGCCAGGCACGCGGGCCGGGGCGTACAGCAGATTGGCGGTCAGGGCTCGTAGCGCCGGGCGCCGCACCTCCTGCGGCGCCTCCTCCTCGACCCGCTGTAGCGCCGCGAACGTCTGCGGGCCGTCACCCAGGGCGTGCCACATGCGGGCGGTGTCCGTCCAGGCGCGGGCTCGCCGTTCCGGTGTCGACATCATGTCGATGTCGATCCGCCGTGCAACGCTCACGCCCTCGTCCGGGGTACCGAGCGCGTTGAAGACCCCAATGCGGTAGACGTCGACCTGCGTGCGCGTCGCGTCGACGGTGAACAGGCCCGGCACGGCCGCGCGGCGGTCGGCCTCCTCCTCGGCCGCGTTGAGGAGGTCCAGCGCCGTCATACGGTCCCCGCCCGTCGCCGCGCTGTACGCGCCCGTGAGCATCAGCGTCGTACGGACCGCCCCGGTTTGCTCCTGGCTGGTGTCAAGGTCGGCGGCCTCCTTGGTGAGGAGCCGTACGGCGGACGTGCAGCTCCCCGAGCGGCGCATCGTGATCGCCAGCACGCGCGATGACTCCCCGATCGGCACTGGATGGCCGCTGGCCCGGGCCGCGGTCAGGGCGCGGTCGGCGGCGGCCCAGGCCGCGTCGCTGTGCTGCTTGAGCGCCAGCTCGGCGGCTAGGACGTACGTCCGCGCGAGGACGATGCTCGCCTTCTCCCGTGCCCGCCCGGTCGACGCGTCCCGCGTCGCCGACGCCGCGGCGAGGAGGCCGGGAAGGACACGGCCGAGGGCAGTATACCGGGCCGCGCAGAAGTCCGCCCGCGCGCTGGCCGCCTCCTGCACGAGACGCGCCAACGGGACGGGCGCGGCGGAGGGGAGACGGAACAGAACGTCCTCAAGGCCGGCGGCCGGATCACCTGCACCCGAAACGGCACTGGCTGGTGAGGCGCCGAAGGCAGCCGTTGCTCCGGCGGCCAACGCTCCGGTGAGCAGGTTCCTACGACGCACCGCATCCTCCTCGTCCGCTGGGCGCTCCACCGTATCGAGTGCGACCCCACCTGGCACAGGAGTCCCGGTCAGCCTGTTGGGTGGGATGCTCAAGAACGCAGCGAACCGCATAAGCCGGTCGAACTCCAGCCGCATTCGACCGGCCTCGATCCGGGAGACGGCCGACGGCGAGTAGCCGACTGCGTTGCCGACCTGCGCCTGTGTGAGCCGAGCGCGGCACCGCGCGCCCCGGAGCTCGGCCCCGATCTCTCGCGCTGGTCTGATGACGTCCATAGGCGCCTCCTACGGAACGGCGGGAGGGACGACGGTAGCGCCAACTCCCTTGTGCCGGGAGGGCGTACGGAAGCACACGGTGTGCGACCCTCGCACACCGTAAGCCGACCTGTCCCGGGAGCCTCCCTCCCCCTGGCTCGGGCCGAGATGGTGATGACGCCCGGCAGCGAGCCGGGCAGCTTCCGACGGCGCGGTCAACGCCGGCGCCGTCTCCTCTCTCCAGGGAGGCATCCCATGGAACACCTGCTCGTGACCGGCGGAGCCGGCTTCATCGGCTCGCACTTCGTAAAGCGCATCCTGGCGGCCGAGGACGTCGCCAGCGTTACCGTGCTCGACGCCCTCACCTACGCCGGACACATCGAGAACCTGGGGACTGCGTTCCTCAGTCCGAAGTTGACGTTTGTTCAGGGCAACATCCTCGACGCGGAGCTCGTCGACACCCTCATGCCCCGGCACACTGCGGTCGTGCATTTCGCGGCCGAGTCCCACGTCGACCGCTCGTTCTTCGCCGCTGGCGCGTTCCTCGCGACGAACGTGCACGGTACGCAGATCCTCCTCGACGCCGCGATGCGGCACGACGTCCAGCGGTTCGTTCACGTCTCGACGGACGAGGTGTACGGGCCGCTCCTGGAAGGGGCGGCGACGGAGGAGGATCCGCTCCGCCCGAGCGTCCCCTACGCCGCGTCGAAGGCTGCCGGTGACCTCGTCGCGCTCTCGTACTTCCGGACCTACGGCGTGCCGGTGTGCGTGACCCGCTCCTCGAACAACTACGGCCCGTACCAGCACCCGGAGAAGATCATCCCCCTGTTCGTCACCCGGCTCCTCAGCGGTGAGCCGGTCACCCTCCACGGCCGCGGGGAGCACGTGCGCAACTGGCTCCATGTCGAAGACAACTGCCAGGGCGTGGAACTCGTCCTCCGCGGCGGTGTCCCGGGCGAGGTCTACAACATCGGCGGCGGCACCGACCGCACCAACCGCGAACTGACCGACTCCCTCCTGCGCGTGTTCGGCGCGACCTGGGACTCCGTCACCTACGTCCCCGACCGGCAGGCGAACGACATCCGGTATTCGATGGTCTGGGACAAGATCGCGAACAGCCTTGAGTACCGGCCCGTCCACGATTTCGAGGAGGGGCTGGCCGAGACCGCCCACTGGTACCGCCGCAACCCGGACCGGTGGGCCCCGCTCATGCGCAACCTGAAGGCCGCCCCGCCGGCCCGACCCGCCGCCGCGGTCCCGGCCGGGAGGTGACCGACGTGACGAAACGCATCCTCGTCACCGGCGTCGGCGGCGCCCCCGGCTTCGACCTCGCCCGGTCCCTGATCCGCCTCGGCTGTCGTGTCATCACCGCCGACGCGGACCCATACGCGCCCGGGCTCCTCCTCCCGGAGACCACCCCGCACGTCACCGTGCCGGCGACGGACCTCGGCTACCGCGCCGGCATGCTCCGCCTCTGCGCGAAGGCTAGGCCCGACGCCGTCCTCTCGACCGTCGAACGGGAGCTCCCGCAGCTCCTCAGCCTCCGCCGGCCCCTCGCCGACCTCGGCGTCACCACCTGGCTCCCGGACCCGCCCGCGGTCGAAGCGTGCGGTGACAAGGCACGGTTCGCCACGGTGCTCACCGAGCGCGGCATCCCAACCCCGCGCACCGTCCTCCCGCACGAGATCGACCAAGCCCCGGACGGCCTTCTTTCGTCAAGCCGCGGCACGAGCAGGGCGCGCGCGGCGTGCACGTCTGCCGCACGCGGGAGCAGGCCCGCGTCCTGTGCGAGCTCATCCCGGAACCGATCGTCCAGGAGCACATTAGCGGCCGGGAGTTCACCGCGGACTGCCTCGTCGATCGCGCCGGCCATGCGTCGGTGATCCTCCGGTACCGGCTGCTGGTCAAGGGCGGGCTGGCCGTCGTCTCCCGCACCTTCAACGACCCCCACGCGGAGGAGTGCGTCCGCGCGACGCTCACCGCCACCGGCGTCACCGGGGCATGCTGCGTGCAGGGCTTCATCCGGGAGGGCGGCCCTGACCGCGTCGTCGTGACGGAGGCGAACGCCCGGGTTGGCGGCGGGTTCCCGGCCGCCGTCGCGGCCGGCGCCGACTACGTCGGGCAGCTCCTCCGCGGCCTCTTCCGCCAGGACGTCAACCACGACCGGCTCACGTACAAGTCGGACGTTACCCTCACGAAGTACGTCGAGACCCTGACCGCCAGCGAAGGGAAGAGCCGATGATCCTCACGGCACCGGCGGGCGCCGCGCACAACGCGCGCCCGTACCTCTACAGCGGCGCGGAGGCCGCCCTCGCGGAGGCCCTGCGCAGCGGCCGGTACAACCACAGCGCGGTCACGGACGAGTTCGAGAACGCCGCCGCCGGCTTCCTCGGCGTGCCGGACACCGTCGCGGTCGCCTCTGGCACGGCCGCGCTGCACGTCGCGCTCCTCGCCGCTGGCGTCGGCCCCGGGCATGAGGTGATCGTTCCCTCCTTCACCTTCTGCGCGACCGTGCAAGCCGTCCTCGCCACCGGCGCTCGGCCCCGCTTCATCGAGATCAACCCGGCCACGCTCTGCGTCGAGCCCGCGGAGGTCTTGGGCGCCCTCACCTCGCACACCCGCGCGATCCTCCCGGTCCTCTACGGGGGCCGGGCCGTCGACCTCACCGCCGCCCGGCCCGCGCTCGACGAGCATGGCGTCACCGTCGTCGAGGACGCTGCGCACGCGTTCGGCTCCTACGAAGGAACCCGCCGCGTCGGCGCGACCGGCGCCCTGACGTGCTTCTCCTTTGGCCCGATCAAGAACCTCACCTGCGGCCAGGGTGGCATGGTCGTACCGCGCACGCCGCTGGAGGCCGACACCTGCCGGCGGCTGCGCGGGCTCGGCATCGTCGAATCGGCGGCCTGGCGCGCGGAGGCGACGACGTACACAGTCGACGGCTTCGGGATGCGCGTCCAGATGTCGTCGCTGAACGCCGCGATCGGTCTCGTCCAGCTCCAGCACTTCGCGGAGGCGGAGGCCAAGCGCCGGGACCTCTGGCGCGCGTACGCCGCTGCCCTCGACGGGATCCACGACGTCGCCCTGGTCGACGTCGACGTTGACCGTTCCGTCCCGCACCTGTGCGCCGTGCGCGTCCTCCGCGACCGTGAACGGGTGTTCCGCACCCTCCGGGAGCACGGCATCGGCGTCGGCACGCACTACCCGCCGAACCACACGCAACCGGCCTTCGCCGAGTGGCACCGGCCGCTGCCGGTGACCGAGCGGGTAGGCCAGCAGGCCATGACTCTCCCGTTCCACCAGCACCTCACGGAGGCCGATGTCGACCGCGTCGCCGGCGAGCTGCGGCGGGCTCTCACGGCGGGAGCGGCGCGGTGACCGCCGGGCCACGGCGCCTGCTCACCGTCTGCCTCGGCAACCACTGCCGCTCACCGCTGGCGGCCGTCGTGCTCACCGAGCTCGGCGGCCCGGCCGTTGAGGTGCGGTCGGCCGGTACCCGCGACAAGTGGGTCGGGCACCCGGCCCACCGGGAGATGGTNTCGGCCGGTACCCGCGACAAGTGGGTCGGGCACCCGGCCCACCGGGAGATGGTCACTGCCGCAGCGGCCCGCGGCTATGACCTCACCGCCCACCGCGGTGTGCACATCAGCCGCGACCTACTGGAGTGGGCGGACACCATCCTCGCGATGGACACCGGCAACCTCACCGCCCTCCGTACCCTGGTCGATGAGCGCACTGCGCCGAAGCTCGGCCTGTACCTCATCGACCGGGACGTCCCCGACCCGTGGGGCAAGGGGCAGGAGGCGTTCGCCGCCGTCGTCACCCTGGTCGAGGACGGCGCCGCCCGGCACCTCCCGTAACCCCGCGGCTCGCGCCCGGGTCAGCCGGACGCGGCGGACAGGAGCACGTCGACGAGCCTGTCCGCCGCGTCCG
>NZ_QUAC01000060.1 GCF_003389455.1 Streptomyces inhibens | reverse complement strand
TCCTTCTTCAACGTCTCGGTCGCCTTCGGATATTTCGCCGCATAGATCGACACGAAACGATCGAACGCGGCGTGCGCGTCGGCGCGAGTCGCGGCCATCCAGATCGATTGCATATCGGCCTTCGCGCGTGCCTGTTGCGACTTGGGCAGCGCGTTCAGCACGTTGCCCATCTTGTGAAACCAACAGCGCTGGCCACGTGTGGTCGGAAACACCTCTTCCAGTGCCGCCCAGAAGCCCATTGCACCGTCGCCGACGGCCAGCCGTGGACCTGCCTTCAGACCGCGCTTTTTCAGGTCGAGCAGCAGCTCCAGCCACGACGCTTTCGTCTCGCGATANCGCTTTCGTCTCGCGATACCCATCGCCGATCGCCACACGCTCTTTGCTTCCGTCCGGTTTTACGCCGATGATGACCAGCAAGCATTGCCCGTCGGAGTTCTCGCTGCGCAGCCCCGTGTGAATGCCGTCGACCCACCAATAGACGTAGTGCGACTCGGACATATCACGCCGGCTCCACGCCACATGCTCGTCGGCCCATTGCGCCTTCAGGCGGCTCACCACGTTGGCCGACAAGCCCTTGGCGTCATCGCCCAGCAGCACGCTCAACGCTTCGCTCATGTCACCCGTCGAGATGCCCTTTAAATACAGCCAGGGCAACGCTGCGCTCACGCGCGGCGACTTCCTCAAGTACGGCGGCACGATCGTCGAATTGAACTTCACGCCCGATCCCGATCGATCCCGCACCTTCGGCACCTTCACCGCGATCGGCCCGGCGGCCGTCAACACTTCACGCTCTGGCAAGTACCCGTTGCGCACCACCGCGCGTTGCCCGTGCAAAGTCTTGACGTTCGCGAGCCGTTCCATCAGTTCCGCTAGCTCCGCTTCAATCGCTTGTTGAATCACTTGCCGCGCCCCTTCACGGACCAATTCGTCCAGAGACAGACCGACACCCGATAGACCGACGACCGCTTTTTCCGTATCCTTGCTCATGGTGGATGGTTTGCTTTTTTGCTGGTTTCCGACTTCGACAATCAGATTCTCAGCTGAAACCTCCACCGCCTT
>NZ_QUAC01000067.1 GCF_003389455.1 Streptomyces inhibens | reverse complement strand
CCCCCCTTCGGGGGGTGGGCGGGTGTTGTGGGTACCTTGCGGTGGTGGTGCGAGGTGTCCTTCCCAACCTGCGGAAAACCACAGGTGAGTTGGGTGGAAAGCCGCATACTGCGATGCGCGTGATCTCCGTACCGTCGATGACATGACGAACAGAACCCAGCAGCATTCACCTTCATCCGCACTTTCATCCCCATCTTCATACGCATCCGGTGCGTCGGCCGCGTCGATCCTGACGGGTGCACCGGACGGGCACCGCCGGCGCCGCGCATCGCGCAGTCTGGCCGCCGGCGCCGCTGTCCTGCTGGCAGCGCTCTCGACGGCCCCGGCCCTCGCCGCGCCGTCGGCGGTCGCGGCGCGGACGGCCGACGAGGGGCCGACGACGGCGACCACCGCGGGGGACACTGCGCACGCGTCGCAGGCAACCGACATCGCCACACAGGCCACGGGCACCGCCGCACAGACGGCCGATGCCGGCGCGCGGCCGGCCGCCGACACCGCCCCGCGGACCGCTCATGGTCGCGGAACGCTCCTCTCCATCACGCCCCTCGGCCGACAGAGCCGGGCCGAGATCATCGCCCAGGCGCAGAAAGTCGGCATGGAGGCCGGCACCGCCCGGCACGGCGTCGCCGCATACCGCCTGACCTACCGCACGATCACCCCCGACGGCCGCCCCACCACCGCCTCCGGCCTGCTCGCCCTCCCGATCGGCACCAGTCACCGCCCTCTCCCGCCAGTCGTCCACGCCCACGGCACCCTCGCCTACCGCGGCTACGCACCCTCGGTGGGGGAAGGCCCCGACCGAGCGGTGTCGGTGCTGTACGCCTCAGCAGGCCGCGCGGCCATCGCCCCCGACTACCTCGGCCTCGGCACAAACCCTGGCCGCCATCCCTACATGGACGCCCGATCCGCCGCATCGGCCTCCCTGGACATGCTCCGGGCGGCCCACTCGGCCGCCCCGAAACTCGGCGCCGTCCTCGACCGCACGGTGTCCCTCACCGGCTTCTCACAGGGCGGGCAGGTCGCGATGGAACTGGGCCGTGAGCTGGACCGCGGGGCCGATCCCCGGTTCCGCCTCCGAATGCTTGCACCGGTCGGCGGGCCGTACGACCTCGACGGCAGCGAACTCCCCGGCATGTTCGACGGCCGCATCGACCCCCAATCCGCCGTCTTCTACATCTCCTTCTTCCTCACCGCCCAGAACCGCTTGCACCCGCTCTACAAGGACCCGAGCGAGGTGTTCCGCGCCCCCTATGCCGACCGTGTCGAGGACCTCTTCGACAGCGACCACCCGGCGGAGGAGATCGCCGGGAAGCTGCCCAGCCGCCTCGAAGACCTGCTGACGGACGCCTGGTACGCAAAACTCCAGCACCCCTCCGGTGGTTTGCTGGAAGTCCTCCGCGCCAACGACCGCACCTGCGACTGGAAGCCGGACCGAGGCGTGCGGATAACCCTCTACTCAGCGTCCGGCGACCGCGACGTCCCGATAGCCAACACCCGTAGCTGTGCGAAGGAATTGGCGGACCACGGCGCCAAGGCCACGGTGGTCGACCAGGGCGCCGACGCCGACCACAACACCTCGTTCCTGCGCTCGGAGCCGTCCATAGCCCGCGCTCTGCCCGTCGCCCGCTGACTCGGTCCGCGAAGGGCGTTGTTGGGGGGAGCCGGTGAACCGGTGAACCGGTGAACCCGCCGGTCGGAACGGCGGCCGTTACGGAGCCGCGGACCCGCTCGGCGGATCGGGGGCGAAGGAGACGGGGGCGTCGAAGGCGGCGCGGCAGGTGGCTCGGCGCAGGGCTTTGAGGACGGTGCCGCCCAGGGTGAAGGTGAGGATCACGGTGACCAGGGCTCGGGGCAGGTCCCAGCCGAGGGAGGTGGCAAGGCAGTAGGCGATATAGCAGGCGAGGTTCTGATCGAGCGGATCGCCGGGAACGAAGGAGACCCCTGAGGCCATGCCGGCGATGTAGGGCCATCCCTGGAGGTTCATGATCAGGCCGTAGAGGACGGCGGAGACGGCCCCGTAGGCGGCGAGCATGGCCAGCTCGCGGCGACCGCGGAGCCGGCCGGGCCCCGGCAGCAGGCCGGCGCCCATCGACACCCAGCCCATCGTCAGCATCTGGAACGGCATCCAGGGGCCGACGCCGCCGGTCAGCAGTGACGACGCGAACATCGCCACGGAACCCAGGACAAAGCCGAAGCCGGGACCGAGCACCCGGCCCGACAACACCATCAGGAAGAACATCGGCTCGATACCGGCCGTCCCCGCGCCGAGTGGGCGCATCGCGGCCCCGGCCGCGGCCAGTACGCCGAGCATGGCGATGGCCTTTGCGTCCAGGCCCGCGTCGGCAATGGTCGCCACCACAACGGCGAGCAGCATCGGCAGCAGCGCGGCGAACAGCCAGGGTGCGTCCTTGGAATGGGCGAGCCCGGAGGCGGAGTCGGCGAGCAGTGGCCATCCGAACGCCATCACGCCGATGGCCGAGATCAGGACCAGGGCGGCGATGGAGCGAGGGCCGAGCCGCACGGCACGGGCCTGGCGGCCGGAGCCGACGCCGGTGCCAGAGCTGACATCGGAGTCGGAGTCGGATTGGGAGTCGGATTGGGAGTGGGGCCAGGATTCGGTGCCGGTGCCGGTGCCGGTGCCGGTGCCGGAGCGGGGGCCGGAGCCGTCCGGGCTGTGTGGGTGTGCGCGGTTCATGCGGTGGTCTCCAGGGCGCGGGCCACCTGAGGAACGGTCAGCCAGGGCAGCGGAGCGAGCACCTTGGCGACCTGTGGAGCAAAGGAGGGGGAGGAGACGACAACCTCGTCGGTGGGGCCGTCGGCGACGATCTCGCCGTCCGCCAGGATGACGACGCGGTGGGCGAGTTCGGCGGCGAGCTCCACGTCATGGGTGGCCAGGACGATGGCGTGGCCCTCGGCGGCCAGGGTGCGCAGCACCTCGACCAGGCGGGCCTTGGCGGCGTAGTCCAGGCCGCGGGTGGGCTCGTCGAGGAGGAGCAGTGGAGGACGGGCGGTCAGTACGACCGCAAGAGCGAGGGCAAGGCGTTGGCCCTCGGACAGATCGCGGGGGTGGACGGAGTCCGGTACATCGGGGAGCAGCTGAGTGACGAGAGCCCGGCAGCTGCCGGCGGGGGCACCCGCGTCCTGATCGGCCGCGGTGCACTCGGCGGCGACGGTATCCGCGTAAAGGAGGTCACGAGGTTCCTGCGGCACCAGGCCGACATGCCGCAGGAGGGTGCGGGGGCTGGTGCGGTGCGGGGTGGCACCGCCGACGCGCACCGTGCCGGAGGACGGTGGGTGCATACCGACGAGGGCGCTGAGGAGGGTGGACTTCCCCGCGCCGTTACGGCCCATCAGGGCGATGGTCTCGCCGGCCCGGACAGTGAGATCGACCCGGTGCAGTGCATCGATCCGGCCCCGGCGAACGCTGAGCCCGGAAACGTCCGCGGCAACCCCGGTGGCCGGGCCGCCGGTGGGCACGCCCGGCGAAGCGCCCGCGCCCGGCAGCGTGCTCCCGACACCCACCTCCGGCGGGGCGATCTCCGCCAACCGCTCGCGCAGCGGGGCGGCCTTGCGGCGGGCGTCGCGTACGGAGAGGGGGAGAGGGGTCCAGTGGGCGAGGCGGCCGAGGGCCACTACCGGAGGGTGGACGGGGGAGACGGCCATGATGTCGGCGGGGGTGCCCATGAGGGGGGCGGCGCCGGGTGAGGGGAGGAGGATTACCTGGTCGGCGTACTGGACGACGCGCTCCAGGCGGTGTTCGGCCAGCAGGACCGTGGTGCCGAGGTCGTGGACCAGGCGCTGGAGTACGGAGAGCACCTCTTCGGCGGCGGCCGGGTCGAGTGCCGAGGTCGGTTCGTCGAGGACCAGGACCTTGGGGTGGGTGGTGAGGACGGAGCCGATCGCCACCCGCTGCATCTGGCCGCCCGAGAGGGTGGTGATGGCACGGTCGCGCAGGTCGGCCAGGCCCAGCAGGTCCAGGGTTTCCTCGACGCGCCGGCGCATCACGTCGGGGGCGAGGCCGAGCGATTCCATACCGTAGGCGAGTTCGTCCTCGACGGTGTCGGTGACGAAGTGCGCCAGCGGGTCCTGGCCCACGGTGCCGACGACATCGGCGAGTTCGCGCGGCTTATGGGTGCGGGTGTCACGGCCGTCGACGGTGACACGGCCGCTCAGGGTGCCGCCGGTGAAGTGCGGGACGAGCCCGCAGACCGCGTTCAGGACCGTGGACTTGCCGACGCCGGAAGGGCCCACGAGGAGGCACAGTTCGCCCTCGGGGACGATCAGGTCGATGCCTTGGACGGCGGGCGCCGCGGCGTCGCCGTAGGTGACCGACACCTGCTCGAACCGGATCACTGGGTGGGCTCCTTCTCGCAGGGTTCGGTATCGGTGGGCGGGTTGCTGGGCGGGTTGCTGGACGGGTTGATCGGCGGGCCGGTGGATGGGCCGGTGGATGGATTGGTAGGCGGGGTGGATTCGGGGGTACGGCCCTGGCCCTGGACCTGAGCCTGGCCCCGGCCCTGTTCGTGGCTGCGGGACACGGACCGATCCGTACGGCCGGCTCGGCCCGCTGCTCCGTCCGCAGTCTCGGCTCGGCCCACCGCCTCGTCCGCACGCTCCGCTCGGCTCGTTCGGTCGGCGCGGTCCGCTCGCCCGGCTCGGCCCTTGTCCTCCGTGGTTCCCGGGGGCGGGGCGGTGAACGCGGGCAGTAGGCCTACGAGAAGGGAGGCGGCCGGCCAGAGGGGGAGGACGGGGGTGGTGAGGGGGACGGCGGGTGGGTGGAGGGCTGCGGGTGCGTAGTCGTTCGCCCAGATCATCAGGGCGGCGACGGCGATGCCGGAGCCCGCGACCAGCCAGGCGCGGACGCCCCATCGTTCGGGACGGTAACGGCTGCGTACCGACCGGCGGCCACCGAGCCAGAGCCCGGCGAGCGCGGCGGCCAGTCCGGCGAGCAGCAGCGGCAGCCCGTAGCCGCCCCCGGTGTCGCCCAGCAGCCCGTACGTGCCCGCGCAGATGCCGAGCAGCCCGCCGAGGGTGAGGACGGAGGTGGTGTGGCGTACGGCGCGCGGCACTTGGGCGGTACGGCCGTAGCCACGCGCGTCCATGGCGGCGGCCAGTGCCACCGAGCGCTCCAGCGCGCCCTCCAGCACCGGCAGCCCAACCTGGAGGAGCGCCTTGAACCCGCGGTCGGGGCGGCCGCGCAGCCGCCGGGCCGCGCGCAGCCGCTGTACGTCGGCGACCAGATTCGGCGCGAAGGTCATCGCGACGACGACTGCGACGCCCGCCTCGTAGAGCGCGCCCGGCAGGGATTTGAGGAGCCGAGAGGGGTTGGCGAGTGCGTTGGCGGCGCCGACGCAGATGAGGAGGGTGGCCAGCTTCAGCCCGTCGTAGAGCGCGAAGAGCATGCCCTCTGCCGTGACCCGGCCGCCGATGCGGACGCCCTTCGCCCAGTCCGGCAGCGGCACTTCGGGCAGGGTGACGAGGGTGTGCGTACCGGGGATCGGTGAGCCGAGGACGAAGGCGAAGACCAGCCGGATGGTGATCACGACCAGGCCGAGCTTGACGAACGCGCCGTACGAGCGGGCCCACGGCGCATCCGTACGGCGGGCCGCGACGACGTAGCCGGCCACCCCCACCAGCAGCCCCAGCAGCAGCGGGTTGGTGGTGCGGGAGGCCGCGGTGGCCAGGCCGAGCGCCCACAGCCACCAGGCGCCGGCGTGCAGCGCGGTGCTACGGGTCGCCTGCGGGGCGCTCATCCGCGCCGGCGGCGGGCCTGCCAGACGGCCGCCGCGCCCAGTGCGACGACGGCCGCGATACCGCCGAGCAGCCCGGCGGACGGGCCGCCGCTGTCGTTGTCACCACCACTGCCGTTGTCCCCGCTGCCCGCGGCGTCACCGCCGTGACCGTCCGCCGCCGCCCCCGAAGACGACGACGCGGACGCGGACGATCCGGTCCCCTTCGAACCGGCCTCCGTCGAACCGGCCTCCTTCGACCCGCTCACCTGCTCCGCGCACCCGGCCTTAGGGTAGCCGGCGATGGCGCACAGCAGCGCGTTGGAGTCGTAGCGCAGCGGGCGGGCGACCGCGGCCAGCGCCTCGCCCGCCGAGGCGTCCTCGGCCACCTGGGCGCACTCCGTCCGAGCCGTCGGCGGCCGTTCGTCGCCGGGCGCGTCCGCGGCGGTGCCGAAGTCGATGACGATGCCGATCCGCTTGCGGCCGTCCTTGGCGGGCGTATCGCGGCAGATCGCCTCGAAGTCGGCGGCCGCGCGTGGCTTGCCGGCCGCCGCGGAGTCGGCGCTGACGGTGAAGCGGAAGCCCTCGACCGCGCCGTCGGCCGGCCGCATGGTGGCCGGCCCCTCGGTGGCGTACGCCCAGGAACCGCCCTTGCCGCCGGTCCCGCCGTTGTCGGCGGTCCCTCCCGTGCCGTCCCAGAAGGACCAGTAGCGGTACTCCTGCGCCTGGGCGGGCCCGGCGGCCAGACCGGTGACCGTGCCGGCCAGCAGCAGCGCGCCGGCGATCCTGGTACGCCGCATCAGAGCTCGTTCTTCTTCTTACGGCCGCTCATCAGGAAGCCGATGCCGGCACCGATGGCGAGCCCGACGGCGACGACCCACCACACACCGATGCCGCCGCCGTTGTTGTCGGAGTCCTTGGCGTTCTTGTCCGGTGCGGTGGACGGTGCGACGCTGCCGGCCGGCTTGGGGCCGGTGGCGTTGAGCGCGGCCACCAGGTCGGTGCCGCCGAAGGAGCGCGGGTCGGTGCCGGTGGCGTGCGCGGTCAGCACCAGCTGGGCGTACGCGGCCGGGCCGTTCTGCTTGGCCCAGTCCGCCGCGTTCTTCTCCAGCCACTTCAGCGGCTTCTGCGCGGCGGAGCCGTGCGCGCCGGCCGCCAGCGCCACCACGGCGTCGGCGGTGTTGCCGACGTCCGGCTGCTTCTCCGCGCCCGGCATCGCGGAGAGCAGATGCTGTCCGTTCTTGTCGAGCTGCGCGACGAGGTAGGCGGCGCCGCCCTCCGCGGCCTGTGCCGGCCCGGTGCCGGCGGGCTTACCGTCCTTGCAGCTCAGCGGCTTGACCGGCCGATCCGCTCCCTTGCCGGCGGGCTCGACGACAAAGCCCCTGCCCAGTGCGCCGGTGGCGGCGGCCGCGGTGGCATCGGCGTTCGGGGCCGCGCCCTTGAGCTGGAAGGTGAACGCGCCGCGCTCGCCCTCCTTCGCATCGCAGCCCAGCTGGAAGATGAGCAGCCCCTCGTAGGGGGTCTTGCCGCCCTTCTTCGACGTCACGGACTCCGGCTTCTCGCCCGCCGCGGCGAGAGCGCCGATGACCACGGACGTGGAGTTGGCGTCGCTGGGCGAGCCGGCCATCGAGCTCCAGCCGCCGTCGTCGTTCTGTACCGACTTCAGCCAGTTCACGGCCTTCTTCACGGAGTCGCCGTGCCCGCCGAGTGCGGCCAGCGCCGACGTCGCGGCCGCCGTCTGGTTGGTGTCCCGCATCGTCTTGGCGTCACAGGCCTTGCCCTGCTCGGCGCGGAAGGCGGTGAAGGAGCCGTCGGCGCACTGCTGCCCGACCAGCCAGTTCACGGCCGACGCCGCGGGCCGCACGCCCACCGTGTCCTGGGCCAGCAGCGCGAGCGACTGCCGCCAGACACCGTCGTACTGCGGGTCCTTGGTGCCGTACAGCCCCTCGGGCAGCTTCTTGGGGGACGGCGTGTCGGCGAACGCGGCGGGGGCGGCGGCCGTGCCCAGCACCACCGCGGCCGCCAGCGCCGTGGCGGCGCGGCGCGCCAGGAAGGCGACGGAATGCGTCAAAGGGGCCTGGTGAGCCATGGGGGCCATCGGGTCTGGTGCCTCTCGGGTCGGGTCGCGGCGGTGCTACGCAGCCGCGCTCGGCCGGCCACCCGCGCACCGATCCTCCGATCGGGCGCGGTGGCACCGGGCTCAGCTCCGTATACCTCGACGGTGCCGCGCACCGGCCGTCCGCGCGGGCAGGCGGTTCCGGTGGCGGGAGCCTTGGTCGTGTCCCATCGGGTGCTCCGGCTCGTACGGCCGTGTGTGCCGCGCGGGTCGCGGTGCGCGGACGGGCCGTCCTCACGGTTGCGGGTCAGCGCCGGATTTACACCGGCTTCCCCCGATCGGATACGGATGAAGTTGTCCCGCACACCCTAACCGGCGCCCGGCCGGCCCCAGCTCGCACGTACGAGCCGGGGCGGGCCGGTCCGTACTGAGATCGGCGGCGGGGGCGCGCCGGTCTGTGCGGAGATCGGCGGCGGGGGCGTGCCGGTCTGTGCGGAGATCGGCGGCGAGGGCGGTACGCGCACAGCCCGGCCGGGTCGCCTGCCGTTCGGCGAGGACGGCACGCGCACGCCCGGCAGCCGTACACCGTCGGGCCACAGCAGCCGCTACGCGCGGCCGTCCCGCGATCACACCGCCTGATACCTCACCGGATCCGAACCCGTCACCACCTCCACATACCCCTGCTTCACCAGCCGGCGCAGATGTGCCTCCGCCTCCGAGACGGCGATGTTGCGGGACCCGTAGGGGATCTGCTCCCAGGGGCGGTTCCACTCCATGGCCACCGCGAGCTGCCAGGGGGTGCGGGGTTCGCGGAGCAGTGCGCGCAGGCCGGCGAGCCGGTCCTCGTGGTGGGCGATGAGCTCGCGTACGCGCCCTTCGGCGTCGGTGAAGGCGTGCTGGTGGGCGGGCAGTACCTCGGCGGGGGCGAGTCGGCCGATGCGTTCGAGGGAGTCGAGGTAGTCGCCGAGGGGGTCGGTGGCCTGACCCCCATCGTCGTCCGGGTCCTCGTAGAGGCCGATGTGCGGGGTGATGCCGGGCAGGAGGTGGTCGCCGGAGAACAGCCGGCCGAACCCCTGGGGCAGCCCCGAGGGGTGGTCCTCCTCCAGGTGCAGGCAGACGTGTCCCGGAGTGTGCCCCGGCGTCCAGATGGCGCGTACCCGGCGTCCGGGCAGGTCGAGCAGCTCGCCGGGGTCGATCTCGCGGTCCGGCAGCGCCGCCCGGCGTCCGGGCAGCTTGCGGCCGCTCCCCTTGGCGCGTGCCTCCCGTAGCGGCGCCAGATGGTCGTCCGGTGCGCCCGCCGTCGTGAGCTTGGCGATCAGGTAGTCGAGCCACCGGCCCGGTTCGGCCTCGCGGGTGCGGCGGACCACCGCGGTGTCCGCGGCGTGCATCGCGATCCAGGCGCCGGACGCCTCCCGCACCTTGGCGGAGAGACCGTGGTGGTCGGGGTGGTGGTGGGTGATCAGGACGCCGTGGATGTCGGTGAGGGCGAAGCCGCAGGCGGCGACGCCGGCGACGAGAGTGTCCCAGGAGTCCGGGTCGTCCCAGCCGGTGTCGATGAGCACCGGTCCGCGGTCGGTCTCCAGGAGGTGGACGAGGGTGTGGCCGAGCGGGTTGTCCGGGATGGGGACGGCGATGCTCCATACCCCGCCCCGGTGGTCGGTCACCTGCGTCGTCATCCCGTTCCCCTCTCGGTGTGGCACACACCTGGTCCCCGCCCTCCTCACTATAACTAGAACTGGTTTCAATACGGCCTGAAGTGGCCCTCGCTCTCCGGGGAGTTGGGATTCTGCTGTCGTCGTGGACTCCTTCAACTAGAACTGGTATCAGTTCCTGATGCAGTGAGGATTCTGACGCAGTGTCAGGCAGTCAGGGAGCACACGTCGGACAGGCGGCCAACCCGCAGGAGGCGGCAGCGATGAGCGACCTCGTCGAGCACGGAAAGCTCTACATAGGCGGAGAGTTGGTCGATCCGGCCGGCCGGGACACGATCGAGGTCGTCTCCCCGCACACCGAGCAGGTCATCGGCCGCGTCCCGCACGCCTCCCGGGCCGATGTCGACCGCGCGGTGGCCGCAGCCCGTACGTCCTTCGAGTCCGGGGTGTGGGCGAATGCCCCGCTGGCGGACCGGATCGCGGTGGTGACCCGTATCAAGGACGCCTTCGCGGCACGCAGCGAGGAGATCGCCAGGGTCATCAGCTCCGAGAACGGCACCCCGTTCACCTCGGGCGTCATGGTGCAGTCGCTGGCCGCGCTGCTGGTGTGGGACTCCGCGCTCACGGTGGCGCGTGACTTCACCTTCGAGGAGCGCCGGGCCGGGGTGCTGGGACCGCTGCTGGTGCGGCGCGAGCCGGTCGGGGTGGTCGCGGCCGTGGTGCCCTGGAACGTCCCGCAGTTCACCGCCGCCGCCAAGCTCGCGCCGGCCCTGCTGGCCGGCTGCTCGGTGGTGCTGAAGGTCTCGCCGGAGACCCCGCTGGACGCCTACCTCCTCGCGGAGATCGCGACCGAGGCCGGACTGCCGAAGGGCGTGTTGTCGATCCTGCCGGCCGACCGCGAGGTGAGCGAGTACCTGGTCGGGCACCCGGGTGTGGACAAGGTGTCGTTCACCGGCTCGGTGGCGGCGGGCAAGCGGGTCATGGAGGTCGCGTCCCGCAACCTCAGCCGGGTCACGCTGGAGCTGGGCGGCAAGTCCGCCGCGGTGATCCTGCCGGACGCGGATCTGGACGCGGCGGTGGCCGGCATCGTGCCGTTCGCCTGGATGATCAACGGTCAGGCCTGTGTGGCCCAGACCCGGATCCTCGCGCCGCGCAGTCGCTACGACGAGATCGCCGAGCGGTTCACCGCGGCGGCGGGCGCACTGACCGTGGGCGACCCGCTGGATCCGGCCACCGAGGTCGGTCCGCTGGTCGCCCGCCGGCAGCAGCAGCGCTCGCTGGACTACATCGCGCTCGGCCAGCAGGAAGGCGCCAAGGTCCTGACCGGCGGCGGCCGCCCCAAGGGGCAGCCGACGGGCTGGTACGTCGAACCGACGCTCTTCGGTGAGGTCGCCAACTCCATGCGGATCGCCCGCGAGGAGATCTTCGGCCCGGTCATCTGTCTGCTGCCGTACGACGACGAGGCGGAGGCGGTACGGATCGCCAACGACTCCGACTACGGGCTCTCCGGCTCGGTGTGGACGGCCGACGTCGACCACGGCATCGACCTCGCACGGCAGGTGCGCACCGGTACGTACTCGGTGAACACCTTCAGCATCGACATGCTCGGTCCGTTCGGCGGCTACAAGAACTCCGGGATCGGCCGGGAGTTCGGCCCCGAGGGCTTCGGCGAATATCTGGAGCACAAGATGATCCATCTGCCGGCGGGTGCCTGATGGCGGACCGCTGGCAGGTGGAGGTGGACCGGAGCGTGTGCATCGGCTCGGGGATGTGCGTCGGCGCGGCACCGGACGGCTTCCGGCTGGACTCGGCCCGGCAGTCGCACCCCGTGGCGCCGGTGGCGGATGCCGCGGAGAGCGTGCTGGCGGCGGCCGAGGGGTGCCCCGTGGAGGCAATCATCGTCACCGTCGCCGGCAGTGGTGAGGCGGTCTTCCCGCCGGAGGAGTGAGTGGCTCGGGGCGGGGCGGGGGCTCCCTAAGGGTGGGGGCGGCGGTCCCGTAGGGGTTCGGAGGGCCCCCTACGGGCCAACTACCCGCGTCGGTGGCGGGATTAACGTGAGCGATGCGGGAACAACGTGAGTGATGCGGGATCAGCGTGAGTGATCGGGTGCGGTGACTTCGATCAGCCGGCACACCGTCTCGATGTCTATCTTCACCTGGGCGATCGAGGCCCGCCCCGACAGCCAGGTGATCAGTGCCGAGTGCCAGGTGTGCTCGATGACCCGGACCGCGGAGAGCTGCTCCGGAGTGGCCGGGCCGTCCAGCCCCATGGCGTCGAGGATGATCGCGGTGGTCAGCCGGGAGACAGTGTCCACCTCGGGGCTGACGGAGCGGTCGGCGAAGGTCAGCGCGCGCACCATCGCGTCCGCGAGATGCGGCTCGCGCTGCAGTGCGCGAAACGCCCGCATCAGGGTCTGGGCGACCCGTGCGCCCGGGTCCTGCTCCGACGGCGGGCGCTTGCGCAGCGTCTCGTGCATGTGCTGGAGCTGGTCCTGCATGGTGGCGACCAGCAGATGCACCTTGGAGGGGAAGTAGCGGTAGAGGGTGCCGAGCGCGACGCCCGAGGACTCGGCGACCTCGCGCATCTGCACGGCGTCGAAGCCGCCACGGGACGCCAGCTTGGCGCTGGTGTGCAGGATGCGGCGGCGCCGGGCCTCCTGACGCTCGGTCAGGGGAGGACTCGCGGGAAGCGCCGGCTTGGCCGCCTTGGATTCCGTAGTCATATTTCCCATTCCGTGGCATTCCCTCCGCGATGCGGTGAGTGCCGGTGGTGTGATCGGCACAGCATGGCAGGGGGGCGGGTGGTGGCGCGAATCACCTGGTGCGGCTCTTTTCGCATCGTTCTCGGCCGGTAGATTCGAAGCTCGGTGAACTGATCAGTAGCCAATCAGTTCTGAAACTTGTTCTAGATTACCGCCAGCGGTTACGCTCCGGCGAAAGTCCAGTGAGAAGGGGGCCGAGCGTGACCGCAGAGGCCGTCCAGACAGCCGCGCCTCGCCCCGCAGAGGCCCTCTCGGCCTCCGCTCCGACGAACGGCGAGCGTCCCCTGCGCATCGCGATGCTCACGTATAAGGGGAACCCGTTCTGCGGCGGTCAGGGTGTCTACGTACGCCACCTCTCGCGCGAACTGGCCCGCCTCGGTCACACCGTCGAGGTGATCGGCGCCCAGCCCTATCCCGTCCTCGACGACGGGGTGACGCTGACCGAGCTGCCGAGCCTGGACCTCTACCGTCAGCCCGACCCGTTCCGTACGCCGGGGCGCGGCGAGTACCGCGACTGGATCGACGCCCTTGAGGTCGGCACGATGTGGACCGGCGGCTTCCCCGAGCCGCTGACCTTCTCGCTGCGGGCCCGGCGCCATCTCGCCGCCCGCCGTGGCCGGTTCGATGTCGTCCACGACAACCAGACCCTCGGCTACGGCCTGCTCGGCGGCCCCGGCGCGCTCGGTGCCCCGCTGGTCACCACGATCCACCACCCCATCACCGTCGACCGGCGGCTCGATCTGGCTGCCGCCGGCGACTGGAAGCGCCGCGCCTCGGTCCGCCGCTGGTACGGCTTCACCCGTATGCAAAAGCGTGTGGCCCGCCGGCTGCCGTCCGTGCTGACCGTCTCCGGCTCCTCCCGCCAGGAGATCGTCGACGATCTCGGCGTGTCGCCCGGCCGGATCCATGTGGTGCACATCGGCGCCGACACCGACCTGTTCTCGCCGGATGCGTCGGNGCACATCGGCGCCGACACCGACCTGTTCTCGCCGGATGCGTCGGTGCCCGAGGTGCCGGGCCGGATCGTCACCACCTCCAGCGCGGATGTGCCGCTCAAGGGCCTGATCCACCTCGTCGAGGCGCTCGCCAAGGTGCGCACGGAGAACCCCGACGCGCATCTGGTGGTCGTCGGCAAGCGCGCCGACGACGGTCCGGTCGCCGCCGCCATCGAACGGCTCGGGCTCGTCGGCGCCATCGAGTTCGTCAAGGGCATCAGCGACACCGAACTCGTCGACCTCGTCCGCAGCGCCCAGATCGCCTGCGTGCCCTCCCTCTACGAGGGTTTCTCGCTGCCCGCCGCCGAGGCGATGGCCACCGGCACCCCGCTGCTGGCCACCACCGGCGGCGCCATCCCCGAGGTTGCCGGCCCGGACGGCGAGACCTGCCTCGCGGTGCCCCCGGGCGACGCCGGAGCGCTCGCCGGCGGACTGCTCCGCCTCCTGGGTGACGAGACGCTGCGCCGCCGGCTGGGTGCGGCCGGCCGGGAGCGGGTACTGGCCCGCTTCACCTGGCGGCAGGCCGCCATCGGCACCGCCGAGCGCTACCGCGAGGCCATCGCCCTGCAGGAGGGCCGGGCCGCCGCCCGCACCCCGCGCACCGTGCCCGCGCCGAGCACCGCCGGACAGCTCTAGTGGCCGGAGCGGCCACGGACCGTACTTCTTCTCGCAGCCACCACCGCCACCCACCGCCGGACGAAAGCAGAACGCCGTGCTGACCGTCGACTTTTCCCGTTTCCCGCTCGCCCCGGGCGATCGCGTGCTCGACCTGGGCTGCGGCGCCGGCCGGCATGCCTTCGAGTGTTACCGGCGCGGCGCGCAGGTCGTCGCCCTCGACCAGAACGGCGACGAGATCCGTGAGGTCGCCAAGTGGTTCGCCGCGATGAAGGAGGCGGGCGAGGCCCCGGCAGGCGCCTCCGCCACCGCGATGGAGGGCGATGCGCTGGCCCTGCCGTTCCCCGACGACAGCTTCGATGTCGTGATCATCTCCGAGGTCATGGAGCACATCCCGGACGACAAGGGTGTGCTCGCCGAGATGGTCCGGGTGCTGCGCCCCGGCGGCCGGATCGCCGTCACCGTTCCCCGCTACGGCCCCGAGAAGGTCTGCTGGGCGCTCAGCGACGCCTACCACGAGGTCGAGGGCGGCCATATCCGCATCTACCGCGGTGACGAGCTGCTCGGCAAGATGCGGGAGGCCGGCCTGGAGCCGTACGGCACCCACCATGCGCACGGGTTGCACAGCCCCTACTGGTGGCTCAAGTGCGCCTTCGGCGTGGACAACGACAAGGCGCTGCCGGTGCAGGCGTACCACAAGCTGCTGGTCTGGGACATCATGAAGAAACCGCTGGCCACCCGGCTCGCCGAGCGGGCGCTCAACCCGGTCATCGGCAAGAGCTTCGTCGTCTACGCCACCAAGCCGCATCTGCCGGAGACTTCGGCCGCCGCCGGGCCCGCCGCCGACGGGGCGAGCGAGCCCGCCAAGGCCGCCGCCACGCCCGGCGCCAAGGCTCCCGCCAGGTCCGGTGCCAAGGCTCCCGCCAAGTCGGCTGCCAAGACCTCGGCCAAGACCTCCGTAAAGAACTCCGCCGGGGCCGCCAAGTGACAAGTCCCGGCCGTACCGAACGGCTTGTCCTGCCGGGGGTGCTCACCGCCGAACAGGCGGCCCGTACGGTCGCCGGCATCCTGGCGACCCAGCGCGAGGACGGCGCGATCCCCTGGTTCCGGGGCCACCACCTCGACCCATGGGACCACACCGAGGCCGCCATGGCCCTGGACGCGGCCGGTGAACACGAGCGCGCCGAGGCCGCGTACCACTGGCTGGCGCGGCATCAGAACCCGGACGGGTCCTGGTACGCGGCGTACGCCGACGGGGACGCCGCAGCGCCCACCGACCGCGGCCGGGAGACCAACTTCTGCGCGTACATCGCGGTCGGCGTCTGGCACCACTTCCTGTCCACCGGCGACGAGACCTTCCTCGACCACATGTGGCCCGCGGTCTACGCGGCCATCGAATACGTCGTGGAGCTCCAGCAGCCCGGCGGTGAGATCGGCTGGAAGCGCGAGGACGACGGCACGCCCGTCAACGACGCGCTGCTGACCGGCTCGTCCTCCGTCTACCAGGCGCTGCGCTGTGCGCTCGCGCTCGCGGAACAGCGCGAGGAGCCGCAGCCCGACTGGGAGCTGGCGGTCGGCCGTCTGGGCCATGCGATACGCAGCCACCCCGAGCGGTTCCTGGACAAGGCCCGCTACTCCATGGACTGGTACTACCCGATCCTGGGCGGCGCGCTCCGCGGCGAGGCGGCCAGGAACCGTATCGACGCGGACTGGGAGCAGTTCGTGGTGCCGGGCCTGGGAGTGCGCTGTGTGCTGCCCAACCCCTGGGTCACCGGCGGCGAGAGCGCGGAACTGGCGCTCGCGCTGTGGGCGATGGGGGAGTCCGAACGGGCCGTGCAGATCCTCAAGTGGATGCAGCATCTCCGCGCCGAGGACGGCATGTACTGGACCGGTTATGTCTTCGACGACGACGCGATCTGGCCCCGCGAACTGACCTCCTGGACCGCCGGTTCGCTGCTGCTCGCGGTGGCGGCGCTGGGCGGCGACGAGGCCACCACCTCGGTCTTCGGGGGCGAGCGGCTGCCGACCGGGCTCGATCCGGACTGCTGCCGGTAGCCGGGGCCCCGTACGGGCCACCCCGGGTGGCGGGAATCCGGCGGGCGGGTCAGGCTGCGGACGAGTGTCCGCAGACGACCGAGCCCGCCGGAGGCGCGCCGTGCCCTTCTCCCCGCCCCTCGCCGATGCCCGTGCCGCCTTCCGGCGGGCCGCCCTCGCCCTTCTGCTGGTCTGCACCCTGACGCTCGGCGGCGTGGCCTGCGGCAGCTCGACCAAGGGCACCGGCGGGGGTACGACGCCCAGCGGCACCAGCTCCGCGGAGCGGCAGAAGTTCGCCAAGACCCGCTTCGTGGCCAACGCGGGTCTGGCGGCGGGCGCCACGTACCAGTGGATCGTGAAGCCGTACCGGGCGGGCAAGTTCACCAAGGGCGCGAAGGGGCGGACATTCGCGCTGGCCAAAGCGGGGCTGGCCGGTGTCTTCACCTACCGCAGGCTCAAGGCCGCGGTGAACAACGCCAAGGGCGACCCGATCCTGTCCAAGGCCCTCGCCCCGCTCTCCAGCGGGATCGACTCCCTCAAGAACCTGGGCACCAAGCTGCGCAAGGGCGATGCCGGCACCGCCGATGTCGGTTCGTTCGAGAAGGTCATCAACAACGTCAAGAGCGCGGGCCAAAGCGCGGGCGCCGAGGTCACCGACGAGGTGCCGACCACCGCGCAAATGGGAGGCTGAGCCGGCGGGCCGCGCACTACTGTGCGCCGCATGACTCTCCAGGGCTCACTCTCCCACGACCGCTATTGCGCCGAACTTCTCAGCGAGACCGCGAAGTTCCGGGCGCTGCTGCACGACACCGACCTCTCCGCGACGGTGCCGACCTGCCCCGACTGGACGCTGGCCGATCTCGCCCGGCATGTGGGCGGCGCACACCGCTGGGCCGGCACCATCGTCGCCACCCGCGCCGCCAAGAATGTCGACGACGCGGACATCCCCGAGGGCGACGGGCCCGAGGGCAACGAGGCAAAAGCCCTGGACGCCTGGCTCGCGGCCGGCGCCGAACTGCTCGTGGGTGCGCTGCGCGAGGCCGGCCCGGACGCCGAGGTCTGGAGCTGGTCGCCGGTGCAGAAGGCGGGCTTCTGGGCCCGTCGGATGACCCATGAGACGGTGATCCACCGCGCCGACGCCGCACGCACCACGGGCGCCGCATTCGACGTCCCGCCCGAGGTCGCCGCCGACTGTCTGGAGGAGTGGCTGCAACTGTGCGCCCTGCCGCTGGTCACCGCGCACCATGCGGAGCGCGGTGCGCGGCTCTTCGGCCCCGGCCGCACCCTCCACCTGCACGCCACCGACACCCCGCCCGAGCTGAACGCCGAGTGGTTCCTCGACCTGACGGGCGACCGGCTCACCCACCGCCGCACCCACGAAAAGGCGGCGGTCGCCCTGCGCGGCCCCCTCACCGACCTCCTCGCCGTCATCTACCGCAGGCTGCCCGCGGACAGCGACCGGGTCGAGGTGCTGGGCGATCGCGCACTGCTGGACCACTGGCTCGGGTGGGCGTCCTTCGAGTGAGCGGCCCGCGCCGCTCAGGCGTTCAGCTCGGCCAGCACCCGTAGCGTCCGCGGGTCCGGGGCGGTGACCAGCAGGTCGGTTACCGGGCCCGTGCGCCACAATTCCAGCCGTTCCGCGATCCGTTCGCGCGGGCCGACCAGCGAGATCTCGTCGGCGAAGGCGTCGGGGACGGCGAGTACGGCCTCCTCCTTGCGGCCCTCCAGGAAGAGCTGCTGCACCCGCCGGGCCTCCTCCTCGAAGCCCATCCGTGCCATCAGGTCGGCGTGGAAGTTCTTGGCCGCGTGGCCCATCCCGCCGATGTAGAAGCCGAGCATCGCCTTGACCGGCAGCAGCCCCTCGGCGACATCGTCACAGACCACGGCGCGGGCCATGGGGGCGATGAGAAAGCCGTCCGGGGCCTTGGCCAGCGATGCCTGGTAGACGCCGGTGCGCAGCGGCGACCAGTACAGCGGCAGCCAGCCGTCCGCGATCCGGGTGGTCTGGGCGATGTTCTTGGGGCCCTCGGCGCCCAGGAGCAGGGGGAGGTCGGCGCGCAGCGGGTGGGTGATGGGCTTGAGCGGTTTGCCGAGGCCGGTGCCGTCCGCGCCACGGTAGGGGTGCGGGTGGAAGAGCCCGTCCACCTCCACCGGCCCCTGTCTGCACAGGACTTGCCGGATCACCTCGACGTATTCGCGGGTGGCGGTCAGCGGGCTCTTGGGGAACGGCCGTCCGTACCACCCTTCGACGACCTGCGGCCCGGACAGCCCCAGGCCGAGCAGCAGCCGGCCACCGGAGAGATGGTCGAGGGTGAGGGCGTGCATGGCGGTCGCGGTGGGGGTGCGGGCGGCCATCTGCGCGATGCCGGTGCCCAGTTTGATGCGCGAGGTGTGGGCGGCGATCCAGGTGAGCGCGGTGAAGGCGTCCGAGCCCCAGGCCTCCGCGGTCCACACCGAGTCATAGCCCAGGCGTTCGGCCTCGCGGGCGAGTTCGAGGTGCCGGGGGTCCGGGCCGCGGCCCCAGTAGCCCAGTGCCAGACCGAGTCGCATGCCGATCGCCTCTCTCCGACGGTGCCCCATCGCGCGGTTCCGACGTACGCCTGAATCTTCTGACGGAGCGTCAGTTTCGTTCGCCCGGTGAACTGTACGACCGGGTCGCGAACAGCGCAACGGCCCCCCGCCCGTGAGGGCGAGGGGCCGGAAAGGACCGTGGTGCGTCCGGTGTCAGCCGCGCTGGATGCCGGTGGTGTCCTGCAGGACACCGCGCCGGCCGTCCTGGGTCTGGGCGATCAGGGCCTGGCCGCGCTGCTCCACCGCGAGGTACCAAGTGCCGGGCGCCAGTTCGGCGATCGGCGACGGCGAGCCGTCCTCGCCGTACAGCGGGCGCGCGACGGGTACCGCGAACCAGAACGGCGCGAAGTCCGCCGGGCCGCCGGCCGCCGGGGTGGCTCCGGCCGGGCCGCCGGCCGAGGCGTCGGCCGGCGCCTGCT
>NZ_QUAC01000059.1 GCF_003389455.1 Streptomyces inhibens | reverse complement strand
GGCGCGACGGGCGGCGCGGGCTGGGTGGGCGGCTGGACCGGCGGCTGAGCGGGCAGACCCTGCGGCTGGGCCGGAGCGCCCGCGGTGGGCGCCTCCAGCGGGGGCGGGGGCGTCTGCGTCTGCGCGGGTGCCGGTGCGGCCGCACGCGTGGTGATGTCGGCGGCGACGGCGGTGGGCAGCCACTCCTCGGGGCGGCGCAGCTGCGTCTGGCCGGAGGCCGCGCCGCACAGCTCGATCACCTCGGCGACGGACGGCCGGGCCGACGCGTCCTTGGCCAGGCAGCGGGTGACCAACTCCCGCAGCTCCTCGGGGAGTCCGGTCAGATCCGGCTCTTCGTGGACGATGCGGTAGAGCACGCCGTGCGAGGTGCCCTCGCCGAACGCCGGGGTGCCGATGGCCGCGTACGCCGCGACCTGGCCGAGCGCGAAGATGTCCGTGGCGGGGGTGATGGTGCTGCCCGCGGCCTGCTCGGGCGCCATGAAGGTGGGGGTGCCGACGGTGACGCCGCTGCTCGTCAGGGAGGTGGCGTCGGCTGCGCGGGCGATACCGAAGTCGATGACGCGCGGGCCGTCGGCGGCCAGCAGCACATTGGACGGCTTCAGATCGCGGTGCACGATGCCCGCGCCATGGATGACCTGCAGCGCCTCGGCGATTCCGGCGACCATCAGCAGCACCGTGGGGACCGGCAGCCGCCCGTGTGCGGCGACCGCCGCGGCGAGCGAGGGGCCGGGGACATACGCGGTGGCGAGCCAGGGGCTGGGGCCTTCGGCGTCGCTGTCGATGACCGGCGCGGTGAACAGTCCCTGCACACGCTGCGCGGACTGCACCTCCTGCTTGAAGCGGCGCCGGAACTCGGCGTCCTCGCTGAACTCGGGCCGGATCACCTTGATGGCCACCGGCCGCCCACCGGGCGTGTAGGAGAGATAGACCTTGCCCATACCGCCGGAGCCGAGCTTCGCCGTGAGGCGGTAGCCCGCAATCGCCCGCGGGTCGTCACCTTCCAGCGGCTGGAAGATCCCGGACGAGCCCACACTGTTCACCACTACGTCCCCCGACTCAGAAAATGGCCCGCCGATTCGGCACGGCGGCCACGATGTCCGCAACGGGGCAGAACCTTATCCGGCCACGCGCCACACCGTGACATCGCCGGTCGGCGAACGTGACGCCATGTCCGAAGAGCCGGTTTCGCGACCGGTTTTGGCGCCCTGTCACCCCGTAGGCGTCGCGGATGCCCCCGATGCGGGCGCTGCCCCGATGCGGCCTGATTATGCGTCCGCACGTGCGTTCCCCCTGGCACCCGTTGGCATGGGCGTTCGCGATCCGATGCGTACGGGACGGCGCGATGGAGCATTCTCCCTTTCAAGGAAATATCCGGCATATCACTGGATCGGAGAATGCCATGGAGTCCAACTCCGGCCCCGACACAGGCCCGAACCGTCGCGGCGTCAGCGTCGTGCAGCTCATCTGTCACGCGTACGGACTGTCCGATGCGTCCGAGATCACCCTGGAGCACATACACCGCTACGTGGCCGAACGTCGGCGCATGGAGGAGCGAACGCATCATCTGCGTGACCGGTTCCGGCCGAGCATTCCCCGCCCACGCGCGTCCGGTGACGCGGCCTGACCCAAGGAGCCACGACACAAGGTGCCATGAGGTAAGCAGTCCCCATGGCACCGACACCACCCACCACACCGACAACACCGAGAACAACCGGACGGCCCGAGGGGACGGTGGCCGGCCTGCTGCTCGCCGCGGGCGGCGGGCGGCGCCTGGGGGGACGGCCCAAGGCACTGCTCGACCACCGGGGGCGGCCACTGGTCGAGCACGCCGCACGGGTCCTGAGGGACGGCGGCTGCCGGCCCGTGCACATCGTGCTGGGCGCGGCCGCCGATTCCGTACGCGAACGGGCCGACCTGTCGGCGTACCGCACCTCGCAAAACCCGGACTGGGCCCAGGGCATGGGCTCCTCGCTGCGTGTGGGCCTTTCCGCGCTGGCCGGCTCGGGGGCGGACGCGGTCGTGGTGTCCCTGGTGGACCAGCCGGGTATCGGCGCCGCGGCGGTGGCGCGGGTGGTGGCCGCCTACGAGGGTCGCGGATCGCTCGTCTCCGCGGCGTACGACGGCCGGCGCGGCCACCCGGTCCTCTTCGGCGCCGACCGCTGGGCGGAGATCGCGGCGGCCGCGGAGGGCGACCGCGGCGCACGCGACTACCTCCAGCGGCACACGGACGCCCTCACCCTCGTCGAATGCGCGGACATCGCCGAGCCGTACGACATCGACACGCCGGAGGACCTGCACCGCCTGGAATGACGCACGGGCGCCCGGCGCTGCCTGACCGACTGCCTGACCGACTGCCTGGTGCAACTCCCCGACCAGCGGCCCGACCTGCTGCCCGCCCGAGTCATCGAGAGTGACGGGTGTGGCACCGAGAGCCATTCGATCAGCACTTGTGTCGACCCGGAGAATCTCGACATCAACAAACCATTGAAGTTCCGCGATAAGGAAACTAGTCTCCACTGGTCAGAAGCGCCCTGAACCCAGACGGCGCCCGCGACCGTATCTCGGAGCCCGAGGCACCCCGTGCCGCCCGGTGGCCCGGCGGCCGCCAGGCACCGCCGCTGAATGGAGTGACAGCTCATGTCCGCACCAGCGCCGTCCCCGCTGGCCATCGCCGAAGTCGACCCCGCCCACAGCCCCGAACGACAGGGCGAGGTCCTCACCGACGCCGCGCTCGCCTTCGTCGCCGAGCTTCACCGCCGCTTCACCCCGCGCCGCGACGAACTGCTCGCCCGCCGCGCCGAGCGCCGTGCCGAGATCGCCCGGACCAGCACCCTGGACTTCCTCCCGGAGACCGCGCGGATCCGCGCGGACGACAGCTGGAAGGTGGCCGAGGCGCCCGCCGCGCTCAACGACCGCCGGGTCGAGATCACCGGCCCCACCGACCGCAAGATGACCATCAACGCGCTCAACTCCGGCGCCAAGGTCTGGCTCGCCGACTTCGAGGACGCTTCCGCTCCCACCTGGGAGAACGTCGTCACCGGCCAGCTCAACCTGATCGACGCCTACGAGCGCCGGATCGACTTCACCGACGCCGGGTCCGGCAAGTCCTACGCCCTCAAGCCCGCCGAGGAGCTCGCGACCGTCGTGATGCGCCCGCGCGGCTGGCATCTGGAGGAGCGGCACCTGCAGTTCGAGGGCCGCCCGGTCCCCGGCGCCCTGGTCGACTTCGGCCTCTACTTCTTCCACAACGCCAAGCGCCTGCTCTCCCTCGGCAAGGGCCCGTACTTCTACCTCCCGAAGACCGAGTCGCACCTCGAAGCGCGCCTGTGGAACGACATCTTCGTCTTCGCCCAGGACTACGTCGGCATCCCTCAGGGCACCGTCCGCGCCACGGTCCTGATCGAGACCATCACCGCGGCCTACGAGATGGAGGAGATCCTCTACGAGCTGCGCGACCACGCCTCGGGCCTGAACGCCGGCCGCTGGGACTACCTCTTCTCCATCGTCAAGAACTTCCGTGACGGCGGCGCCAAGTTCGTCCTCCCCGACCGCAACGCGGTGACGATGACGGCCCCCTTCATGCGCGCGTACACCGAGCTCCTCGTCCGTACGTGCCACAAGCGCGGCGCACACGCCATCGGCGGCATGGCGGCCTTCATCCCCAACCGCCGTGACCCCGAGGCCAACGAGAAGGCCCTCGCCAAGGTCAAGAACGACAAGGACCGCGAGGCCGGCGACGGCTTCGACGGCTCCTGGGTCGCCCACCCCGACCTGGTCCCGGTCGCCCGCGCCTCCTTCGACGCGGTCCTCGGCGACAAGCCCCACCAGAAGGACCGCCTCCGCGAGGACGTCTCGGTCTCGGCCGCCGACCTCATCGCCATCGACACCCTCGACGCCAAGCCCACCTACCAGGGCCTGATCGACGCCGTCCAGGTCGGCACCCGCTACATCGAGGCCTGGCTGCGCGGCCTGGGCGCCGTCGCCATCTTCGGCCTGATGGAGGACGCCGCCACCGCCGAGATCTCCCGCTCCCAGATCTGGCAGTGGGTCGACGCCGGCGTCGTCTTCGAGAACGGGGAACACCAAGGCGAAAGAGTGACCGCGGACCTGGTGCGCAAGATCGCCGCGGAGCAACTCGCCGCCATCCGCACCGAGGTCGGCGAGGACGCCTTCACCTCCGGCAAGTGGCAGCAGGCCCATGACCTGCTGCTGAAGGTCGCGCTGGACGCGGACTACGCGGAGTTCCTGACGCTGCCGGCTTACGAGCTGCTGGGCTGAGGCCATGCACGACTGTGCCCCCGTGCCCGTACGGAGCACGGGGGCACAGGTGCGTCAGTGCTGCTGCTGTGCCTTGCGGCGGCGGAACACCAGGTAGCCGCCGGCCGCGACGAGCGCGGCGGCCGCCGTGGACAGCAGGCCGACGGGCGCGCCGTTGCCGGTCTCGGCGAGGTCGCCGCCGCCTTGCGCGGACGGTGACGACGAGGGGGAGGAAGCCGAGGCCGGGGACGTCGGGGCGGTGCCCGCAGGGGCGGACGACGTGGGCGCCGCGGTCGGCTGCGCCGGGCCGGACGGGGTGGCGGACGCCGACGGCTTGCCGCCGCCCGGCTGGGTGTTGTCCTCGCAGTCGGTCCAGAAGACCTTGTGCTTGGCGCGGCCGTGTTCGCCGTCGAAGTTCCAGAACAGCTTGTAGTGGCCGTCGGGCAGGGACAGGTCCTGCGAACGGCCATGCCCCTCGCCGTCGAGCGTCAGCGAACCGGACTTCACGGTATCGCCCTTGACGTCGGCGGTCGGGGCCCAGGCCTCGATGCGCCAGTCGACCTCCTGGCCGCCGTCGAAACCGAAGGCGTCGAGATAGAAGGTGCACACGTGGGGCTCGTTCTTACGGAGCTCCTCACCGGTCGTGGCATCGTGGATCTTCACGGTGCCGTTGTCGCCGGGGGCGGCGGCGTAAGCGGAAGGGGTGAGCAGCAGGGCCACGGCCACGGTGGCCGTGAACGTACCTGCGGAAACAAACGGGCGCATGGGCAGTCCAACGGTGAAAGAGGAGGGTCGCCGTGGGGGGCGGCTCAGCTTCCTGCGACCTCATGAGTCCGTCAAGAGACCTCAAAACCCTTATGCCATATAGCGCATCGCTCGCCCCATTAGTCCCGCATAACGATTGGGAACGGGGTCTCCTCCGGCCCATCCGGTGCCGGCTCGCCCCTGTGCCGGTGGTGCGGAAGCCACGGGCCGAGGGTCCGTCATGGGGTGGCTCCGGCGCTGTATGTGGCCGCGTACTCGGCCAGGAAGGCCGTCTCGGCGATCAGTGCGCCGCGTAGTTCGGACAGCAGCACCCGTTCGTCGGGGCCGTGCAGATTGCAGAGGTTGTCCTCGGCGCCGAAGAGCAGGATCTCGGCGTCCGGCACGGCCTTGGCCAGGCCGTTGACCAGGGGGATGGAGCCGCCGGTCGCGGCATGGACGGGGTCGGCGCCCCAGCTGCGGCGCAGTGCGGTGCGGGCGGCGCGGTAGGCGGGGCCGTCGGTGGCGGCTTCGTAGCCGGGGCCCGCGTCGCCGGGGGTGACGGTGAGCGGGATGCCGAAGGGGCGGAGGCGCTGGAGGTGGCGGACGAGGGCGCCCTGCGCCTCCCTGGGGTCCTGTTGGGGGTGTACGCGGAGGTTGAGTTTGGCGCGGGCGTGCGGGACGACGGCGGAGGCGGCCCGGTCGACGGGCGGCGCGTCCAGGCCGATGACGGTGATCGCGGGGCCGCTCCACAGCCGTTCGCCGAGGCCGCCGGTGCCGATCAGCGGTGTGCCGTGGGGGACGCCGGCCAGCTCGCGGAACTCGTCGTCGGTGAGGGCGGTGCCGCTCCAGGGTTCGCGGCGCAGGCCCTCGACGGCGACATCGCCGTGGACGTCGTGCAAGGTCGCGAGGGCCTTGAGGAGGACGAGCAGGGCGTCGGGGGCGGCGCCGCCGTACTCCCCGCTGTGGACGGCGGCGTTGAGGGTGCGGACCTCGACGAAGACCACGGCGGAGCCGCGCAGGGCGGTGGTGAGGGTGGGGGTGCCGGGGCGGATGTTGCCGGTGTCGGCGATGATCATCGCGTCGCAGGCGAACAGATCGGGGTCGGTGGGCGGGTAGTCGTCGAAGGCGCTGCCGTACTCCTCCTGACCCTCGAAGATGATCTTGATGCCGACCGGTGGGCGGCCGCCGTAGGCGCGGAGCGCGCCGATGTGGACCATGAGGTTGGACTTGTCGTCGGCGATGCCGCGGGCACGGATGCCGCCCTCGATGTCGGTGGGTTCGAAGGGCGGGGACGTCCAGAGCCGCTCGTCGCCCGGCGGCTGGACGTCGTAGTGGCCGTAGAGCAGGACGGTGGGGGCGTCGGGGGTGGGCGGAGGGACGGCGCCGGTGATGACGGGGGCGGTGTCGGGAAGGTTCAGCTCCCCGATGTCGGCCACACCGGCGTCCCTGAGGAGGGCGACGACGAGGTCGCGAGCCTGGAGGACCGGTTCGGGCGAGAAACCGGGGAAGGCGATCGAGGGGATGGCGGCGAGCCGCTTGAGGTCGGCGCACACCCCGTCCATGAGTGCATCGACGGTGTTCTCCAGAGCGGTGGCGGACGCGCCGGCTCGATGCCAGACCGGGTCGTTGGCTTCCTGGTTCACCGCGGGACCCCTCTCCGTGGCGCCGTCGGTGCGCACACATTGACTCACTTTCAGAGCCAATGCAGCATATCGGGCAAAGCGCCACAGATGGCGGCGCACGCGGCGGCGCTCAGTCCGGCGGACCGCCCACCGCGATCGCGGTCCGCATCGCGGTGTTCCGCAGCCCGGTCAGCCGCCGGGCATACGCCCTACGGTTCATCAGCCGGGCGGTGCGTGCCGGCCGTTGGGCCGCCGGGCGGCGCGCACGGTCGTACGCGCGCAGGGCGGTCGGCACATCCGGCGCGGCGGTCAGGGCCCGCACCAACCCCACTCCGTCGACGAGCGCTTCACAGGCGCCGCGGCCGAGCCGGAGGCCGGTGTGACGCCGAAGCCCAGACCCTCGCCCCAGGTCTCGGTGACGCTCCCGGTCTCGCCGTCGACCGTGCCGCGCCAGGAGGAGGCGCCGATGTACCGGGCGCGATAACGGAGGCCGAACAGGGCCGTACGGGCGGTGCTGTTGAGGCCGTCGGCCGCGACCACCACCTCGCACGAGCCGTCCAGTGAGCGGATGCCCGCGATACCCATGACCGCCCGCTACTATGTTTATAGTGGATCGACACTACAAGCATAGTAAGAGCGGACGCGGCAAGAAGGGCACCCGGAGTGGCACGGCGGCGGGAGCAGGTACTGGACGCGGGGATTCAGGTACTGGGGAGCGAGGGGGCGCGGCGGCTGACCTATCAGGCCGTGGACGCCGCGGCGGGGGTCCCGTCCGGCACCACCTCCAACTACTTCCGCAATCGGGCGGCCCTGATCGACGGCATCGTCGACCATCTCCAGATGCTGGAGCGCCGCGACTGGGAGAACTTCGCCGCGGAGGCCGCGCCGGCCGATGCCGGCGAACTCGCCGACGCGGTCACCCGGTTCCTGGTGTACGCGACCGGCCCGGAGCGGGCCCGGACCGCCGCCCGGTTCGCCCTCTACCTGGAGTCCATGTCCCGGCCCGAACTCCGCCCGACCCTCACCCGGGGCCGCGAGGCCGTCGTCGGCTGGGGAGCGACGTGGCTGCAGCGCTTCGGCTCGCCGGCACCGCGCCGGCACTGCGAGATCCTCTTCGACTACATGGACGGCGTCGCCTTCCATCAACTCGCCTTCCCTGCCGAGGACTTCGACCCGGGTCCGGGTATCCGCGAGCTGCTGCGCGGGGTACTGGACTGAGTCCCCGCAGGTCGCGGGGGTGCGACTCGGCACAAGGACGCGCCCGCACGCCCGGCCGCACCCCGGCAGCTCGCCGGGGCGGGGCGGTTCAGGGCCGCCTGACGGGTATACGTCACTTCCCAAGTCTGGTAGGAAAGCTTCCTAACGATTGGGGAACCCCCCACGGCTCGCTCCGAACTGGAGGACTGACTCCATGCGCACCCGATCGATAGCCAGAGCCCTGCCGAAGACCGCGACCCGCGTCGCCCTGGGCCTCGCCCTGTTCGCCGTGCCGGCCACCGCCGTCGCCACCACGGCCGGCACGGCAGGCCCCGCCCCGGCCACCGCCCACTCCGCGCCGCACGCCGCACCGGCCGCGACCGGTCTCGACGACCCGGCGAAGAAGGAGATCGCCATGAAGCTGGTCTCCAGCGCGGAGAACTCCTCGCTGGACTGGAAGGCGCAGTACAAGTACATCGAGGACATCGACGACGACCGCGGCTACACCGGCGGCATCATCGGCTTCTGTTCCGGTACGCACGACATGCTCGAACTGGTCGAGCTCTACACCCAGCGCAAGCCCGGCAACGTCCTGGCCAAGTACCTCCCCGCGCTCCGCAAGGTGGACGGCAGCCCCTCGCACGAGGGCCTGGACCCCAACTACACCAAGGACTGGAAGAAGGCCGCCCAGGACCCCGAGTTCCAAAAGGCCCAGAACGACGAGCGGGACCGGGTCTACTTCAACCCGGCGGTCAAGCAGGGCAAGGCCGACGGCATCGGTGTGCTGGGCCAGTTCGCCTACTACGACGCGATCGTGATGCACGGTGACGGCGACGACAGGACCAGCTTCTCCAGCATCCGCAAGCGGGCACTGGCCAAGGCAAAGCCGCCGGCCCAGGGCGGCGACGAGAAGGCGTATCTCAACGCCTTCCTCGATGCCCGGGTCTGGGCGATGAAGCAGGAGGAGGCCCACAGCGACACCAGCCGGGTGGACACCGCCCAGCGGGTGTTCCTGAAGAACGGCAACCTCGATCTGCACACGCCGCTGAACTGGAAGGTCTACGGCGAGAGCTACCACATCGGCTGAGGAAGCAGCAGGCTCCGGCCGCCGAAAAACCCAACGGCCCGTACAGGAACGGCAGTTGCCGCTCCCCTACGGGCCGTTGCCATGTCCTGGCGTCAGTGCGCGGGCGCCGCCGCGGGCTCGCCGGCGTCATCGACGGTGCCCCGGTCGGGCTGCTGCGGGATCGCCGGATCGCCATGGCAGTCGGCGCCCGGTGCACCGTCCACCCCCTCGCCGGCGCTCTCACCGGCGTTCTTCCTGCCGAAGTGGTTGAAGGCGAGGTTGAGGACGATGGCGACCAGACAGCCGGTGCTGATACCGGAGTCGAGGACGACCAGCAGGTCCTTGGGGAGGTTGTGGTAGAAGTCCGGCGCGGCGATCGGGATCAGACCGATGCCGACGGCGGCCGCGACGATCAGGGCGTTGTCGCCCTTCTCCATCGCCGCGGAGGCCAGCGTCTGGATGCCGCTGGCGGCCACCGAGCCGAAGAGCACGATACCGGCGCCGCCCAGCACCGGCAGCGGGACCAGCGAGATGACCGAGGCGGCCACCGGGCACAGGCCCAGCACGATCAGGATCAGACCGCTGGTGGCCACGACATAGCGGCTGCGCACCTTGGTCATCGCAACCAGGCCGATGTTCTGCGCGAAGGCGCTGTTGGCGAAGCCGTTGAACAGCGGGCTGAGGGCACTGCCGAGGGTGTCGGCGCGCAGTCCGCCCTCGATGGTGCGCTCGTCCGCCGGACGGTCGACGATCTTGCCGAGGGCGAGCATGTCGGCGGTCGACTCGGTCATACAGACCAGCATCACGATGCACATCGAGATGATCGCGGCGATGTCGAACTGCGGGGCGCCGAAGTGGAACGGCGTCGGGAAGCCGATCAGATCCGCTTTGGTGAGGGCGGAGAAGTGGGTGATGCCGACGGGTATCGCGATCAGGGTGCCGGCGATCAGGCCGAGCAGGATCGCGATCTGCTGGAGGAAGCCGCGCAGCACCCGGCGCAGCACCAGCACGATCAGGAACGTCACCCCGGCCATCGCGATATTCGTCAGCGAACCGTAGTCCGCTGCCGTCGGGTTGCCGCCCTGGGACCAGTTGAACGCCACCGGAAGCAGGGAGACACCGATCAGGGTGATGACGGTGCCGGTGACCACCGGCGGGAAGAACCGTACGAGCTTGGAGAAGTAGGGGGCGACGAAGAAGCCGAGCACACCGGCAACCATCACCGCGCCGAAGATGATCGGCAACGCGTTGTCGGGGCTCTGCGCCTTGCCGATGGCGACCATCGGGGTGACACCGGCGAACGAGACGCCGTTGACGAAGGGGAGCTTCGCGCCGACCTTCCAGAAGCCGAGCGTCTGGAGGAGGGTGGCGATGCCTGCCGTGAAGAGGCTCGCGCCCATCAGGAAGGCGGTCTCGGTGGCGCTCAGCCCGCAGGCCGGCCCCACGATCATCGGCGGGGCCACCACACCCGCATACATCGCGGCCACGTGCTGGAGGCCGCTGGTGAACATCTTGAAGGGCGGGAGGGTGCCGTCGACCGGATGCTTCCGGTCCCCCTCCGACTTCTGCCCGGTACTTGCGGCCACTGCGGGCCTCCTGTCGATTTCTGCCCCGTCGGGACCGACGGAGCGAGGCTGTCACGGAGGGCGTGCGATGTGGTGCGGTGGTGCCGGAACTCGCGCTGGTGAGCGTGGTGGTACGGGTCGCGCTTGTGGCGCATGGACGGCGGCGGGGAGCCGGCCGGCCCGGGGGTACGAGAAGATCCCGCACCCCCGGGGTCCGGCGCTTGTGGATCCCGCTCGGATCCACAAGCTCGGCCGGGAGCCGTCCCTCCCGGCCGAGTCAGGGGTTGCGTCGGCCGCGTGGTGCCGCGCCGTGGGGGTCAGCCCTCGGCGGCGATACGGGCCAGACGCTGTGCCTCGGCCCGCGCGGTGCGGGCGATGGCGTCCTCGTCGACGTTGGTGAGGTGGTTGTCCTCGACGACCGGCTTACCGCCGACGAGGGAGAGCGTGACCGGCGCCGCCGCGCCGAACACCAGCGCGGTGACCGGGTCGGCGATGGAGGAGTGGCCGAGGCCGTCCAGCTTCCACAGCACGAGGTCGGCGAGCTTGCCGGCCTCCAGCGAGCCGATCTCGGCGGTCCGGCCGAGGACCTGCGCGCCGCCGTAAGTGCCGAGCCGCAGCGCCTTACGGGCGTTGAGGGCGGCCTCCTTGTGGGCGCCGAGGCGGTTGATCAGCAGGGCGTTGCGCAGCTCGGTGTGGAGTTCGCCGGACTCGTTCGAGGCGGTGCCGTCCACGCCCAGGCCGACCGGGACGCCGGCCGCGAGCATGTCGGGGACGCGGGCGATACCGGCCGCGAGCCGCGCATTCGACGAGGGGCAGTGGGCCACGCCCGTACCCGTACGGGCGAAGGCGGCGATGTCGGAGTCGTTCATGTGGACGCAGTGCGCCATCCACACATCGTCACCGAGCCAGCCGGTCGACTCGAAGTAGTCGGTCGGGCCCATGCCGAACAGCTCGTGGCAGAACTTCTCCTCCTCCACGGTCTCCGAGCCGTGGGTGTGCATCCGTACGCCCTTGCGGCGGGCCAACTTGGCGCCCTCCCGCATGAGTTCGGTGGAGACGGAGAACGGCGAACAGGGTGCGGCGGCGATGTGCACCATCGAGCCGAAGGAGGCGTCGTGGTGCTTGTCGATGGCCTCTTCGGTCGCCAGCAGGGCGCCCTCGGTGGTCTCGACGGCGAAGTCCGGGGGCAGCCCGCCGTCCTTCTCGCTGCGGTCCATCGAGCCGCGGGCCAGGGTGATCCGGGCGCCGATCTCGGCGGCCGCCGCCAGCTCGGCGGCGACGAGGTCGCCGGAGCCCTTGGGGAAGACGTAGTGGTGGTCGGAGGCGGTGGTGACACCGCCCTTGACCATCATGCCGAGCGAGCCCTGGGTGGCCGCGGCGAGCATCGGGGCGTCGATACGGGCCCAGGTCGGGTAGAGCGCGACCAGCCAGTTGAACAGGTTGTGGTCGGTGGCCAGACCGCGGGTGATCCACTGGTAGAAGTGGTGATGAGTGTTGATCAGGCCGGGGGTGACCAGGTGTCCCGTGCCGTCGATCCGGCGGACGACGTTCGCCAGGCCCTCGGGGGCCTTGCCGGCGCCCACCGACTCGATGAGGTTGCCGGCGACGACCACATGGCCGGTGGCGTATTCGGTGTCGTTGGCGTCGACGGTCGCGATGGCACAGTTCTCGATGACGATGCGCTGCTTCACCGCGCTGTCAGGGGATGCCGATGCAGCCATGGTGCTGTTCCTTCTTTCGGTACTGGCGGTGGGCACGGCATGGCCCTACGTGATTTGAGTGCCGGAGCCGGGCGAGGCGGCTGACAGTACCGCTGCCCGTGGCGTGCTCCGGGTGCCGAGATGATGGAAGAACAGGTTGAGCAAGACCGCGACCAGGGCTCCGGCGCTGATACCGGAGCCGAGCACGGTCTGTGCCCAGGCGGGGAAGTCCACGTAGAAGGTCGGCGCGGCGAGCGGGACGATTCCTGCGCCCAGCGACACGGCCACCAGGATGATGTTGGAGCTGTCGTCGAGACCGGCCTCGGAGAGCGTACGGATCCCGCTGACCGCGATCGATCCGAACAGGACGATGCCCGCGCCGCCGAGCACCGGCATCGGCACCAGCGAGACCACGGCGCCCAGGACGGGGAAGGCACCGAGGACGAGCAGCGTGGCGCCGGCGAGCGCGACGACGTACCGGCTGCGGACCCGGGTCAGCGAGACCACACCGACGTTCTGGGCGAAGGCGCTGGTCGCAAAGCCTCCGAAGACCGGTCCCAGGAGGGTGGCGAGGCCGTCGGTGCGCAGTCCGCGGGTGAGGGTGGCGCCGGTGGTGGGGCGGTCGCAGATCTCGCCGAGGGCCAGCATGCCGGCCGACGATTCCGTCATCAGCACCAGCATCACGATGCACAGCGAGAGGATCGCGGCCGGCTGGAATTCGGGAGCGCCGAAGGCGAACGGGGTCGGCAGCGCGGCGATCGGGGCCGAGCGCAGCCCGTCGAAGCTCGCCATCCCGAAGGGGATCGCGGCGAGGGTACCGACGACCAGACCGATCAGCAGCGCGATCTGTTTGACGAAGCCCTGGGTGAAGCGCTGGACGAGCAGGATCACCACGAGGGTGAAGGCGGCGAGCGCCAGATACTTCATATCGCCGAAGTCGGCGGCCTCTTTGTCGCCGCCCTGTGCCCAGCCGACCGGCACGGGCATCAAAGTGACCCCGATGAGGGTGATCACGACGCCGGTGACCAGCGGCGGGAAGAAGCGGAGCAGCTTCCCGAAGAACGGGCCGATCGCGAGGCAGAAGACCCCGGCGACCATCACCGCCCCGTAGATCGCGGGGAGTTGGTGAGCTTTTTCATTGGTCTCGGCGACGGCAAGAATCGGGGTGATCCCGGCGGAGCTGGCCGCATTGACGAACGGCAGGCGGTTGCCGGCGAACCGGCGGATGCCGAGCGTCTGCAGGAGCGTGGCGAGCCCGGCGATGAGCAGGCCGGCGGCGATCAGCCGGGTCCGGCCCGCGGTGTCCAGGCCGACGGCCTGGCCGATGATGAGCGGAGGGGTGACGACACCGGCGTACATGGCAGCGATGTGCTGGAGCGCGGCAGGGACGAGCCGCTTGACCGCCGGCTTCTCGTCCACCGGATGGACCGGGGACGCGGGGTGGTGCTCAAGGTGCGATTGCTGTGCCATGGGTCGTTCCCCTCGGGTTTCGCGCCCCCTCCCCGCTGCGGGGCGGGGAGGGGACACGAGGCACGGCGTTGCGTCGGAGCTGTCAGAGGTTCGTCAGATCCAGGGGGATCCGGGCTTCGACACCGTCGCGCAGAACAGTGGCTTCGATCAGGCCGTACGGGCGGTCCGCCGCGTAGTAGACGGCTCCGTCGGCGGTATCGTTCTTCAGCCCGAACGGCTCCAGGTCCACCAGGAAGTGGTGCTTGTTCGGGAGGGAGAACCGCACTTCGTCGATCTCGGAGCGGTTGTTGATGATGCGGGAACCCATTTGGTACAGGGTCTGCTGGAGCGAGAGGCTGTAGGTCTCGGCGAAGGCGTGCAGCATGTGCTTCTTCACCTGGTCGTACGACCGCTCCCAGTTGGGCATCCGCTGCTCGTCGTCGGTCCAGTTGAACCGCCAGCGGCTGGATACCTGCGTGGCGAGGATGCGGTCGTACGCCTCCTTCAGCGTCGTGTACTTGTCCTTGATGTAGCCCCAGAACTCCGAGTTGGTGGAGTTCATCACCACGAGGTCCTTGAGGCCGGAGATGACCTGCCACTGCTCACCGTCGTAGGTGATCTCGGTCAGGCGGGTCTCCTGGCCCTGGCGGACGAAGGAGTGCTTGACCTCGTCCGAGCCGATGAACTTGGAGTTGGCGTCGGAGGTGGCGATCCGCTCCCAGGCGTACTCCTCGATGCGGATACGGGCCCGGTGGATCGGCTCCTGGCTGGTCACGAAGTGCCGGGCCAGGTGGATGCCGAACTGCTCGGCCGACTCGATCCCGTACTCCTTGGCGAAGGCGTACACGGTGTTCTTGGTCGTGTCCGTCGGCAGGCAGTGGGCGTTGGAGCCGGAGAGGTGGACCTCTTCCAGATCGCCGGAGAGGGCGACGGAGACGTTCAGGTCCTTGATGTGGTGGGTGTCGCCATCGCGGGTGATCTTGACGACGCGGTTTTCCGCTTTGCCGTACTGGTTCTGGCCGAGAATCGTGGGCATGTCGGTGCTAGCTCCCTCGGTATACGGAGTAGCCGAACGGGTTGAGCAGCAGCGGTACGTGGTAGTGCTCGCCCGGCTTGACGGCAAAGGTGATTGCCACCTCCGGGAAGAAGGCTCCGCTGTCCCTTACGCGGGGGGCGTCCTGCTGTTCCTCGGCTTGCTGGTGAGTGCTGTGCTGATGTGAACCGAAGTACTCCTCGACCGCGAAGTCGAGGCGCACATGGGTGGTGCCTTCCGGCAGGGCCGGCAGGTCCTTGCAGCGCCCGTCCGCGTCGGTCCTGGACGCGCCGTGGGCGGTCCAGGCGCCGTCGCTGCCGGAGCGCACCGAGAGCGTGAGGGCGACGCCCTCCGCGGGGCGGCCCACGCTGGTGTCCAGGATGTGCGTGGACACCGACGCCGGTGCGGCCGTCTCGCTGCTCATGCTGCGTCTCCTTCTGCGTTTTCCGCGATACGGGTCAGGCGAATGCGGTTGATCTTGCCGAGCTCCACGCGAACGATCTCTCGTTCCTGTTCCGGCGTGTTGTCGATCCTGTTACGGACCGCGTCGCGCATCTGCTCGCCGGTACGGCCGGAGGCGCAGATCAGGAAGACGTGGCCGAACTTCTCCTGGTAAGCCAGGTTGAGTTCGAGCATCTCCGCCTTGAGCTCGTCGGAGGCGCCGGCCATCCCGCTCTGCTCGCGGTTCGAGGTCGGATCGCCGGGCTTCGGCCGGCCGATGGGCGGGTGCCCGGCCATCGCCTCGGCCAGGTCCTCCGCGCTCAGCTCGGCCATGGCGGCGTCGCTCGCGGCGAACAGGGCCTCGGTGGTGGCGTAGGGGCGCCGGGCGAGTATCTTGCTCCCCCATGCCCGGCTGGCACACACCTCGTGCAGTGCGGCCGCTGCCGTACTGTCGTCGGCGGTGTTGAACCGGGTGAGCCCCGGGAACGAACTCGAAGACACGGGAAGCCTCCGTGGCCTGGTGCTGGACAGCTCTGCTTGGCTGGAAACAGCTAAGACCCCCGGCAACATCACGTCAACACTTTGTTGAAAACTCGGCAACACAAAAGCCGCCGTCCGGGGATTCCGGACGGCGGCTTCGGGGCCCGGGGCGGGGAGCGTCGCCCGGTTCGCCTCAGTCGGCGTCCTTCGCGGCGTTCTCCCGGTTGAGGTAGTTGTAGACGGTGAAGCGGCTGACGCCGAGGGCGCCCGCGACCGTCTCCACGCCGTGCCGGACCGAGAAGGCGCCGCGGGTCTCCAGAATCCGCACCACCGACTGCTTGGTCTTGCGGTCCAGGTCCGCCAGCGGCATGCCGTGCCGGCGCTCCAGCTCGGCGAGGATGTGGTCGAGCGAATCCGACAGATGCGGGAGCCGTACGGCCACCCGGTCCTGCCCCTCCCAGGCCAGCACGACATCGTCGCCCTGGGCCAGATCCGGCGCGACCATCTGTCCGCCCATCGCGTCCACCAGCGGCTTGACCGCCTGGACGAACGGGTGGTCGGCGGGCTCCGTCACGTCAGGTCCCCCTCGTCCCGCTTGGCTTCCCCGATCACATTGACCTGCAGGGATACCCGGGTGGCGCCGGCCTGCAGCGATCCGCGCAGCAGGGCGGCCACCGCGCCGAGCACCTGATCGGCGTCGCCCTCGGCCGTATTGCCGAACGGACCAACGTCGACGGCGTCCAGCTCGGCGCCCGTGACGATCTCCCGCGCCACCACCGCATGCGCCGGCGCCTCGTCCAGGTCGAACGGTTCCGTCGTGAACTCCACTCTCAATCGCACGCCGCTCAACCTACGCGCGGTTCGGCCCGGCCACCAGAAATTGCCCCGAGGCCCTCTTGACAGCCTCCGAGCCCGCCAGGCAATGTTCCATTAAGCAGAAAAACAGTTCCACTATCCGGAAGGAGCGCCGGCCCTTATGGGTTTCACGGACACGCGCTTCAACGTCAATCTGTCGATCCTGTTCACCGAGCTTCCGTTGCTGGAGCGGCCGGCGGCCGCGCGGGCGGCGGGTTTCACGGCGGTGGAGCTGTGGTGGCCGTGGGTGGATGCCCCGGTTCCGGAGCAGGCGGAGCTTCACGCGCTGCGGAGCGCGCTGAACGATGCCAGGGTGCGGCTGGTGGGGCTGAACTTCTACGCCGGTCAGCTGCCGGGTCCCGACCGCGGCGCCCTGTCGATTCCGGGTGAGGAGTCGGAGAAGTTCCGGGCGAATGTGCCGGTGGCGATCGAGTTCGCGAAGTCGCTGGGGTGCACGAGCTTCAACGCCCTCTACGGCAACCGCATCGAGGGAGTCTCGGCGGCTGAGCAGGACGCGCTGGCGCTGGAGAACCTGGTCTTCGCGGCGCGTGC
>NZ_QUAC01000065.1 GCF_003389455.1 Streptomyces inhibens | reverse complement strand
GGCAGGGCGGGGGTGTGGGGCGGGAGGAGGGTGGGGGCCGAGGAGGGTGACGGGGCGTGCGGAGGGTCGGGCGAGGGGGTGGGGGACGGGATGGTGACGGCGGTCGACGGGGTCCGCCGGCGCGGCTCCCGGCCGGCGAAGGCGCGGAGCCACACCGCCCGTACGGCCTCCCCCGCCAACAGCGCGAGTGTGAGATACAGCACCAGGGCCAGCCAGAGGTAGCCGGGCCAGGCGAGCGCCTGTTGGAGGGGGAAGGGGACACCGGCGCGGCCGGCGAACAGCGCGGCGAGGGCGGTCAGCGGGAGGACGTAGGCGGCGGCGGTGCCCGTACGGCGCGGCCGGCTGCCGGGCGTGGTCGTGTCACGGACGAGCCGGCACCACAGGTAGCGGTGCACGCCGAAGAACAGTCCGAGGACCGGGACCACGACCAGGGCGAAGATCACGGCGTCGTCTCCCCGTGCCCGGGGTTCAGGAAGCGGAGGAGGAGTCGGCCGGCTTCTCCGACGCGGCCGCGCGGCGCAGGGCCCGTACGCCGCGGAACCCGATCACCCCAATCGCCGTCCCCAAAAGAAAGGAAGCCACCGCGAGCAGCAGATGGACCCAGAAGTAGGCGGTCGGGTCACCCGCGTCGTCGAAGGCGAGACCGCTCCCGTCCTTCCAGAGGTTTTTGACGAAAGTGATCCAGATGAACCAGCTCCACACCCCGAAGGCGAGCAGGAACCAGGACACGGGGCGAGAGAGCTTCATGAGTTCCAGTATGGGCAGCGGCTCCATCCGGCGGTCGGCAGGGGCACTCTTCCGTGGGGTGCTGTCGGCGGCGGGGGCAAAGCCGGGTACGTTCAGCGACGTGCCGACGACCTTCTGTGCTTCCACGGCTTCCACCGATCCGTCCGCTGCCACGACCGCCACCACTGCCCTCGCTTCGGGCGCTGCCGGCAATGCCGGGCGCACGGCGCGTAACGGCTTCCCCGTGCGCTCCGTCGCCGCGCTGGCCGCCTCCGGGCTGCTGGCGACCCCGCTGCTGGCCGGCACCGCGTACGCCGATCCGAAGACTCCCGCGCCGCCCCGCAAGATGTCGCAGATCGGCGGGGACCGGCTGGGCACACCCGGTGTCCAGGTGACGCCGAAGCCCGGCGCGCCGAAGCTGCCGGGGCCGGATGCGCTGACGGCCCGTTCGTGGATCGTCTCCGATGCCGCGTCCGGCAAGGTGCTGGCCGCCAAGAACCCGCACTGGAAGCTCGCGCCGGCCAGCACGCTGAAGATGCTGTTCGCCGACACGGTGATGCCGAAGTTCCCCAAGAACCAGAAGTACACGGTCAAGCCGGCCGACCTGGCGGGGATGGGCGCCGGCAGCAGCCTCGTCGGGATAAAGGAGAACCTGACCTATACGGTCCACGATCTCTGGCTCGGCGTGTTCCTGCGCTCCGGCAATGACGCGGTGCACACCCTCTCGGCGATGAACGGCGGCACGGAGGCGACGGTCGCCGAGATGCAGAAGCACGCCAAGGAGCTGAACGCCAACGACACCCATGTCGTGACGCCGGACGGCTACGACGCGCCGGGCCAGGTCTCCAGCGCGTACGACCTGAGCCTGTTCGCCCGGTCGGGGCTGCAGAACGCCGACTTCCGCGAGTACTGCTCGACGGCCAGTGCGCAGTTCCCCGGCGACAAGGGCAAGGACGGCAAGCGGGCGACGTTCGGCATCCAGAACACCAACCGGCTGCTGAGCGGTGATTACGACATCAAGCCGTACCCGGGCATCGCGGGGGTGAAGAACGGCTCGACCACCAACGCCGGGTCGACCTTCACCGGTGTCGCCCAGCGCGGTGACCGCAAGCTTCTCGTCACGGTCATGAACCCGGAGAAGAAGGAGCACAACGAGGCCTACAAGGAGGCCGCCAAGCTCCTGGACTGGGGCTTCGCGGCGGCCGACAAGGTGGAGCCGGTGGGCCGGCTGGTCGGGCCCAGGAGCGAGGACGACGGCACCGGCGCCGCCAAGGGCGGCGGCAAGAACGGTCACGGGAACACCCAGGCCGCGCTGGACAGCACCGACAGCTCGGCCGGCGCCTGGACCACGCTGGGGATCGCCGGCGGCGCGCTGGTGCTGCTGGGCGTCGTGGCGATGGCCGTGCACCGCCGCTGGCCGCTGCCGGAGTTGGTACGGGGCCGTCGGCCTCGTAAGTGAGGCGGGCCCGCAAGTGAGGCGGCCCAGTAGGTGAGCCGGAGCCGTAGGTGAGCCGGAGCCGGACGGGGTGGCGGGGTGCGGGGGCGGGCGGCGGTTACGCCCCCTCCGGCCGCTCCCGTCCCTCCGGCCGCTCCCGCCCGTCCGGCCGCTGCCGCCCCTCGGCTCCGTCCGGTCCCTCGGCTCCGTCCCGTCCCCCGCCTCCGTCCGGCCCCTCCGCTCCGTCCGGCCCCTCCGCCACCTTGAGTTCCTCTCCCCCCGCCCCGTTCCGCTCCCCCGTCGTGGCCGTCCACGAAGCGCAGTACACCAGCAGCTTCACCGTGAAGTTGATCCACAGCAGCAGCGCGATCGGGGTGCCGAAGGCGCCGTACATGCTGCGTGCGGCGACCCGCTGGAGATAGCCGCTGAGCAGCAGCTTCAGCACTTCGAAGCCGATCGCGCCGAGGAGGCCGGCGACGACGACGGCGCGCCGCGGCGGGTGGACGCCGGGGAGCCTGGTCAGGACGTAGCCGAGCAGCAGGAAGTCCGCGAGGACGGCGATACAGAAGCCGGCGACCGACAGCAGGATGCTGCCGATACCGCCCTCCGGCAGGCCGATCGCGTCGGCGACCTTGCCCACCGCCGCGGACGCGAAGGCCGAGCAGGCGAGCGAGAGCAGGGCCACGCCGCCGAGTCCGAGCAGCATGGCGCCGTCCCGGAGCTTGCCGACGAAGAAGTTGACGTCCTCGTCGCCCTTCTCCCATACGGCGCGCAGACAGTCGCGCAGCGACTGGACCCAGCCGATGCCGGTGAACAGCAGCACGGCACCGGCGACCAGGCCGACCGTGGTGGCGTTGTTGACGAGCCCGGCGAGGTCGAGCTGCCCGGCGATGCCGGGGATCTGTTCGGCGAACTTGCCCTGCAGCTTGTGCAGCTGGCTGTCGCTGAGCAGCAGGGCGCCGATCGCGGCGCCGACGGTGAGCAGCGGGAAGAGGGCGATGAAGCTGGTGAAGGTGATCGCGGCGGCGAGCCTGGTCCAGTGCACGCGGAGCATGCGTTCGTAGGCGCGCCAGAGGTGTGTGGTCATCAGCCAGGTGACGGCCGGTCCGATCACCGGCAGCCTGCTCAGCCAGTCCATGGCGTTCCCCTCGTGCCCCAGTCGCCGTACGGCCGTTCCGCGCCGATGCGGTCGCGGCCGGTATCCCGGTGATCCGGAACACTAGCTTCCGTGTACCCGCGAAGCGCGGCCACAGGCCCGGCCGTCGGCCCGGCCGTCGGCTAGCAGGAGGGCGCCGGCGGCCGGGAGAGATCCGCGGCCTGGCGCGGGACGCTCGCCGTCCGGGGGCCGAAGGGGTACTCGCGCTCCAGGCGCCACACCGCGTCCGCGCCCTGCTCGTACAGGGCGAAGCCGCCGATCGTCCAGGTCGCGGAGAAGTCCCTGAGCTCGGTCTCGGCGCGGTCCATGGCGTCCTCGGCGATGCCGTGGGCGATCGTGACATGCGGGTGGTACGGGAACTGAAGATCGCGGGCGCAGGGGCCGGAGGCGGCGCGGACCCGGGCCTGGAGGGCGGTGCAGCCCGCCTCGCCCTCGGTGACCTTGACGAAGACGACCGGGGAGAGCGGGCGGAAGGTGTCGGTGCCTTCCAGGCGGAGCGGGAAGGGGCGGCAGGCGGCCGCGACCTCGGCGAGGTGCCGTTCGACGCCGGGCAGCGCGTCGGCGTGGACCTCCGTCGGCGGGAGGAGGGTGATGTGCGTGGGGATGCCGTGTGCGGCAGGGTCCCCGAAGCCCTCGCGCTTCCTCTGGAGGAAGCTTCCGTAAGGCTCCGGGACCGCGATCGAAACGCCCAGCGTTACGGTCCCCACTGCGTTCTCCCTCCTGACGTGTGTGCGGCGCGCTCGCGCACCCTCTTAGTGTGCCGGGTGCGCGCCCTTCGCGGGGAGCGTCCTCGGTCCTGTTACGAGCAGGCCCACGGGCCCCCACGGGTGGGGAGCCCGGGCCCTTCGCGGACCGTGCGGCCGGCCGTGGCCCGCCGCGCGGACGGTCCCGTCAGTGCTTGGCCGGCAGCAATCCGAGCCGGTCATACGTGGTGGCGAGGGTCTCGGCGGCGACCGCACGGGCCTTCTCCGCACCCTTGGCCAGGATGGCGTCCAGCGTCTCGGGGTCGTCCAGATATTCCTGCGTACGGTCCCGGAACGGTGTGACGAAATCGACCATCACCTGTGCGAGGTCGGTCTTGAGAGCTCCGTACATCTTGCCCTCGTAGGACTGCACCAGATCCGGGACGGGCGTGCCGGTGAGCGTGGAGAGGATCGTCAGGAGATTGCTGACGCCCGGCTTGGCCTCGCGGTCGAAGCGGATGACGGTGTCGGTGTCCGTCACCGCGCTCTTGACCTTCTTCGCGGTGACCTTCGGGTCGTCGAGCAGATCGATGATGCCCTTGGGCGAGGACGCCGACTTGCTCATCTTGATCGACGGGTCCTGAAGATCGAAGATCTTCGCCGTCTCCTTGACGATGTACGGGTTCGGGATCGTGAAGGTGTCGCCGAAGCGGGTGTTGAAGCGGTCCGCGAGATCGCGGGTCAGCTCCAGATGCTGGCGCTGGTCCTCGCCGACCGGGACCTGGTCGGCCTGGTAGAGCAGGATGTCGGCGACCATCAGCACGGGGTAGGTGAACAGGCCGACCGTCGTACGGTCCTGGCCCTGCTTCGCCGCCTTGTCCTTGAACTGGGTCATCCGGGACGCCTCGCCGAAGCCGGTGACGCAGTTCATGACCCAGCCGAGCTGGGCGTGCTCGGGCACATGGCTCTGCACGAAGAGCGTGCAGCGCTCCGGGTCGAGGCCGGCGGCCAGCAGCTGGGCGACGGAGACGCGGGTGTTGCGCCGCAGCTGCTCCGGGTCCTGCGGGACGGTGATCGCATGCAGGTCGACCACCATGTAGAAGGCGTCGTGGGACTCCTGAAGCGCCACCCACTGGCGCACCGCACCGAGGTAATTGCCGAGGTGGAAGGAGCCGGCCGTGGGCTGAATGCCGGAGAGCACACGCGGAGGACGCTGCATGGCGGAGCCATTCCCCTGAGGGTGGTGGTGGGCGACGGGTGGGCGTTCGAGAGCCATGGCAACGATTGTCTCAGGTCACGCGTGCTCCCCCGGCGTGGAGGCCCCTAGGGGGGTGGCCGAACACATCCCGTAAGGGGTGCGAAGGCCCCCTTCGGGGCCTCAACGCGGGGGTTACCGGGGGGTATTCCCGTGGCTCAGGCCCCGATGGGCAGGCCCGGTGCCGGATATGCCGCCATCAGCTCGGCCACCTCCGTACGGATCGCCGCCAGCGTCTCCTCGTCGCCCTTGGCCGCGGCCGCCACGCCGCGGTCGATCCACTCGGCGACCTGCGCCATCCGGTCCGTACCCAGCCCGCGGGAGGTGAGGGACGGGGTGCCGATGCGGATACCGGACGGGTCGAAGGGCTTACGCGGGTCGAAGGGGACGGTGTTGTAGTTGACGACGATGCCGGCCCGGTCCAGCGCCTTCGCGGCGACCTTGCCCGGGACGTCCTTCGAGGTGAGGTCGATCAGCACCAGGTGGTTGTCGGTGCCGCCGGACACCAGGTCGAAGCCGCGGGCCAGCAGCGCTTCGGCGAGCGCCCGGGCGTTGGCGACGACGGCGTGCGCGTACTCCCGGAAGGACGGGGCGGCCGCCTCGCGCAGGGCGACCGCGATGGCGGCGGTGGTGTGGTTGTGCGGGCCGCCCTGCAGGCCGGGGAAGACGGCCTTGTCGATGGCCTTGGCGTGGCTCGTCCGGGACATCAGCATCGCGCCACGGGGGCCGCGCAGGGTCTTGTGGGTGGTGGTGGAGATGACATCGGCGTGCGGTACGGGGGAGGGGTGGGCGCCGCCCGCGATCAGACCGGCGATATGGGCGATGTCGGCGACGAGTACGGCGTCGACCTCGCGGGCGATCTCGCCGAAGGCGGCGAAGTCGATGGTGCGCGGGACGGCCGTACCGCCACAGAAGATGATCTTCGGGCGTTCCTTGCGGGCGAGGTCGCGTACCTGGTCGAAGTCGATGAGCGCGTTGTCGGCCCGTACGCCGTACTGGACGCCGCGGAACCAGCTGCCGGTCGCCGAGACCCCCCAGCCGTGGGTGAGATGGCCGCCCATCGGCAGCGCCATCCCGAGGACGGTGTCGCCGGGCTCGGCGAAGGCGAGGTAGACGGCGAGGTTGGCCGGCGAGCCGGAGTACGGCTGGACGTTGGCGTGCTCGACGCCGAAGACGGCCTTGGCGCGCTCGACGGCCAGCGTCTCGACGCGGTCGATGTTCTGCTGGCCTTCGTAGTAGCGACGGCCCGCGTACCCCTCGCTGTACTTGTTCTGAAGGACGGTGCCGGTGGCTTCCAGGACGGCCGCCGAGACGTAGTTCTCGCTGGGGATCAGTCGCAGCGTGTCGGCCTGGAGCTGCTCCTCGGCGCCGACCAGAGCGGCGAGTTCGGGGTCGGCGGCGCTCAGCGCGGGATGGGAGACGGGTGCGGGAATCGTCATGGCGTCCTCCGGGGCGGTCGATCGGTGGTCCGGTCGTGTTCCCCGGGTGCCCAGGCGGGCGGCACCTCGTGGCGCCACCTGAGGAAGGTGGCCGCACACCGCTCCCTCGGGGTTCACTCCCCGCGCGCCAGTCGCGGTACGCATCGCAGAGTCTAGAGCCTGTCCGCCGGATCAGGGCCGAGGCCGGTCCGCCGGTCCGCAGCTCCTCCCCTGGTCGGCGCAACAATGGAAGGGGGCGCATCGGTGTTATGTGCCCCTACGGCCTCACGGAACGGAGTCACCGGTGACGACCACGGACATCAGCATCGCCGCCGCCGAAGCCCACAGCGCGCACAACTACCATCCGCTTCCCGTCGTCGTGGCCACCGCGGAGGGTGCCTGGATGACCGATGTGGAGGGCCGGCGCTATCTGGACATGCTCGCCGGGTACTCCGCGCTGAACTTCGGGCACGGCAACCGCCGGCTGCTCGACGCCGCCAAGGCGCAGCTGGAGCGGGTCACCCTCACCTCGCGCGCCTTCCACCACGACCGGTTCGCCGACTTCTGTACGCAGCTGGCCACGCTCTGCGGGATGGAGCTGGTACTGCCGATGAACACCGGCGCCGAGGCGGTCGAGACAGCGGTGAAGACGGCCCGTAAGTGGGGCTACAAGGTCAAGGGCGTCCCGGACGGCCAGGCAAAGATCATCGTCGCGGACAACAACTTCCACGGCCGGACGACCACCATCGTCTCCTTCTCCACGGACCCCGAGGCGCGCGCCGACTTCGGCCCCTACACCCCCGGCTTCGAGATCGTGCCGTACGGCGATCTCGCGGCGATGGAGGCGGCCGTCGACGAGAACACCGTCGCGGTGCTGCTGGAGCCGATCCAGGGCGAGGCGGGCGTGCTGGTGCCGCCGCCCGGCTATCTGGCGGGCGTACGGGAGCTGACCCGCAGCCGGAACGTGCTGTTCATCGCCGATGAGATCCAGTCCGGGCTGGGCCGCACCGGCCGGACCTTCGCCTGCGAGCACGAGGGCGTGGTGCCCGATATGTATGTGCTGGGCAAGGCGCTGGGCGGCGGTGTGGTGCCGGTGTCGGCGGTGGTGTCCTCCCGCGAGGTGCTGGGCGTGTACGCGCCGGGCGAGCACGGCTCGACGTTCGGCGGGAACCCGCTCGCCTGCGCGGTGGCGCTGGAGGTCATCGCGATGCTGCGGACCGGCGAATTCCAGCAGCGGGCAACGGAGTTGGGCGAGCATCTGCACGGCGAGCTGGCGCTGCTGGCGGCCGGCGACGCGGTCGACGCGGTGCGCGGGCGCGGACTGTGGGCGGGTGTGGACATCAACCCGTCGCGCGGTACGGGCCGGGCGGTGTCCGAGCAGCTGATGGCGCGCGGGGTGCTGGTCAAGGACACCCATGGCCAGACGATCCGCCTCGCGCCGCCGCTGGTGATCAGCAAGGAGGACCTGGACTGGGGGCTGGGCCAGTTGCGGGACGTACTGGGGGCTTAGGCCCTGTCGTCGCGGCGCCTTCAGGCGTGCAGCGGGTGGCCGGCGGGCGAGGAAGTCCCGGCCGCTCGCTGCGCCCCGGCCCGGTGGGCGGGGCGCGTCGGCTCCCGGCGGACGGGGCGCCCTCAGCGGATCACATGCGGCAGGAAGCGCGCGTACTCGTCGGTGACCGGTCCCGCCGACTCCCGGATGCCGAGCCCCGCCGCCTCGTCCTCGACGACCCAGGCGCCGAGCACCACACGATTGCCGTCGAAGTCCGGCAGCGGCGCCAGCTCCTGGTAGCAGCACGGGTCGTCGGGCCCGCGCAGCACCGGCTCGGCCCCCGGCTCGTGCAGGGTGACGCCGGCGCCCTCCCGGCCGAGCAGCGGCTTGGCGGCGTAACCGCGGGTGTGCGCCAGCTCGCGCGGCCCGTCGAGATAGGCGGGCAGCAGATTGGGATGGCCGGGGTAGAGCTCCCAGAGGACCGCCAGCAGCGCTTTGTTGGAGAGCAGCATCTTCCAGGCCGGTTCGATCCAGAGGGTGGAGCCGGTGCCGCCGCCGTTGTCGAGGGTGTCCAGGACGTACGGGCCGAAGTCGTCGGTGGCCAGCCACTCCCACGGGTAGAGCTTGAAGCAGGCCCGTATGAAGCGCAGCCGCTGGTCGACGAAGCGGCCCGAGAGCCGGTCCCAGCCGATGTCCTCCACCGGGAGGGCGACCGTCTCCAGGCCCGCCTGCTGCGCCGTCTCCTCCAGATAGGCGACGGTCATCAGGTCCTCGCCGAGCTCGTCGCCCGCGGAGTGCGCGAAGTGCAGCGGCGCGCCGGGCGGCAGCAGCGGGGCCTGCCGCTTCCAGGCCGCCACCAGCCGCTCGTGCAGCGAGTTCCACTGGTCGGCGCCGGGAAAGCGGTCCTCCAGCCAGAACCACTGCGGACTCGCGGCCTCGACCAGCGAGGTCGGCGTATCGGCGTTGTACTCCAGCATCTTGGCCGGGCCGCTGCCGTCGTAGTGCAGATCGAACCGCCCGTAGAGGGAGGGGAGTTCGGCGCGCCGGCGCCAGGACTCGGCGATCAGCTGCGCCAGCCGGGGGTCCTCGATGCCGAGGTCGGCGAAGCGGCTGTGTTCGACGATGTGCGCGGCCGCGGCCAGGCACATGCCGTGCAGCTCCTCGACGACCTCCTCCAGGGCCTCGACCTCGGGGAGGGTGAACGCGTAGTACGCGCTCTCGTCCCAGTACGGGCGCAGCGAGTCGTCCGGGTAGCGGGTCAGCGGGTAGATCAGGCCCTGTGCCTCGACGGTCTGCTGCCAGCCGGGCCGGGGCTCGATGGTGTGGCGTTCCATACGGCGCCCGTCACCCGCCGCCGGAGCCGTAGCGGCCGTGCGAGCCCGAGCAGCCGAAGCCGCCGCGGTTGACCGCCGTGCTCTTGCTGAAGGTGCCGCTGTCGGCGTACTTGCCGCCGGCGCTGGACGGGTCGTAGTACCACTGGCCGTCGACGGACTGCTTGCCGGTGCCGCGGCCGCTCTTGCCGTATCCGCCGCTGCCGGTGCTGCTACCGCTGCTGCCGGAGGACGAACTGCCGCCCGCCGAGCAGTTCTTGGAGTCGACGATGCGGTAGCCCTTGACGGTGTCGTAGCTGTTGCGGTCCACACAGCGCTTGTCGGGCTCGGAGCCGCAGGAGGTCAGCGCGGCGGCCAGGGCGCCCATACCGCCCAGGATCACCGTGCTCGACCGCAGTCGTCGGCGTGCTTTCTCGGCCATTTCTTAGCTTCCCCCGTGGATGCGGCAATGGACATCTGTTTGAGCGGGGGCCAGCCTAGACGGCGGCCTCCCGCTCCCCGGTTACGGGCCTGCCCGGTACCCGACTCCACCCCCTACAGTCGGTTCATGGTCCTTGGCATGGTCTGTGCACTTGGCTCCGCGTTGTGCTTCGGCACCGCCTCCGTCCTACAGGCCATGGCCGCACAGGACACCGCTCCCGGCACCGGCTCCGGTGTCGACCCCCGGCTGCTGCTGCGGGTGCTCACCCAGTGGCGGTATCTGCTCGGACTGCTCCTGGACGGCCTGGGGTTCGTACTGGAGCTGGCGGCGCTGCGGGCACTGCCGATCTACACGGTCGGGGCGGCGCTCGCGGCCACCCTGGCGGTCACGGCGGTGGTCGCGGCGCCGGTGCTGCACACCCGGCTCAGCCGAGGTGAATGGCTCGCGGTGGCCGTGGTCTGCGGGGGTCTGGCGATGCTGGCGCTGGCGTCCGGCGCGGAGGGGCATCTGCGGGGTACGCCCGGTCTGCGGATCGCGGTGCTGGTGTTCGCGGTCGCGGTGCTCGCCTCCGGCGCGCTGGCCGGCCGGCTCCCGGACCGGGCCCGTGCGGCGGCCCTCGGGCTGGGCGCCGGTTTCGGCTTCGGTGTGGTGGAGGTCGCCGTCCGTCTCATCGACGACTTCACGCTGCCCGCCCTGCTCACCAACCCCGCCGTCTACGCCCTGCTGATCGGCGGCGGCGCGGCGTTCCTGCTGCTGACCACCGCCTTCCAGCGCGGTTCGGTCACCGCCGCCACCGCGGGCATGGTGATCGGTGAGACCGTCGGCCCGGCCCTGGTCGGCGTCGCCTGGCTCGGCGACCGTACGCGCGAGGGCCTGACCCCGCTGGCCGTCGCCGGCTTCGCGCTCGCGGTGGTGGGCGCTCTCGTACTGGCCCGGTTCGGGGAGGCGCCGGGGGCAACGGCGCATGAGCCAAAGGCGGCGGTGCCGGAAGGCCGGTAGGGCGTTCGCAGGACCGGAGGTGGCCGGTCCGTGCGGGCGCATGCGGACGCCGGGCCGCCCCAAGGGGACGGCCCGGCGCTGTGTGGTGGGTCGGAGTGGAGGGTCAGATGACGGTCTGGGTGTCGGTGTCGGTGGAGGTGGTGAAGTTCGCGTCACCGGCGTAGACCGCCGTGACGTTGTAGAGCCCGGGCGTGACCAGCGGGGTGCTCACGGCGGCGACACCGGCGATGTCCAGGGTTCCGGTCAGGTTCACGGTGGTCACGCCATCGGTGATCGTGAAGGCGACCGTGCCGGTCGGAATGCCCGCTCCGGGCGCCAGCGCCGCCACGAAGGCGACGAACGCGACCGTGCCTCCGGAGACGGACGGGTCGGGGAACGAGGTGACCGTGGTGATGGTCGACGCCTGGTTCACCGTCTGGGTGTCCGTACCGGTGGAACCGGTGAAGTTGGCATCACCGCTGTAGGTCGCGGTGACGGTGTGCGTACCGACGTCAAGGGAGTTGGTGGTGACGCTCGCCGTACCCCCGACGACGGTGGCGGTAAACGCGCCGCCCCCACCACCGCTGATGACGAAGGTCACCGTGCCGGTCACGGTGCCGGCTCCGGGTGAGACCGGGGCGACCGTGGCGGTGAAGGTGACCGGCTGTCCGAAGACGGACGGGTCGGGCGACGAGGCCACCGAGGTGGTGGTCGACGCCTGGTTCACCGTCTGGCTGTCGGTCCCGCTGGACGCGGTGTAGTTGGCGTCGCCACTGTAGGTCGCGGTGACGGTGTGGGATCCGGCGTCCAGCCCGGTGGTGACGCTTGCCGTCCCCCCGGAGAGGGTGGCGGTCAGGGTCGGGCCACCGCTGATGGCGAAGACGACCACGCCGGTGGGGGTACCCGCGCCCGGCGCGACCGGCGAGACGGTCGCGGTGAAGGTCACCGGCTCACCGCTCACGGACGGGTCCGGCGCCGAAACCACCGAGGTGGTCGTGGCCGCCTGCCCCACGGTCTGGGTGTCCGTCCCGACGGATCCGACGAAGTTGGCATCGCCTCCGTACGTCGCGGTGACGACGTAAGCGCCCGCGGTCACCAGCCCGTTGGTGCTCACGGTGACAGTGCCGCCGCTGAGCGTCCCGGTGAGGGTCACCGTGGTGAGCCCGTCGGTGGCGAGGAAGGTCACGGTGCCGGTCGGCGTACCCGCGCCCGGCGCGACCGGCGCAACCGTGGCTGTGAAGCTGACCGTCTGCCCCACCACGGACGGGTCCGGCGCCGTGGTCACCGAGGTGGTGGTCAACGCCTGGGTCACCGTCTGGGTGTCCGTCCCGCTCGATCCGGTGAAGCTGGGGTCACCGCTGTAGGTCGCGGTGACCGTGTGCGTACCGGCGGTGAGTGCACTGGTGGTGACGCTCGCCGTACCCCCGGAGAGGGTGGCGGTCAGCGTCGGGCCACCGGTGATGACGAAGGTGACCGTGCCGGTGGGAGTACCCGCGCCCGGCGCGACCGGCGCGACGATGGCCGTGAAGGTCACCGGCTGTCCGACCACGGACGGGTCGGGCGACGAGATCACCGAGGTGGTGGTCGACGCCTGGCCCACGGTCTGGGTGTCCGTCCCGCTGGAGCCGGTGAAGTTGGCGTCACCGCTGTAGGTCGCGGTGACGAGGTAACTGCCCGCGGTCACCAGCCCGTTGGTGCTGACGACGGCAGACCCGGCCACGACGGTCCCGGTGAGAGTCACCGTGGTGTCCCCGTTGGTGGCGACGAACGTCACCGTGCCGGTGGGAATTCCCGCACCGGGCGAGACCGGCGCGACAGTGGCCGTGAAGGTCACCAGCTGCCCCACCAGGGACGGATCCGGCACCGTGGTGACCGAGGTCGTGGTCGACGCCTGGTTCACCGTCTGGGTGTCGGTCCCACTGGAACCGGTGAAGCTGGCATCACCGCTGTAGGTCGCGGTGACCGTGTGCGAANGGCATCACCGCTGTAGGTCGCGGTGACCGTGTGCGAACCGGCGGCGAGTACGTTGGTGGTGACGCTCGCCGTACCGCCCGAGAGCGTGCCGATGAGCGTGGGACCACCGGTGATGACGAACGTGACGACGCCGGTCGGTGTCCCGGCACCCGGCGCGACCGGCGCCACGGTGGCCGTGAAGGTCACCGGCTGTCCGACCACGGACGGGTCGGGCGACGAGGTCACCGAGGTGGTGGTCGACGCCTGGCTCACGGTCTGGGTGTCCGTACCGGCGGAACCGACGAAGTTGGCGTCACCGCTGTACGTCGCGGTGACCAGGTAAGTGCCCGCGGTCACCAGCCCGTTGGTGCTGACGCTGACGGAGCCGCCACTGAGGGTCCCGGTGAGGGTCACCGTGGTGAGCCCGTCGGTCGCGAGGAAGACGACCGTGCCGGTGGGAGTGCCCGCGCCCGGTGCGACCGGCGAGACATTGGCGGTGAAGGTCACCGTCTGTCCCACCACGGACGGGTCGGGCGACGAGCTGACCGAGGTCGTGGTCAGCGCCTGGATCACCGTCTGGGTGTCCGTCCCGCTGGAGCCCGTGAAGCTGCCGTCACCGCTGTAGGTCGCGGTGACGGTGTGGGATCCGGCGGCGAGCCCGGTGGTGACGCTTGCCGTACCCCCGGAGAGGGTGGCGGTCAGGGTCGGGCCACCGCTGATGGCGAAGGTGACCGTACCGGTAGGAGTGCCCGCGCCCGGCGCGACCGGCGAGACGGTCGCGGTGAAGGTCACCGGCTGCCCGCTCACGGACGGGTCCGGCGCCGAGGTCACCGAGGTGGTGGTGGCCGCCTGACCCACGGTCTGGGTGTCCGTACCGCTGGACCCGGTGAAGTTGGCGTCGCCGGCGTAGGTCGCGGTGACGAGGTAAGTGCCCGCGGTCACCAGCCCGTTGGTGCTGACGCTGGTGGAGCCGCCGCTGAGGGTCCCGGTGAGGGTCACCGTGGTCACCCCGTCGGTGGCGACGAACGTCACGGTGCCGGTGGGGGTGCCCGCACCCGGCGCGACCGGCGAGACCGTGGCGGTGAAGGTCACCGACTGGCCCACCACGGACGGATCCGGCGACGTGGTCACCGCGGTCGTGGTCGACGCCTGGTTCACCGTCTGGGTGTCGGCGCCGCTCGATGTCGCGAAGTTGGCATCACCGCCGTACGTCGCGGTGACGGTGTGCGAACCGGCGGTGAGCGCACTGGTCGTCACGCTCGCCGTACCCCCGGAGAGGGTGCCGGTCAGCGTCGGACCACCGCTGATGGCGAAGACGACCACGCCGGTGGGGGTGCCCGCGCCCGGCGCGACCGGCGCGACGGTCGCGGTGAAGGTCACCGGCTGTCCCACCACGGACGGGTCGGGCGACGACGTCACCGAGGTGGTCGTGGCCGCCTGCCCCACCGTCTGGGTGTCCGTTCCGACGGAACTGACGAAGTTGGCGTCACCGCTGTACGTCGCGGTGACCAGGTAAGTGCCCGCGGTCACCAGCCCGTTGGTGCTCACGGTGACAGTGCCGCCGCTGAGCGTCCCGGTGAGCGTCACCGTGGTGAGCCCGTCGGTGGCGAGGAAGGTGACGGTGCCGGTGGGAGTACCCGCACCCGGCGCAACCGGCGCAACCGTGGCCGTGAAGCTGACCGTCTGCCCCACCACGGACGGATCCGGGGACGACGTGACCGACGTCGTGGTCAACGCCTGAACGACCGTCTGGGTGTCCGTCCCACTGGAACCGGTGAAGTTGGCGTCACCGCTGTAGGTCGCGGTGACCGTGTGCGTACCGACGGTGAGTGCGCTGGTGGTGACGCTGGCCGTACCGCCCGAGAGCGTGCCGGTGAGCGTGGGACCACCGGTGATGACGAAGGTGACGGTGCCGGTGGGGGTGCCCGCACCCGGCGCGACCGGCGACACCGTGGCC
>NZ_QUAC01000077.1 GCF_003389455.1 Streptomyces inhibens | reverse complement strand
ACTCCTCGCCCTGGCAGCCGGCATCTGGCACAACTGGACCACCGGCGCCAAGACCAAACGATCCCTGATCGCCTACGACCACTAGAACATCGGACTCATTCATCTAGGTCCGGTTTGACCGGTACCTGACGATCGGTGACGCATGTGCGACCGCATCCCGGCCCACCAGGACCGGAACCGCTCCTTGGAGGAGAAGCTTGATGAAAAGCAGCGCGCCGAGACGCACTGTGGCCCGTGCGGCGGCCGTTCTCGCGACGGCCATGACCCTGGCGGTGGCGGCGGCCCCGCTGACAGGCACGGCGCAGGCCCACGACGCCGTATCGGGATCCCTCAGTTTCAGCGGCGAGCCGGGCGAGTTCGTCTCGGACGGGCAGTCCCACCAGTACACGGCCGGGGCCACCGAGATGTTCGACGTCTCGGGTCCCACCGACGAGAACTCCGTAGGCCTCACGGTAGTCACCCCCGAAGGCAAGCGCTGGTACCTCCACATGGCCGCTCCTGACGGCCAGAAGCTGACCGACGGTGCCACCTTCACCGGGGCATCGCGCTGGCCCTACGCCAAGCCCGAAGACCCGGAGCTCCAGTTCGGCGAGACCGACCGGTCCTGCGACACCGGCACCGGCTCCTTCACCATCTCCCACATCGCGTACGGCCCCTACGGCTACATACGCGAACTCGACGCCACCTTCGAGCAGTACTGCAACGGATCGACGCTGCCCCTGCGCGGCGAGGTCCACGCCCGCACGGCCGAGCCGCCGGCCGAGCTGGCCGTCGGCCTGAACCTCGACACCACGGGCAAGGTCGACACCCACACCGGCAAGATCACCGTCGGCGGCAACGTGACCTGCAACAAGCCGGCCCGGATCACCCTCGCCGGCAACGCCGACCAGACCCAGAAGCGTGCGACGCCGGCCGGCTGGTACGAGGAGCAGGTCGTCAACTGCACCCCCGGGGCCCCGGTCCCGTGGACCGTCTCCTTCGCCAGCATGGAGCCCGGCACCACCTTCCAGCCCGGCACCGCGACGGTGCGCGGCATCGGCAGGGCGGATGACCGCGACTACCCGGTGACGGTCGACACCGGGTACAAGACGGCCGAGGTCACGCTCGTCAAGTCCTGACCTCAAGTCCTGACCTCAAGGCCTGACCTCAAGGCCTGACCTCAAGGCGGGCCCGGCACGGAGCCGGGCCCGCACCTGCGCCCCTGGTCGCCGTACCCCCAGGCGTAGCCTGGACGCCCCCTACGGAGGAGTGCAGGCGTGACCCGGTGGAACACCAGCCACATCCCCGACCAGACCGGCCGCTCGGCGGTCGTCACGGGCGCGAACAGCGGCATCGGCTACATCACCGCGCGCGAACTGGCCCGGCGCGGCGCCCGGGTGCTGCTGGCCTGCCGCAATCCGTCGCGCGGCAACGCCGCCCTGGACCGGCTGCGCACCGAAGTCCCCACCGCCGAGGCCGAGTTCCGGCCGCTGGACCTCGCCGATCTGTCCTCCGTACGGGACTTCGCGGCCACCCTCGACGACTTCGACGGCGACCGCCTCGACCTGCTCATCAACAACGCGGGCGTGATGGCGCTGCCGTACCGCACCACCGCCGACGGCTTCGAGATGCAGTTCGGCACCAACCACCTCGGCCACTTCGCGCTGACCGGACTGCTGCTGCCCAAGCTCCTGGCCACGCCCGGAGCCCGCGTCGTCACCGTCTCCAGCATGCTGCACGCCCTCGCCGACATCGATCTCGGCGACCTCAACAGCGAGCGCTCCTACCGCCGTTGGATCGCCTACGGCCGTTCGAAGACCGCCAATCTCCTCTTCACCCACGAGCTCTCCCGGCGGCTGGCCGCGGCCGGCTCGCAGGTCGTCGCGGCCGCCGCGCACCCCGGCTACGCCTCCACCAATCTGCAGACCGCGGGCGCCCGTATGGAGGGCCGCACCTCCGCCGAACGCTTCATCGAGCTCGGCAACCGCCTGATCGCCCAGTCCCCCGACGGCGGCGCCCTGGGCACCCTCTGCGCGGCCACCGCCCCGCACATGCGGCCCGACTCCTTCATCGGCCCGCGCAGCGGACTGCGCGGCGCCCCGGCCCAGTCCTACCGCGCCCCCTGGACCAGGAACGACGCGAACGGCGAGCGGCTGTGGGCCGCCTCGGAACAGCTCACCGGTGTGCGGCACGACTTCTCCCGGCCGGCTAAGGGGTGAGCGGCGGCGGCGAGTGATCTGCCGGGCTGGCCTCGCTGGCCCGGTTGACCCGGCTGTCTCGGTTGACCCGGCTGGCCCGGCTGGCCCGGCCGTTCTGGCTGGCCCGGCCGTTCTGGCTGTTCTGGCAGTTCTGGCAGTTCTGGCTGTCCCACCGCCGGCCGGGCGGTTCACTCCAGCCCCGACGCCTCGAACACGGCCCGTGCGCCGTCGTGATCGATCCGTTCCGCCAGCGCCCGCAGCGGGGCCGCGCCACAGCGCAGCAGCCCCCGCTCGCGGGAGCGGCATACGCCCTGGTCAAGACGGTGCCACAGCACCGGATTCGCGGTGAGGACCTTCGGGTCCAGCTCCACCCGGCCGCCCACGGCATCGCGCAGCACCAGCCGCGGGGCCATCCCGTCGCAGAGCCGGACGGAGACGAGCAGATCCGTGTGGACCCTGCGGGTACGCACCGGTCCACGGGACGCCAGCCAGCGCTCACCGGCCGTCACCCGTGGCGGGCAGAGCATCGCGAACAGCGCCAGCGCGACGGCCGCCCAGCACAGCAGCCGCCATGGCACGAGCGTCCCGTTGGCGAGGTCGACCAGCAGCATGAGGGCGAACAGCCCGGCCGTACAGCAGAGCGCGGCCCGCAGCTCGGGCAGCCAGGTGCGGTCATGGTCCGTCCCGCCATGGCGCACCGACGGTGGCGGTATCGCCGACCGGGCCTCGCCCGCCTCACCGGCCTCGCCGGTCTCACCCGCATCGTCGCCATCGTCCGTCGTGAATTCGGGCCCCAGGCCTCGTCGCCGTCCCATGCTTCAGAAGCTAGAGCGGGCCACCCGGGGCACCGGAGGCGTTTACACGGCGCTGACACGGCCCCCGCGAACCTTGACGTACCGCTGACGTGCCTTTGACGCACGCGCCGGAACGCATGCAGGGACGTATGGGACGTGCGCAAGGACGTATGCGACGTGCGCAGGGACGTATGCGACGTGCGCAGGGACGTATGGGACGTATGGGACGTACTCAGGGACGGACGTACGCAGCAACGTAGGCAGGCACGGTCCGTGAAGCCTCAGCGTCCCTGAAGCCACAGGGATCGTGAAGCCTCAGGGATCGTGAAGTCTCAGCGGTCGGAGATACGTTTCCCATGATTCCCACGCTGGCCAGTGATTCCCACGCTGGCCAGTGGTGATTTCTGCCCGCTCTCCAGCTATCGCCGCCAGCCGCTCAGGGTCACCGAGAAGGGCCCGCACCGAGCACCGGTACAGGCGTCATCCTTCCCAGAGCAGCAATACCAGCGACCCGACCTCGCCGCCCTGGAAACACCAAGCGGGCGGGGTTTTTGCGTGGCCAATGCCATAAGCCCGTCGAAGTCGGGGCGATTCCTCATCCCCGGAGACCCGAGATCTGCACCGACCTGGTCACGCGCGGACCGGTTCGTGTGGTGGACCAACTCGCCGGAGACGGGCTGACTGCACAAGCTGTCGGCTCCCCGCACCGGGTACCGGGTACCGAGCGGTGTCACGCGGGGGTCACGCCGGACCAACACCCCGGTCATGGTCGACCTCCCACCCTGAAGGTGCCCACGGTCCATCCACTCAGGAGCAGGCATCATGGCGACAAACATACGGAAGCGCATTCCCCACGTGATCGGCGCGTCTTTCCTGGCCGTGACACTCACCGGAACGGTGGGTGCGATAACCGCGATGGGCGCTGATGCAGCGCCTCAGACAACGCCCACGTCGTCGGCACTAGAAGTGCCGGGCCAGACAACGGGCGCCACCACAACCGGCGCCACGATCGGCGGAGGCGGAGGCGGCACCACGGGCGCCACCAGCACCGGCGCCACGATCGGCGGAGGCGGAGGCGGCACGACCGGTGCCACCACCACCGGCGCCACCATCGGCGGAGGCGGAGGCGGCACCACAGGCGCCACCACCACCGGCGCCACCATCGGCGGAGGCGGAGGCGGCACGACAGGCGCCACCAGCACCGGCGCCACGCTCGGCGGAGGCGGAGGCGGCACGACAGGCGCCACCAGCACCGGCGCCACGATCGGCGGAGGCGGCGGCGGCACGACCGGTGCCACCACCACCGGCGCCACCATCGGCGGAGGCGGAGGCGGCACCACAGGCGCCACCACCACCGGCGCCACCATCGGCGGAGTACGCCTCTGCATCATCGGCGGCGTCATCGTCAGCGGACGCTTGTGCGGAGGCGGCACCACGGGCGCCACCAGCACCGGCGCCACCATCGGCGGAGGCGGAGGCGGCACCACAGGCGCCACCAGCACCGGCGCCACGATCGGCGGAGGCGGAGGCGGCACGACAGGTGCCACCACCACCGGTGCCACCATCGGCGGAGGCGGAGGCGGTACCACCGGTGCCACCTCGACCGGCGCCACCATCGGCTGAGGCACCAGCGTCACCGCGTGCTGTGGCCTGATCCACTCGCTCATGTCAGCCTCCTCCACTCCCCCAGTGGCAGTAGAGCCGTTGAGGGAGCGGGCACAGAGCGGCGGATCAGTGGGGTCCGGTGTTCGAGCAGTCGGCACCGGACCTCGCGCGCGGCGGCTCGCAGAGCTCGCAGGTCGTCGCTACGGAAATCAGGCCGCCGGCCGGTCCGGCCGACAGTTCCGGATCGGGAACGTACCCGCGGCCCGAATGGCGTCCTGGGTCCGGGCGAGTGCGCCCGGACCGTGGCGCTCAGGCCCGGGGGTCCGGCATCCGGTACGTGGTGCATGAACAGTCCGAACTTGCGCGCCAGGTCCGCCTTGACACGGGTGTGGAAGATCAGGGCATGCCATCCCCGTCGACCACGCGGAACGGCTTGAGGCGCAGGCCCGGGCTCCGGGCGCAGGCCGCTTCGAACGTGATCGCCTCGACTGATCGTGGTCGGTGTGTACGAGCGCCAAGGCTGGTTCGAGCACCCCAAGTACGGTGCCGAGTCCAAGGAAATCTGCACCAGCCTGGTCAAACACGGACCGGTTCGAGTGGTGGATCAGCTCGCTCGCCGGGGACGGGCCGGCTGCACGAGATGTCGGCTCCCCGCGCCCGGTACTGGGCAGCGTCACGCGAGGGTCACGCCGGATCAACGCCGCCGTCATGGTCGACCTCCCACGCTGGTGGAGGTACCCACGGCCCATCCACCCAAGAGCAGGCACCATGACGACGAACATCCGGACGAGCATTCGGAAGCGCGTTCCCCAGGTGGTCGGTGTGTCTTTCCTGGCTGTGACGCTCACCGGAACGGTGGGCGCGATCAGCGCGGTGGCCGCTGACGCAGCGCCTACGAAGGCCACGGCGCAATCGTCGAACCTGACACCGGACGTGCTCTGCTCGTCGTTCCACTTTGACAAGCAGACCGGAAAGCTCGTCAATTTCCCGTCGAACTGCACACTGCCAGGCGGTGGAACCACGGGCGCCACCACGACTGGCGCCACCACCGGCGGCACCACAACCGGCACCACAACCGGCACCAGCACTACCGGTGCCACCACTACCGGCGGCGCCACGACCGGCGGCGGTGGAGTTGGGTCCGGCACCAGCGGCGGCGTTGTCGGTGGCGCCGGGGCCGGGGGGTCTGGAGGGTCTGGCNGTTGTCGGTGGCGCCGGGGCCGGGGGGTCTGGAGGGTCTGGCGTCCTCGGCGGCGGCATCTTCGGCGGAGTTGGAGGGTCCGGAGGCACCGGAGGAGGCGGCATCTTCGGCGGAGTTGGAGGGTCCGGAGGCACCGGAGGAGGCGGCATCTTCGGCGGAGTTGGAGGGTCTGGAGGATCCGGAGGAGGCGGCATCCTCGGCGGAGCCGGAGGATCTGGAGGATCCGGAGGCACCGGCGGCGGCATCCTCGGCGGAGCCGGAGGATCTGGAGGATCCGGAGGCACCGGCGGCGGCATCCTCGGCGGAGCCGGAGGAGCCGGAGGCACCGGAGGGTCAGGAGGCAGCGCCACCGGCGGCAACGCCAGCACCAGCGGCACCGGAGGCAGCGCCACCGGCGGCAACGCCAGCACCAACAGCACCAGCGGCAACGCCACCGGCGGCAACGCCACCACCGGCAGCACCAGCGGCAACGCCACCGGCGGCAACGCCACCACCGGCAGCACCAGCGGCAACGCCACCGGCGGCAACGCCACCACCGGCAGCACCAGCGGCAACGCCACCGGAGGCAACGCCACCACCGGCAGCACCAGCGGCAACGCCACAGGAGGCACCAGCAGCATCCTCACCGGAGGCAACGGCGGCACCACGGGCGCCACCACACCCGGCGCCACCGTCACGACCGGCGCCAGCACCACAACCGGCGCCACCACGCCCGGCGACGGCAACGCCACGGGCGTCGGCGGAGGTTGAGGCGAGCCACGCACGACGCCCCGGCCTCCCCCCTCACCGCCGACGGCCATGCCTCCGCCCTCGCCCACAACGCCACGCCTCTCGGCGTCCTGCTCCTGCTCAAGGCGTTCGCGTCCGGCTACTCGACGCTGACCGGTGTCGAAGCGGTCGCCAACGCGGTGCCGACACCCGCTCCATAGGACGCCCGATCGCCACGTAAGCCACCGCCCTGACCGCTCGCCACCCCGCATCACCGTCACGCCGGGCACCCCGCCACCCCGCCACCCCGCCACCCGCATCACCACCCTCACCCCGGAGGCCGAACCCACCCACCTCCGGCAGCGGCCGCTCCAGAACCAGCGCGGCGCGGTCGTCGCCCACGCCGTTCGCCGGGCCACGGACGCCGTCATCTGCCGGCTGCGCTTCCGCCTGGAGGCGGCCATCCGCACGTGGTAACGGCTCAATGTCGGTAGCGGCCTCTACCGTGACGGCATGAACTCCACCCTGAGCTACGACGATTACTGCACCGAGATCGTCACCCAGGCAGACCTGCTGGCATCCGTCCTCACCAAGGACACCGCCCTCACCACCTCCGTCCCCTCCTGCCCCGACTGGAACCTCGCCCAGTTGCTCCGGCATCTGGGCGAGGCCCACCGCTGGGTCGAGGAGATCGTGCGAACCCGGGCCACCGAACCCCCGCCCGACACCGCCCTGCGAACCCTCCCCCGCGACACCACCCAGACCCCGCCTGAACTCGCCGCCTGGCTCACCGAGGGCGCCGGACTCCTGGCCACCGCCCTCCGCGCCACGAGCCCGGACACCAGGATCTGGACCCCGCTCCCCTCCGGGTCCCCGCTCTTCTTCGCCCGCCGGATGGCCCACGAGACCGTCATCCACCGCTGCGATGCCACCCTGGCCCTCGGCGCGGACTTCGCCGTCGACCAGCACATCGCCATCGACACCATGGACGAGTGGATGGAACTCGGTTCCCTCCCCGAGATGTTCGACTTCCACCCCGATCGGCGCGAACTGCTCGGCCCCGGCCGTACCCTCCACTTCCACGCCACGGACACCCCGCCGGAAGCGGCCGCCGACTGGCTGGTCGACCTCACCGGCGACGCCCTCGCCTGGCGCCGTTCCGCCGAGGAAGCCGCCGTCTCCGTCCGCGCTCCCCTGACCGATCTCCTGCTCCTCATCTACGGCCGACGCCCCGCCGACGACGAAGCCTTCGAGGTCCTCGGCGACGCGGAGCTCCTCGACTTCTACCTGGCACGGGTCCTCTTCGGCTGAGCGCGGGCAGGCCACTCGGCAGCCGTTCCCGCGAACCGAACAGGCTTGCGCGGCGTGAGTTAGGTTGACCACCACCGACAAGATCAGCGCCAAGACCCGCGCCAAGATCAGCGCCAAGGAGAGCAGCGTCCATGACAGATCCCGGCATGACGGGCAGCAATCCCGGCCAGCCCCCCACGCCGCCCACGCCGCCCCCGGTCCCTCCGGTTCCTCCGCACGGTGGCGCGGAGGACGGCGCGCCGAAGCCGGTGCCGACCAGCCAGGACGAAGCCCTGGAGATCGGCCGGCAGCACTTCCCCGAAGTCGGTTCGCCCGACGGTCCGTCCGCCCTGTTTGTCCATGAATTCGACGTCGCCTACCTGGTGCACGCGAGCTGGCCGGCCCCCGAGGACCCCGACGCCCCGCCGTCCGATCCGGGCGGGAGCAACGTCGCCATCTCCAAGGTGAACGGCGATGTCACCTTCCTGCCCAACTTCCCCCCGGAGGAGGCGGTCGAGCTCTACCACCGCTGGTACCGGCCGAGCGGCTCCTGAAGCCGGGCGGGCCGGCAGGGGCGTCCCGCCCGGCGCCGGGGCTCTCGCGCGGTACCACCTGGCGGGCTGTCACCGCCCGCCTTTAAGCTTTGGCTTGTAGATATCATTGAGTAACCATTACCAACATGGGGGATGTTGTGGGGGCAGGCGGGTTCCAGACGGATGTGGAGTCCCTCAAGGCTGAGGGCACCAGCTTCGTCAAGCTCGGCGAGGACTTCTACACCTCGGTCGCACGGCTGATGGACGGCCTGAGCGCGCTGGGCGCGGGTCCGCCCAGCAAGGGGGACAACCAGCCCCCGCCGCCGGAGAAGTCGTTCGGCCAGCAGTTCTGGAGCGGGCTGACGACGTTCGACAGCAAGGACGGCGCTCCGCCGTGGGGGGATGACGACATCGGCGAGAAGTTCGGTGTCGCCTACGAGGGTGTGCGCGACGGCATGTACGAGTCGATGGGCCACCTCTCCTCGAAACTCCAGGAAATCGGCAAGGCGCTCACCTCCATGTCCAAGAATTACGCGGAGGGCGAGGACTTCAGCGAGTCCTTGATGAAGCAGCACGTCGAGAACAAACAGGCGTGGCAGGACCCGACGAAGGAACAGGGCCCCCAGGTGGTCCGCACCGCCTGGAGACCTGCCAGCGGCTGAGGCCGGCGGTCGGTTCCGAAGTCTTTGACGTGGAGGCCTTTTCATAAGGCCTCCGTCCACACCACGCCAAATTGCACTTTTTTCACGGGGGAGCTCTACCTTGTCTGTCATGCTGCCGGATCCACTTGAGTGGGTCCTGGATATGCTCGGCTTCAACTGGCCGCACGCAGACGAAGACAAGTTGATGGAATGTGCCCAGGTCTGGCGCACTTTCGCAGCCGAGGTCGAGGGCCACCAGGCCCGGGGCACCACCTACGCCTCCAATGTGGTCAGCCAGAATTACGGCGACTCCATCGAGGGCTTCAGCAAGACCTGGGAGAAGTTCTCCGGCGGCTCCGGTTACTTCAACGACGCCCGCGAGGCGGCCGAGGTCATCGCCTTCACGCTGGAAGCCGCCGCCATGCTGGTCATCGGCATGAAGGTCGCCGTGATTGTCCAGCTGGCGATTCTGGCCGCGGAAATCATCGCGGCACAGGTCGCGGCGCCTTTCACCCTCGGCCTTTCCGAAATCGGTGGCGCGGCCGCGACCTTGGCCACCCGTGAAGTGATCCGCAAGATCCTCAAGGAGGTCGCCAAGCAGCTGCTGGACACCATCCTGGAGGCCGCCAAGGAGCCGGTGATCTCCGCGCTGGAGGCCATGGTCTCCGACATCATCGCCCAGACCGTCAACCAGAACTTCGGCGCGCAGAACGGCTACAACGCCGGCCGCACCCTCAAGGAGGGCCAGAAAGCCGCCACCGACGCCATCAAGAACACCGGCGAAACCCTCGGCGAAGGCCTCCGCGACGGCGCCGGCGGCCGGGCCGGACGACACGCCCGTCATGGCCTGGACAGCGCGGCCGGACACGGGAGCGAGGGCAGCGACTCCAGCGGCGACGGCGACAGCGCGGGCTCCGGTAACTCGGAGAGCGGGTCCGGCAGCGGTTCGGGCAGCGGCAGCAGCGACGGCGGCGGCTCGGGCAGCGGGTCCGGGTCCGGCAGCAGCTCCGGCAGTGGTTCGAGTTCCAGTTCCAGTTCCAGTTCCAGCAGTGGTGCGGGCGACGGCGGCTCCGGCAGCAGTTCCGGGAGCGGCTCGGGCAGCAGCTCCGACGGCGGCGGTTCGTCCAGCACGTCGAACGACTCCAGCGGCGGCAACCGCGGCGGCTCGGACGGCGGCTCCACCAGCCACACCCCCCGCGCCTCGGACAACACCGGCGCATCCGGCACCCCGGACAGCGCCGGCCCCGACACCAACTCCCCCTCCTCTCCCTCCCCCTCCTCCGACAGCTCCCCCAACGGCTCGGACACCCCGCACAACGTCCCTGACGCGCAGCCCCTCCCGCCACCGGCCCAGCGCTCCCCGTTCGACGAGGGCTACTCGGGCGGCAACGACAGCCCGTACGGGGCCTCCCACACCCCCGACTCCAACGGCACTCCGGACTCGGGCACTCCGGGCTCGGGCACCCCCGACTCCGGCGGCCCCACCCCGGACGCCTCCCGCCCGGATTCCGACTCGGCGAGCACCCGGCCCACCCCAGACAACACCCCGGACTCGGCCCGCCCCGACTCCGACGGGATCACCACCCAGCCGACCCGGGACACCACCCCCGACGCCACCCGCCCGGACACGGACGCCGTCAGCACCCAGCCAACCCCCGACCGCACCCCCGACTCGGCCCGCCCCGACTCCGACGGGATCACCACCCAGCCGACCCGGGACACCACCCCGGGCTTCGCACGCCCGGACACGGACTCGGTCAGCACCCAGCCGACCCCCGACACCACTCCGGACGCCGCCCGCCCCGCCCCCGCGCCGGACAACTCCCCCCACGAGGGCGGGCCTTCGCACCCTGACGCGCCCCAGTCGACCCCGACGCCCTCGCCGACCCCGGACCCCGTAGCCGGCAACCCGCCCTCCTACGGCGACAACTCCAACGACGGAACCGGCAACGGGACCAACAACGGATCCGGTAACGGTTCCGGCAACGGGGACAACTCCAGCAACACCGGTGGCAGCGGCCGCACCTCGATGCCGCACGTCAGCACGCCGCCCCAGGGCGCCCCCGTACACCACACGCCCTCGTCCGGCCAGCCGATCCAGCAGCGTGACCCGGCCCCCGGCAACCCCATGCCGACCGAGGACGCCGACGACACCACCGTCACCACCCAGTCCGCGGGCACCGCCACCCTCCCCCCGCGCACCCAGCACACCGCCGACCCCGGCACCAGCGCGCCCTCCACCCCCACGCCCCAGGCGCAGCCCAACTCCCCCCAGGCCGGCGGCCCGATGATGGGCGCCATGCCGCCCCAGGGCGGCGCCACCACCCCCACCGCGCCCCGCAGCGGCACACCGTCCAACTCCAACGGCGGCAACGCTTCTGCACGCACCAACCGCCGTCCCGATGGCTCCCAGGCCATCCACGACGCCACCCAGCAACCCCGCCCCGACGCCCCGGCCTACAACCCCCGCCTCGACGGCCCCCGCAGGGAACAGACGTCGGCCCCGTACAACCCCCGCCTGGACGGCCCGCGCCGCGACGCACCCACCACACCCCCCGGCAACAACCGCCGCGCGGACGGCTCGCAGATCGTCCAGGACCACACCCAGCAGCCCACCCCCGAGCGCCCCCCACACAACCCACACCTCGACGGCCCCCTCCACGACACCGACCCCACCCGCCCGGACACCCCGGGCCAGGGCGACGGCCGGCAGCAGCACCCCCAGCAGGACCCGTCGGACTCACACCACGACGGCACCATTCCGGACGGCGCCCGCCCCGACGCGACACGGCCCGATGGCACACGTCCCGATGGCACCCGCCCGGACGCGACACGTCCTGACGCAACCCACCCAGACGGCAACCGTCCTGACAGCACCCGCCCAGACTCGTCGCGCCCCGACGACACACGCCCGGACGGCACCCGTCCCGACGCGACACGTCCCGACGAAACGCGCCCCGATACGCCGCGCCCGGACGCATCCCGCCCCGACGGCACCCGCCCGGACGGCACCCGCCCGGACTCGTCGCACCCGGACTCGTCGCGCCCGGAGTCGTCCCGCCCGGACACAACACAGCAGCAGCCTGACCCCACCCGTTCGGACCGACCCCAGGCCGACGGCCCCGAGCAGGCCCCGTCACGCCCGGGTGCCCAAGCTCCCAGCGCGCCGAACCCCAACATCCCGCACCAGAACCAGCAGCCGCAGCCGCAGCCGCCCACGCCGCAGCAGCCGACGCCACAGCAGCAGCAACCGCACCAGCAGCAGCCCACGCTCCAAAGCACCACGCCCACCCAGCAACAGCACCCGCAGCAGCAAACCCCCCAACAACACCAGCCCCAAAACCAGCAGCAGCAACAACAGCAACAGCCGGCACCCCACCAGCAGCAGGCTCCCCACCAGCAGCCCACGCCGCAGCACCAGAACCCCAACCAGACCCAGCCCACCCCGGACCAGCAGCAGCAACAACAGCACCAGGCGCCGGTCCAGCAGCCCTCGAACCGCCCGAGCCACCTCGACGTGCGGGTCACCCTCAACCACCAGCCCAGCGGCCTGTACTTGCCCTTCCCCCACGACCAGCAGGCCCTGGAAGCGAACTTCCCGCGGAACCCGGATGGCACCCCACGGGCCTTCAACGACCCGTTCCAGCCCTGGGCCCAGCTCCAGAACGACGGCGGCCCCACCGTCCTCGGCCGCTCCAACAACTGCGCCGACTGCACCCGCTCCTTCATGGAGTCCTGGTACGGCAACCCGCAGGTGTCCGGGGTCCGCACCTACGACCCGGACGGCAAGGGCGGCATCGACCGCGCTTCGGGCGAGCGCGACGGCACCCGCAACATCGAGCAGTACACGGGCGCCAAGTTCCGCAACTCCGGCCCGAACTCCAAGGACGGCTATGACCAGATAGCCAAGGATCTCCACGCCGCCGGCCCCGGCGCCGCGGCGGCGGTCCTGGTCACCTGGCCCAACGGCGGAGCCCACGTCTTCAACGCGGTCAACCACAACGGCAAGGTCGTCTGGGTCGACAGCCAGACCGGCAAGGTCAGCGACCAGCCCATCAACACCAGCGCCAAGAACGTCTGGCACCTGGTCCTCGACGCCAACCGCCAACCGTTCGACCCCACCCAGCCCCAGACCCAGAACCAGACCCCCCAGCAACAGAACCCCCAAAACCAACAGCAGGCCCAGGCCCAGGCCCAGGCCCAACAGCAGGCCCAGGCCCAACAGCAGGCCCAGGCTCAAGCGCAGGCGCAGGCACAGGCCCAAGCCCAGGCCCAAGCCCAGGCGCAGGCACAGGCACAGGCACAGGCACAGGCACAGGCACAGGCCCAAGCCCAGGCCCAGGCGCAAGCCCAGGCGCAGGCCCAAGCCCAGGCCCAAGCCCAGGCGCAGGCCCAAGCCCAGGCGCAGGCGCAGGCACAGGCACAGGCGCAGGCGCAGGCACAGGCCCAGGCGCAGGCACAGGCGCAGGCACAGGCCCAGGCGCAGGCACAGGCCCAGGCGCAGGCGCAGGCGCAGGCGCAGGCGCAGGCGCAGGCGCAGGCGCAGGCGCAGGCGCAGGCGCAAACCCAGGCGCAGGCGCAGGCGCAAACCCAGGCGCAGGCACAGGCCCAAGCCCAGGCACAGGCACAGGCCCAAGCCCAGGCCCAAGCCCAGGCCCAGGCGCAGGCCCAGGCGCAGGCGCAGGCGCAAACCCAGGCGCAGGCACAGGCCCAAGCCCAGGCACAAGCGCAGGCACAGGCCCAGGCCCAGGCACAAACCCAGGCCCAGGCGCAACACCAACAGCAGAACCCGTACGCCCAGCAGCAGCAACAGCCGCAGCAGCAACAGCAGCCCGGGCCGTACCAACAGCCCCACCAACAGCAGCCAGGCCCCTACGCCCAGCAGCAGCAAAATCCCTACGCCCAACCACAGCCACAACAGCAGCCGGGGCCATACCAGCAACCCCACCAGCAGCAGCCGGGACCGTACACCCAGCAGCCCCACCAGCAGCCGGCCCCCCAGCAGCAACAGCAGCACAACCCGTACGCCCAGCCACAGCAGCCCGGCCCGTACCAGCAGCAACCGGGTCCGTACGCGCAACCCCAGCAGCAGAACCCGTACGCCCAGCCGCAGCATCAGCCGAACCCCTACGCCCAGCAGCCGCAGCAACAGCCCGGGCCGTACCAGCAGCCGAACCAACAGCAGCCCGGCCCGTACGCCCAGCCCCACCAGCAGCAGCAGCAGCAGCCGGGACCGTACACACAGCAGCCTCACCAGCAGCCCCAGAACCACAACCCCTACCAGCAGCAGGCCCCGCAGAACCCGCAGCACCCCCAACACCCGGCAGCAGCCCCCGACACCGCGGCCGGCACTTCACCGACCCCGGATGCCAACCACCCGGACAATCGGCCCGAGACGGACGCAACCGACACCACCCCGCGCCCCGACACGGACGGACGCGCACCTGCCCAGGAGACGACGGACTCCCAGGCGCCCAACGATCCGGGGACATCCCCCGATCATGTTGCGGACAACGACGCCGAACGCCCCGACCAAGCCGAACGCCCCGACGACTCCTCTCGACCGGAGGAGAACGCCGAAGGCAATGAGGTCCCCTCGGAGCACAAGGCCGAGTCCGACAACCAGGACCAGGCCGACCACACCGAACATGCCGACCACGGCAATCCGTCGGAGGACTCAACCCACTCGGACCACTCGGACCACGCAGAAAACTCGGACCACTCCGACGACTCGGACCGGTCCGACCAGGACGACCCCACCCCCTCCTCCGAAACCCGCAACCGCGAGCGCCCGGGTGGCCTCGACGGCCCCACCGACGAGCACCAACAGCACGTCCAGGACTCGATCCCCAAGGACGAGAACGGCGAACCACAACGCCACCCCGACCCCGACGACGGCAACTGGGTCAACTCCATCAACGACCCCGGCCCCGACGCCCCCGGCCGCAACAACAACTGCGTCGACGCCGCCCTCGCCACCGCCGACACCTACTCCGGCAACCCCACCGCCGCCGCCCACCGCACCCCCGACACCAACCCCGACGGCACCCCCTCCGACCGCGGCGAGAACAACGGCCGCGACCGCATCGAAAACACCCTCGGCGCACGCTTCAACGACTACGGCAACGGCCGCGACGCCTTCAACCGCCTCGAAAACGACCTCCGCAACTCCGGCCACGGCTCACAAGCCGTCATCGTCACCCAGGACCGCAACGGCCGCGCCCACGCCTGGAACGTCGTCAACCACAACGGCAAAATCACCTACGTCGACGCCCAAACCGGCAAACGCAGCGACAAGCCCCTGCACGACGGCTCCAACGGCGTCCACGCCATCCCGCTCGACGCCAACCGCCAACCCGCCCCGAGCACTAAGGCCACTCCCTCCCGGGACGCGGCAAACAACAACCGCCGACCGGCCGCCGAACCCGCCGGCAGTGGCGACGGCAAGAAGCACAAGCTCTCCCCCGACGACATGGAGATCGACGAGGGAGCCGCCCAGAAACATCAGAAGCCGAACGACTACACGCCGGACAACACCTCCGACGTGGACATGCCCGATGCCGACGACCCGCACCACCAGACTGCAAGTGAGTCGCGCAAGGCACGAAACGAAGACCTTCCGCAGCCTGAAGCGTCGGACCTGAAGCATTCGAACCGTCCACCCGACACGTCCCAGGGTCTGGTGCGGGAGCACGAAAGCGTCGGCACCCCGGTCCACAGGATCGAGCTGCACCCCGAAAACCCTGCGGATAATCCTGCCTACACACACCTGCGCGAATGGGCGAAAGACGGACGTCTGGCCAACCTCCTGGAGGTGGCCGCCAATAGGCGAGCCGCCTACGTGGACGTCACGCAAGGCGTCGCGGATGCCAGGAATGCTCTCCACGACGCCCGAGCGGAGCACGCGAAGGCACTCAAGGAAAACGACGAGAACCCGAGCGACAAGAACGCGCAAGCCCTGGCGGATGCCGCAGCGAAGTACGAACAGGCAAAGCAGGATCACGCGGCCGCACGGGATGCCGTCAAGGACACGGACATACCTCCGACCGCCTTCACGGAGAAGGAACTCCGAGAAATCCTCGGCCCCGACTTCTCGCGTATGAATGACGGCCATCGACATGTCGTCATCGCCACCGTGGCCCGCATGAGCTTGGCATTCCACGCGAACAACAGCGTAGGAAGCAGCCCCGAGCGTGCACCCGACGGCCAGACGCCTTACAAGGGTGCGGCGCGGCAGCAGCAAAAGGACCGGGAAGACCCGGCAACGGAGTTCGACGAGTCGGCCGCCGCCGCCCGCCGAGCGAATACGGCAAGCGGAAAGGGGAAAGCCAACCTCATACCGCCGAAGTATCGCGAAAAGGGAAGCGCGGCCTACAAGGCGATGCAGGACCTCCAGCGAGCAAAAACGGGTTCGGACAAGGCAAACATCACGCCGCGCTTTGCGACGCTCCTCAAAGACGCAAAAGACAATGTCCCCGACTTCTCCGAAAAGAACTACGCCGTTGTGGAAGTCGTGGACTCCGACGGCAACAGCACATACATTGTCGATTCGTCAGTTCCTGCCCAGAGCGACGGAGCAACTCCGCGCCATTCCGAGCGACACATTCTCCAGTGGATAAATCGCCTCAATGCGACCAAGGGGAAGGAGGGCTATACCATAGCCGGGCTCTACACCGAGCGAGAGCCGTGCGGAACCCCCAAGGAGAGCCCGGGGCACGCCGACTGCTCGCTGGAGCTGCGCAAGGCACTGGCCGAGCAGAAGATTCCGGTATATTACAGCACCACATATCGCGAGGACACCGATGGACGCGCTGAGGCACAGCAAGAGAAGCGCGCCGAGCTGGAAGCCAATCGCGACAAATTCATCGAGGAGAACAGCCACCTCTCCGAGGCGGACCTGAAGAAGCAACTCAAGAAGGAGGGGCTCACTGACGCGCAGATAAATACTCGAGTCAAGGAAGCACGCTCGGATAATGAAACAGAGATGTCGGCGGAGATGGAGAGCCATCTGCACGTCATCAGTGAACTCTGGGCGCACACCCGAATCTCGATGCTGAATCGCAAGCAAGCAGGGACGTCAGTAGAGGCATAATGGGCAACCAGGAACGGTCACCGAACATCACGTCGAGCGAGGATGCCGTTTCCCTCATCACCGAGTGGTGGGGGGACGAGCGCCCCGGCGGCAAGTGGATCCATGTGGCGGACACTTCAGGGCGCGACGGCGCCAAGGTTCTGCGTGAGGTCCACCGCACCATCGCCGGTAGTGTTCTGCTGGATGCCACCGGGCGTACCGCCGAAGAGTTGCACACCGAAATACTCGGGGTTCTTGGCGTTGACCTCTCTGCGGGCAGCCGTCGAAATTGGCGCGTGTCGGTGCGGAGACTGGAAGAGCCTCGGCTCGTCCTCGTCATCAACGCTCATCGGGCAGGAGTCACTCGCTTCTCGTACGAGCCGGAACGCCTCCTTTCCCGAACAGTTCAGGGATTGAGCGGCGGCAAGGCTGGACTGGTCGTTCACAGCGGGCCGTTGCGGCGCTCCGTACGCGCACCCGTCGCGGTGCATGTGGAGGGGCCGGAGTCCACGCATCGCGACTGGCCGCAGCCTGTCCGTGCGCTGGCCCTGTCGGAACCGCGCGTCGTGCCCCTGCGCATGTGGGCTGAGCTCACCGCCGCTCTGACCGGCGAACAGCTGACGGAGTCAGCCCTTCTGGAGGTCTTGGAGGAGTTTCCGGCCGAGCTTGCCTCCGACGAGAGCGGCGTCCGGTTCACGGACGAAAGCCTCGCCGAAGAACTGCGCCGCAATGCCGGTGAGCGGGACGTCGAAAACGTCAACCGGCACATGGTCCAGTGGCTGCGTGACATCTCTCCGGAATTCCAGCACCCGGAAGGGTGGAGCAAGCACGGCCACGAAGGCGCCTATGTCGCGACCGGACTTGCCATGCATGCCGCACGTGCCGGCTATTACCAGGGGATTCCCGCAGACTACGAAGGGCCTGCGAGGGTCTTCGGTGATCTGCTCCAGGACGGGCAGGCAATAGCGAACGTCTCCCAGCTCCTGCTGCTGGACGCCGCTGCCTGTGCGAGCTTCGGCACTCTTCCCGGCAACTCGGCCGCTGCGGACGCCTCCTACCTTTGGCTGTACGGCATGATTCCGGCCGCGCAAGGAGAGTGGGCTGCCTGGCTGCACCTCATGGCCACCGCACGCGGCGATGACGCGTTCGCCTCCGCCATCGCCGCTTCGGGCGTGGACCTCCCGTGGAAGGCGAAGTGGACGCAGTGGCGGCCGCCAGGTGCCTACCACCATCGCTACCTCTCATTCCGCGCCTGCGACGGCATGACCGAAGTGCAGTGGCAAGGACGACCAGCCATTGCCGGCCTCTACGACGCCGACGAGTCCACGACTCTCTGGGACCCCCTCACCGGCCGGCTGTTGGCCGGGCCTTGGTACGGAGAGGACATTCCGGAGGAGCACCTTCCCGACCTGTCGTGGCCCGATGAAGAGGAAGATTCGGGACCCACGACGTTTGACGAGCTTTTCGAAGCCATGCCGGACGAGCCTGCGGTCCACGACCTGCTGCTCGCCGCTCCCCCGCTGGTCCTTGAGGAGGTGACCGTCCTGGGTGGTGTCGGCGGCCTGTTCGCCGTCAAGCCCGCGGCAGGAGAAGCCTTCACCGGGACCAGCTCACCTGAAGTGCGTCCCCTCTCCGGCCCGTACGTGGCGGCAAATGAAACGACGCCCGTCGACGCACCACCGCCCGGTCCGGCGGACCTGATCGAGTTGTACGGCGCCGACGAGTTCCGGAAGTTCGGAGAAGGAAAACTCCCCACCGGACTCACCGACCCGGCAACCCGGCGCACTCTCACCGACATCGGCCTGCCCGCTGTGGATGAGAGCGGCATGGCGATCTACCCCTGGGGATGGGCCGGCCGGCTGCCCGAAGCCTTGGAACAGGTCTCCTGGCCGTCGGGCATCAGCGCCCCGGAAGGGGCCGGTCCGCTCTTCCAGATCGGGTTCTGGATGGGTGGCGACCTGGTCATCGACGGCCACTCAGGTCAGGTGCTCCGCATCCCCACAGAGCCGGATGAGGAACATCTGGCGGCCTTGCCCGCGGCCTGCAGTCTGGAGAGCTTCCTCACCCTGGTCGGTTTGTGGGTCACCGGCCTTCGCCTCAAGGCCGTCATCGAGGATGACGACGAGGTCCACCTGTTGCGGCAGCACGTGCAGAGCGCCCAGTTGCTCGTCGATGAAACAGGCGCGGAAGCTCCCGCGTGGTCGTACGCCTTCCTTAACGACTGACACCGTGAGAGGGCTGACCAGCGCGCCGGCACGAGAGAAAGGGGCTTGGCCGAAGCATGGGCATACCTCCTGAAGCTCACCACCCCGCACGTGCCGTCACCGTCGTCAGCGACTGGTGGCAGGGTCTTCGCAGCCCGGTGGCCCGCCAGCATTTCTTGTCGACCCGTCCGGAACGAATGGCGGGGCGATTCTGCGAGAAGTCCACCGGCGCGTCGAAGGCAGTGTCGTCGTGGACGCCCAGGGGCTCACCACGGAGGAGGTTCACAAAGAGGTCCTCGTCGCCCTCGGGGTGGACGCGTCGCAGGGCAGCCGGAGTCGCTGGCGGAACTCTCTGCGGGAGATCTCCACAGCTCGTCCGGTGCTGCTCGTCAATCTTCACCGGGCGGGCCCGACCCGGCGTTCATACGAACCAGAACGTCTGATCTCCCGAACCGTCCCGGGCCTGAACAGTGGCAATGTCACCGTGCTGGCGCATACCGCTCCGCGCGACCTCCCCGAGCGGTCCGAGGCGATCTTTCGACTGCCGGAGAGCGAGACCGCGGAAGGGCTGGAATCCCCTCTTCTGCGGGCTGGCCCTGGCCGAGCCCCGCGAAGTGCCGATGCGGATATGGGCTGAATCGGCGAGCGCCCTGACCGGTGAGCCGGTCGCCGAGACGGCCCTCAGCCGGCTTGTCGACGATCGTTCCGATCTCCTAACGAGTGACGGCGCTGTACCGGCCCACGTCGGGCGGCACAGCGGTGATTGTCAGGCGCCCGTTCACAACGACGTTTCCTACGGCTGGGCCATCGGCGGCCGGTGACAGCCGAGGCGCCGGTGATAACCGAGCCGCCGGTGATAACCGAGCCGCCGGTCGGTTCGTAGAGATGCAATGCGCGCTTCACGGTCGTGCGGCAGAGTGGCGGTTGCAGCGTGCAGTGATCGACGATCAACAGGAAGCAACAGACGGCGGGTTACGAGCGCAGCGGGCGACGGGCCATGGCGGGGATCGAGAGACGGCGAGTGCTGGCGGCCGGCGGCGGGATCGCCCTGGCGGCGGGCTTGGCCACTGCGTGCGGGTCCAACACCGGCCGCAACGCCGGGGGTTCGGGTCCCGAGATCAGTCAGTGGTACCACCAGTACGGGGAGCCGGGGACCCAGCAGGCCGTGAAGCGGTATGCGGCGGAGTACAAGAAGGCCGAGGTGCGGGTGCAGTGGCGGCCCGGGGATTACGACCGGCAGACCGCGGCCGCCTTGCTGACCGACTCGGGGCCGGATGTCTTCGAGGTCAACGGGCCGTTACTGGACCAGATTCAAGGTGGGCAGGTCGTCGATCTGACCGATGCGGTCGAGCCGGTCAAGGACGACTTCAACCAGGCCGTGCTGGCGCCGAAGATCTGGCAGGACAAGATCTGGGGCATCCCGCAGGTCGTCGATATGCAGCTGCTCTACTACCGCAAGAGTGCGCTCAAGGATGCGGGGGTGGAGCCTCCACAGTCGCTCGACGAGTTGGTGGACGCAGCCAAGAAGCTCAGCACGAAGAAGAGCAAGGGGCTTGTCCTGGGGAACGACGGTGGGGTGGGGGTGCTCAGCGGGACTCCCTTGTTCGCTGCCGGGCTGAGTCTGATCAGCGAGGACGGCAAGGTCGGGTTCGATGATCCGGCGGCGGCCCGGACGCTGGGGAAGATCCGGCAGCTGTACGCGGACAAGTCCTTGCTGCTGGGGGCGCCTACGGACTGGTCCGATCCGGCCGCGTTCATCCAGGGGCTGACCGCGATGCAGTGGTCGGGACTGTGGGCGTTGCCGCAGATCAAGAAGGCGCTCGGGGACGACTTCGGCGTCCTGCCGTTCCCGAAGGACGGCTCAGGGGGCAAGCCGGCCGTCCCGGTGGGGGCGTACGGTTCGGCGGTCAGTGGGCGCGGCAAGCGCAAGGCGGAGGCGAAGGCGTTCGCCAAGTGGTTGTGGGTGGACCGGACCGACCTCCAGCAGGACTTCGCGTTGTCGTACGGCTTCCATATCCCGGCGCGGATCTCGTTGGCGAAGAAGGCCAAGCAGCTGCGGAAGGGTGCGGCGGCGGACGCGGTGCGGTATGCGACGGAGTACGGGCATGCCGAGCCGTTGCCGTGGACAACGGCGGACCGTACGGCGTATCAGGACGCGCTGAGCCGGATCATCAAGGACGGGGCCCATCCGGAGAGTGAGCTGAAGGCCGTGGTGTGGAAGGTGAACGCCGAGCTCCAGCGGGTCAAGGAGGACCGCGCCCGCCTCAGGGAGGCGTACGAGGAGCGCAAGGATGCCATGCAGGCGGAAGCGGCCGCACGGAACGCCGACGATCCGGACCGTGAGAAAGTCAAGGCAGAGTATGACCGTGACATGAGCCAGTACCGTGGTGAGTTGTTGCGAATTTGGATGGCGGCAGCACGGGCCAAGGACGCTGGTGTGGTGCCGCCCCAGACAGCCCCCTGAGTTGACCGGAGTGCAAGAACGTGGGGTCACCTCCAACTGCCCTTGGGGAGCTGGAAGCTTGGCTCAGTGAGCCGCGGCGCAAAAGCGGCGTGCTCGTATTGCGCGGCGCCACCGGTTCCGGTGCAGGGCCGGTACTCGACGACGTCCGTCGACGTGTGCCCGACGCAGTGCTCGTCGACTGTGTCCATCTGAGTGCCGAGGAAGTGGCGATTCATGTACTGCTCGGTCTGGGGGTAGATCCGGAGGCTGCTTACGAACGGCGATCGAGCCTCTGGAGTACGCAAGGGCTCATCAATCGTGATGCGGTCGTGCTACTGGCCAACGCCCAATGGGCAGGGCCCACGATCACATCGACGGAGCCCGGGCGTGTGCTCCGTATGGTCGCGGAACGCTTCGGGCGCGATGACCGCAGGTGTCTGCGAATCGTGGTGGAAGGTGATACCGAACGTGCCCGGATCCCCCACCGCCGCCACTTGCAGGAGGTATTGCTCACTGGCAGCGACGAGTCGGGCAGCGCCGGAACTCCTCAAGAGGCCAGTGCCGTGTCGCAAAACCGTGCCGTTCAGCTCCTCTCTGCGGCCGAGACGCCGACGGTTGCCTTTCCTGTGTGGTCAGCGCTCTGCGAAGCTTTGGAGCACCGCACGGACGAGGGAGAACTGCGGTCACTCGTCGCCCAGTACCCGGACCATCTGGCTGTAGGAGCTGCCGAGGACGGCACCGAAAGCGTTGCATTTACCACACCAGTGGTGCGGTCAATGGCTCGCGCGGCAAGTGCCCTCTCTCCCATGGAGCAGCAGCGCCTTTTCCGTCACCTCTCCGCGCACGCCGGCCCGCCCGAGCTGGCTCGCTACGCCGCTCAGGCTCTGCCGCTGCACGCGGCGCTCGGCGGTGCCCTCGAGGAGTTGCTGGGCAATGGAGAGATGCTTGCCCGAATTGATCGCTACGGGCTGCTGCAAGGACTGGCAGCGGCCTGGCCGGCCGGTGTGCCACAGGGCACTCTCGCAACGGATATTCACTATCTGGAAACGCAGCGAGTTGATCCCGTCTCGAATGGCGAGTGGGATTCCTGGTTGCATTGGGCGGCTGTGAACCGTGGGCAACGCGATATCGCAGACGGACTCGCGAGCGCTGGCGTCGATATGCCCTGGCGGACGCTCTGGTCCCATCAGCGGCCGTACGCCGTATTCGGTCCGGTGGACGGCGAAGTGGGACGTGTCGACCAGGTGCGCATTCAGCGCAGGGATGAAGTCCCGGTCGCCGTCATACGGCGGGTCGTCCAGTACGACGACATGGGCGGGCCATTGAATGAGCAGTATGTGGAGCGTGTCTTCACTCTCGATGACGGCACGGAGGTGGGCGCGGAGAGGGTCGTACGGATTCCGCACACCCAGGACACGCCCAGGCCGGCGGAGTTCCAGGAAGACGCAGCGCTACCGGCGCCCAGAACTCCCGACGTCAACAAGAGCATCAGGCCTGCCGGGCCAGGTCGCTGGGTGATCGGTGGACAAGGCGGACTCTACGCAGTGAACGTAGTGGCCTCGGCCGATTCCGAAACGGGAGTGTGGGGCGGCGGACCGTACCTCGGACCTGTGACAAGAGCGGCCACATGGCAGTGTCCTGAGGAGGCGCTTGCCGATGACGCCCCTTCGAAGTCATGGCTGGAGAGGGTTTTCGGTACCGGAAGGTGCCGGACAATTGCCGACGCCGAGCTGCCCGACGGGCTGCGTAATCCAACGGCCCGAGAGTTCTTGAGCACGATTGGCCTGCCGTACCTGAACGGACAGACCCCGTTTCTCTCCTTGCTTCCCCTGGACGAACAAGGGCTCCCGGAATTCGAATGGCCAGAAGACGCCCCGGACCAGAGGCCGATGGCCCCTTCTACCGGATCGGCTCATGGATGGGAGGAGCCGTGGTACTGGACGGATCGAGTGGAGCAGCCCTCCAGGACACGGAGAGCGGTTATTCCACAGTCCTCTTGGCCGGCAGCCTTCCGCAATTCGCCACGGTGCTACGGCTCTACTGTGAGTACCGCATCAGTTGGTTGCCCACCCTCGCTGAAGCCGTGGATGCCCGGTGGAGCCTCAGGGAATGGGTCGAGGAAATCGACCCCGCCACGGAGACCGGCGATCACTGGGACGAGGTTTTTGAAGGCGAATTGGACGATTCCGGATCGTACTGATGGACGTCCGACCTCAGCGCCCTTGCGAATAGCACAGATGAGCAGTACTTCTGCGGGTGCCTCCGTGTGATTCATGGAGGCAGGGTGGCAGCCCGCGCCCGGCCTACGCGGTCTGGTTTTGCTTGAGCTCCGGTTCGCACCGGACCGCTTTGCCGACGGGGAGTGGGGGGATGCCCCGGCGGGCTGAGGGCCTACGGCTGCTGCGGGGAGACCATGGGTCGGGTGAGGGGTGGCTGATGGGTGATCAGGGAATGTGGTAGGCCGTTCCGGGGTTTGGTTCGTAGAGATGCAATGTGTGTGTCACGGGCGTGCGGCAGAGTGGGCGGTCGCACCGTGTGGTGATCGACGATCACCGGCAGGCAGCAGGTTACGAGCGCAGGGGGCGACGGGACCATGACGGGCATCGACAGGCGGCGGCTGCTGGCGGCCGGGGGCGGGGTGGCTGCTGCGGCAGCGCTCGCCACGGCGTGCGGGTCCAACACCGGGCGGGGCGGCGGGGGTTCGGGGCCGGGGATCAGTCAGTGGTACCACCAGTACGGGGAGCCGGGGGTCGAGCGGGCCGTGAAGCGGTATGCCGCGGCTTACGACAAGGCCAGTGTCTCGGTGCAGTGGCGGCCGGGCGACTACGACCGGCAGACGGCGGCGGCGTTGCTCACCGACGCGGGGCCTGATGTGTTCGAGGTCAATGGGCCGTTGCTGGACCAGATTCAGGGGGGCCAGGTCGTCGATCTGACGGCCGAGGTCGAGCCGGTCAAGGATGACTTCAACCAGGCCGTGCTGGCGCCGAAGATCTGGCAGGGGAAGATCTGGGGCATCCCGCAGGTCATCGACATGCAGCTGCTCTACTACCGGAAGAGTCTGCTGAAGGACGCGGGTGTTGAGCCGCCGCAGACGCTCGATGAGTTGGTGGACGCGGCGAAGAAGCTCACCACGAAGAAGGCCAAGGGGCTGTTCCTGGGGAATGACGGTGGGGTGGGGGTGCTCGGTGGGACGCCGCTGTTCGCCGCCGGGCTGAGTCTGATCGGGGAGGACGGGAAGGTCGGGTTCGATGATCCTGCCGCGGCCCGTACGCTCGGCAAGATCCGCCAGCTGTACGCCGACAAGTCGCTGCTGCTCGGCGCCCCCACGGACTGGTCCGATCCGGCCGCCTTCATCCAGGGGCTGACCGCGATGCAGTGGTCGGGGCTGTGGGCGCTGCCGCAGATCAAGAAGGCGTTGGGGGACGACTTCGGGGTGCTGCCGTTTCCCAAGGACGGAGCCGGTGGGAAGCCTTCCGTGCCTGTCGGTGCGTACGGTTCCGCCGTCAGCGCGCGCAGCAAGCGCAAGGCGGAGGCGAAGGCGTACGCCAAGTGGCTGTGGGTGGACCGCACCGAGTACCAGCAGGACTTCGCGCTCTCGTACGGCTTCCACATCCCGGCCCGGATCTCGCTGGCGAAGAAGGCCAAGGAGCTGCGGGAGGGCGCGGCCGCGGATGCGGTGCGGTTTGCGACCGATCATGGCTATGCCGAGCCGCTGTTGTGGACGACCGCGGACCGTACCGCCTACCAGGACGCGCTGAGTCGGATCATCAAGGACGGCGCCAACCCGGAGAGTGAGCTGAAGACCGTGGTGCGGAAGGCCAATGCCGAGCTTGAGCGGGTCAAGAAGAAGTGACGGGAGTGACAGGAGCGGCTGAAGGGGCGGTCAAGGACGTACCGGGCGCGCGGGCCGCGGTGGTGCCGGGCGGCTTCGGGCGCCCCTCCCTCGGTGCCCGGCTGCTCGGCCCGCAGCGCCGCAACCTCTGGTTCTGGGCCTTCGTCGGGCCGTTCGCCATCGGGCTGGGGCTGTTCACCTACGTACCGCTGGTGTGGAGCGTCTATCTCAGTTTCTTCGATGCGCACAACACGGTGAGTCCGACCGGCGAGGAGTTCGTCGGGCTGGACAACTACGCGTCGATGCTGACCGATGACGCGTTTCTCGGCAGCCTGGGGACGTTCCTGCTGTTCACCGTCTTCATCGTGCCGGCCACGTACGCGCTCTCGCTCGCGCTCGCGCTGATGGTCAACCGGCTGCGCTTCGCCCAGGCGTTCTTCCGGTCGGTGTTCTTTCTGCCGACGGCCTGCTCGTATGTCGTCGCGGCGGTGATCTGGAAGCTGTCGATCTTCAACGGGGTGCGGTTCGGGCTGGCGAACACCGTGCTGGGGTGGTTCGGCGCGGATCAGACCGCCTGGCTGTCCACCACCGATCCGCCCTGGTACTGGCTGGTCATCGTGACCGTACGGCTGTGGCTGCAGGCCGGGTTCTACATGATTCTGTTCCTGGCCGGGCTGCAGCGGATCTCGCCGCAGTTGTACGAGGCGGCGGCGGTCGACGGGGCGCGGCCCGGCTGGCAGACCTTCCGGCACATCACCTTTCCGCAGTTGCGCGCCACGTCGGTGGCGGTGGTGCTGTTGCTGGTGATCAACGCGTTCCAGGCGTTCGACGAGTTCTACAACTTGTTGAGCGATGCGCGGGGTTATCCGCCGTATGCCCGGCCTCCGTTGGTCTATCTCTACTACACGGCGCTGGGGCGGGATCAGAATCTCGGGCTGGGGAGTGCGGGCGCGGTGATTCTGGCGCTGATCATCGCGGTGGCGACGGTGGTGCAGGCACGCTGGTTCGGCCTCGGCCGCAAGGAGGACTGAGCACCGATGCATGACGCTCTGACCAGGGCCGGGCGCGCGCTGCGGGTCGTCGTCCTGATCGCCCTCGCGCTGCTGTTCCTGATCCCCTTCTATCTGCTGGTGCGCAACGGGCTGGCGACCGAGCGGGACATCACGGCGCCCGATTGGAGGTTCTTCCCGCACGCTCTGCAGTGGTCGAATCTGACCGAGGTCTTCGACGACCCGAGCCTGCCCATGGGGCGGGCGCTGCTGAACTCCACGCTGATCGCGGTGTCGACGACCGTGGGGACGGTGGTGCTGGCCTCGCTCGCGGGGTACGGCCTGGCGCGGATCCCGTACCGGCACGCCAATGTCGTCTTCTACGCGATCCTGGGGACGCTGATGGTCCCGGCGGCCGTGACGTTCGTGCCGAGCTTTGTGCTGGTGTCGTCGCTCGGGTGGATCTCGACGCTGCGCGGGCTGGTCATTCCGACGCTGTTCAGCGCCTTCGCCTGCTTCATCTTCCGGCAGTACTTTCTGGGCTTCCCCAAGGAGCTGGAGGATGCGGCGCGGGTCGACGGGCTCGGCTACTGGCGGACGTACTGGCGCATCGTCGTCCCCAACACCCGGCCGGTCTTCGCCGCGGTCGGCACCATCGTCTTCATCGGCGCCTGGAACGCGTTCCTGTGGCCGCTGGTGATCGGGCAGGACCAGGAGGCCTGGACAGTACAGGTGGCACTGTCGACGTTCACCACCGCGCAGAACCTCAATCTGCATGAGCTGTTCGTGGCCGCGGCGGTCTCGATCGCCCCGTTGGTGGTCGTCTTCCTGCTGCTCCAGCGGTACATCGTGGCGGGGGTGGAGCGTAGTGGGATTGATGACTGAGGCCTCGCGCAGATGGCTGAGGCCTCGGTCGGATGACTGACGCCTCGCGCAGACGACTGACGCCTCGGTCGGATGACTGACGTCTCGGTCATCGATGCTCCATGCATTGATGGCGGGGGCATGGGGTACGGTGCGTGGCATGAGCACGCACCCGATCTCCCGTGAGGGGGAGCCGCGCGACCGCGGCCCCCACGGCGAGTGCGCGCCCCGCGGCCTGAGCTTTCTGCGCCGCCGCGGCCGGGTGGGGTCTCCCCCGGCCGGTTGTCGCTGTACGGCCTGACTTGAGGGACGGCCTGACGGCCTGACCTGCGGGACGGCTCGGCTCGGCCGCCGCCACGCGACATCACTCCCCTCTCCCCCAGCACGGCTTTCTCTGCCTCACCTCCTCCCCCCAGCGCGCCTCCCCCTTCCCTCCAGGAGGACCAGTTGACGACCCTCGCCGATGTCACCCCCGCCCCCACCCCGCCTCTCCGCCCGCACCGCATCCCCGCCGACGGGCTGTACGAAGGGCCTCGCCCCCTGCGCCGTACGCCCGACGGATGGGAGGACCGGCCGTACGAGCTGTTCGAGGTCGTGCCGCAGGCCGCCACCATCGGGGCCGAGATCCGCGGGCTCGATCTGTCCCGGCCGCTGTCCGAGGGCCTGCGCGCGGAGCTGAACCGGGCGTTGCTGGAGTGGAAGGTGTTGTTCTTCCGGGGCCAGCATCTGAGCTCCGCCGCACAGCGCGAATTCGCTGGTAATTGGGGGGAGTTGGAGACCAATCCGCTGCTGGCTCCGGGCGATTCGAAGGATGTGGTCCGGTTCGACAAGGCGGCCGGCGGGGCCCCTACGTTCGAGAACGTATGGCACACGGATGTCACGTTCCGGGAACGGCCGGCGCTGGGTGCGGTGTTGCAGTTGCGCGAGGTGCCGCCGGTGGGCGGAGACACGATGTGGGCCGATATGGCGGCGGCATACGACAATTTGCCGATGGAAATCAGAGCCCTGATCGATGGGGCACATGCGGTGCACGACTATCTCCCGGGCTTCGCACGCTTCTGCACCGCGACCCAACTCGCGCCATTCCAGGCGGAGTTCCCACCGGTGGAGCATCCGGTGGTGCGCCGCCACCCGGAGACCGGGCGGCGGATGCTGTTCGTCAACGCGTCCTTCACCACCCGGATCGTGGGGTTGGCGAAGGCGGAGAGCGACCGGCTGCTGCGGGTGCTGTTCCAGCAGGCGCACGTCCCGGAGTACCAGGTGCGGTGGCGCTGGCAGGCGGGGGACATCGCGTTCTGGGACAACCGTGCCACCCAGCACTACGCGGTGAACGACTACGGGACGCACCGCCGGGTCGCCGAACGGGTCGCCATCGCCGGCGATCGCCCGTACTGACGGCGAGACGATCGCCCGTAGTGGCCGCGGGCCGCACCCGATCGCAAGCCCTGCCCGGCCACGGACCCTGCCTGACCTCCGGCCCCGCCTCACCGACGCGTCTCACGCCAGCCGTTCGTACGCCGGCCCCTCCGCCTGGCGCGCGCCGCGCAGCAGGGCCGCGCCCAGCGGGGTGAGGGTGTGCAGCACCGCGTTGCCCTGCCGCAGGGTGACCAGGAGGCCGGCGTCGCGGAGGACGGTCGCGTGCTGGCTGGCGGAGGCGAGCGAGACATCGGCGCGGCGGGCGAGTTCGCTGGTGGTGCAGCCGACGCCGACGCCCTGGAGTATCGCGGAGCGGGTCTGGCCGACGAGCCGGCCCAGGGAGCGTTCCGGCGCGACGTGCGGGGTGAGCCGGGGCGCCTGGTGCTCGACGGGGTAGACCAGAACGGGCGTCAGATCCGGGTTGTGGAAGGTGACGGGGGTGCGGCGGCAGAAGTACGAAGGCAGCAGGAGCAGCCCCCGGCCGCCCAGATGCAGATCGCGGTCCACCGGATAGTCGGCCTCCAGCACGGGCGGGCGCCAGCGCATCATCGGAGGCAGCGAGGCGAGCAGCCGGTCCGCGCCGCCGTCCAGCAGCGCCCGCCCGCGGGTGGCCCGGTCGGCCTCTATTCGGCCCTGGACGCGCGACCAGTACGGGGCGACCGCCGCCTCGTAGTAGCGCTGCAGTACGCCGGCGAGCCGGCCGAGGGCGCGGGTGTCGCCGTCGGCCATCGCCCGTATCCACGACGGGAGCGGACGGGTGGCCGTGGAGAGCCGGGAGAGCTCGTCGCAGAGGCGCGCGGCGGGTGTCTCGCGCAGTGCGGCGAGTGCGTCGGCCATCCCCAGGAGCCCTTCGGCGGGCGTCAGGAAATCGGGAAAATAGCCGCGCGTGGGCACGAGTGGCGCCAGCAGTCGCGCTTCGCCATTCAACTTTCCGCGCGTTTCCGATCGCCATTTGCCGAACGCCGAATCGTCACGTCTGTCACGCAGGCGATGAAAGCTTAAGACGGTCTCCCACAGTGCGTCCGGGCGTGCCGCAATGCGCACACGGGCCAGATCGAGTCCACTGAAATGGACGCGTAACACCGAACCCCCACCCTTGGTTTCCTCAGTCGGCCCCCGGCACGCCTGAGTATGCACGCCAACACACCCGGTCACCATGCCCTTTTGGCCAGACTTGAAAGTGGTCGCGCCACCCGGCGGGCCGGAGGAATGCTTGTACTCAATTCGACGGCGGCGCGAACGGCCCGGATTGCTCGATCCCGTGGGGGGTGATGGGCAAACAACCGACCGCTCGGCAGCCCCGTTGAAGGCCGCCTTCCCACGCCGACTGGGGTGGCGGCAGCTCCCGAGGGGGGAGTCCGGAGAAAGCGAGGGCGGCACCTCCGCACAGGTGCCGCCCTCGTCGGGCTGACCTGCGCAAAGTCCCCTCGACAGGGCCCTGATGTACCTCAAACACCTCCGCACCCGACCGGGTGAACTCCCCCACTCGTACGAGCGACATCGTACGACCACCAAGAGTGCCTGCTGCAACGCTCTCCGCGTGCACGAGTCACCAGTGCTCGGGCATCGCGTCCTCAAGAAGGAGTCAACCGTGAGCGTTCGCCGTTTCCTGCCGACTGTCCTCGGCGCCGTAGCCCTCATCTTCGGACTGTCCACCGCCGCCGCCCCGTCGGCCGCCGCCGACCCCTGCGGGTTCTACAAGACCGGCAGCGACGCCTTCTACAACCACTGCACGAGCGACGGCTCACGCGTGGTCATCAAAGTGAAAGTGGCATGGGGCCCCGACTACGAGCGCTGCGTAACCCCCGGCAAGACGTGGCTGGGTTCGGCCGGCAAGATCCAGGGCGCGCACTACGTCGGCCGTACCTGCTGACCCGGCATGACGGCGGGCCCGGGGCGCCGCGCCCCGGGCCGCGCAGATAACAGCGCAGATCACACCGCAGATCACAAAAAGTGAGGGCGGCACCTCCGCACAAGGTGCCGCCCTCATCAGGGTGCCGGAGCCGACAGCCAGGCGGCTGAGGGTCGGTGCCTACGGTCGGCTCCGGTGGGTCTGGTCCAGGTCACCGCGAGCGCGCTCGGCGCCCGCGGTGACCCGGCCGGATCGGTCAGCGGCTGTCGCTGCCCTTCGACTCGGCGGCCGCGCGGCCCGCCTCCAGTCGTGCGACCGGGATGCGGAACGGGGAGCAGGAGACGTAGTCCAGGCCGACCTCGTGGAAGAAGTGGACGGACTCCGGGTCGCCGCCGTGCTCACCGCAGACCCCGAGCTTGAGGTCGGGGCGGGTGGCCCGGCCGGCCTCGGCGGCGTTGCGGACCAGGGAGCCCACGCCGTCCTTGTCGATGGTCTCGAAGGGGCTGACGCCGAAGATGCCCTTCTCCAGGTACGCGGTGAAGAAGCTGGCCTCGACGTCGTCGCGGCTGAAGCCCCAGACCGTCTGCGTGAGGTCGTTCGTACCGAAGGAGAAGAAGTCGGCGGACTCGGCGATCTGACCGGCCGTGAGGGCGGCGCGGGGCAGTTCGATCATCGTGCCGAGGGGGAGCCGGAGGTCGACGCCGTGGGTCTTCTCGACCTCGGCGATGACCTGCTCGGCCTCCTCGCGGACGATCTCCAGCTCCTGGACGGTGCCCACCAGCGGAATCATGATCTCCGCACGCGGGTCGCCCTTGGCGTTCTTGCGCTCGGCGGCCGCCTCGGCGATGGCGCGCACCTGCATCGCGAACAGACCGGGGATGACCAGACCGAGGCGCACACCGCGCAGGCCGAGCATCGGGTTCTGCTCGTGCAGCTTGTGCACGGCCTGGAGGAGCCGCAGGTCGTTCTCGTTGGCGTCCTTACGGGCCTCGGCGAGGGCGACGCGTACCGACAGCTCGGTGATGTCGGGCAGGAACTCGTGCAGCGGCGGGTCCAGCAGCCGGACCGTCACCGGCAGCCCGTCCATCGACTCGAACAGCTCGATGAAGTCGGCCTTCTGGAGCGGCAGCAGCTGGCTGAGCGCAGCCTCCCGGTCGGTCTCGGTGTCGGCCAGGATGAGGCGCTCGACCATCTCGCGGCGCTCACCGAGGAACATGTGCTCGGTGCGGCACAGGCCGATGCCCTGGGCGCCGAACCGGCGGGCGCGGGCGGCGTCCTCGGCGTTGTCGGCGTTGGCCCGTACGCGCAGCCGGCGCACCCGGTCCGCGTACGCCATGATCCGGTGGACGGCCTTGACCAGCTCGTCCGCGTCGTCGGCGCCGGCGTGCATCCGGCCCTCGAAGTACTCCACGACCGGGGACGGCACGACCGGCACCTCGCCGGCGTAGACCTTGCCGGTGGAGCCGTCGATGGAGACGACGTCGCCCTCCTCGATGACGGTGCCGTCGCTGGTCGTCATCTTGCGGGACTTGGTGTCGACCTCCAGCTCCTCGGCGCCGCAGACACAGGTCTTGCCCATGCCGCGGGCGACGACGGCGGCGTGCGAGGTCTTGCCGCCGCGGGAGGTGAGGATGCCCTCGGCGGCGATCATGCCGTTGAGGTCGTCGGGGTTGGTCTCCCGGCGGATCAGGATGACCTTCTCGCCGGAGCGCGACCACTTGACGGCGGTGTACGAGTCGAAGACGGCCTTGCCGACCGCCGCGCCCGGGGAGGCGGCGATACCGCGGCCGATCATCTCGGACTTGGCGCCCAGGTCGAAGCGGGGGAACATCAGCTGCGCCAGCTGCGCGCCGTTGACCCGCTGGAGGGCCTCGGCCTCGTCGATCAGGCCCTGGTCGACGAGCTGGGTGGCGATCCGGAAGGCGGCACCGGCGGTGCGCTTGCCGACCCGGGTCTGCAGCATCCACAGCTTGCCGCGCTCGATGGTGAACTCGATGTCGCACAGGTCCTTGTAGTGCGTTTCGAGCGTCTCCATGATCTGCATCAGCTGGTCGTACGACGCCTTGTCGATCTGCTCCAGGTCCGCGAGCGGGACCGTGTTGCGGATACCGGCGACGACGTCCTCGCCCTGCGCGTTCTGGAGGTAGTCGCCGTAGACGCCCTGGTGGCCGCTGGCGGGGTCGCGGGTGAAGGCAACGCCGGTGCCGGAGTCGGGGCCGAGGTTGCCGAAGACCATCGAGCAGACGTTGACCGCGGTGCCGAGGTCGCCGGGGATGCGCTCCTGGCGGCGGTAGAGCTTGGCGCGGTCGGTGTTCCAGGAGTCGAAGACCGCGCGCACGGCGAGGTCCATCTGCTCGCGCGGATCCTGCGGGAAGTCCCGGCCGGTCTCCTTGGCGACGATGTCCTTGAAGTGCGCGACCAGGTTCTTGAGGTCGGCGGCGTCGAGGTCGACGTCGACGCGGACGCCCTTGGCCTGCTTGGCCTCCTCCAGCGCGTCCTCGAAGCGTTCGCCGTCGACGCCCAGCACGGTCTTGCCGAACATCTGGATCAGGCGGCGGTAGGAGTCCCACGCGAACCGCTCGTCGCCGGCCTGCGCGGCGAGGCCGGAAACCGATGCATCGGAGAGGCCGATGTTGAGGACGGTGTCCATCATGCCGGGCATGGAGAACTTCGCACCGGAACGCACCGATACGAGCAGCGGGTCGTCGGCCTGGCCGAGCTTCTTGCCCATCTTCTGCTCAAGGGCGTCGAGGTGCTCGGAGACCTCGGCACGCAGTGCCGCGGGCTCGGTGCCGCTGTCGAGGTAGACCTTGCAGGCTTCAGTGGTGATCGTGAAGCCCGGAGGGACGGGAAGTCCCAGGTTGGTCATCTCGGCGAGGTTCGCACCCTTGCCACCGAGAAGGTCCTTGAGGTCTTTGTTGCCCTCGGTGAAGTCGTAGACGAACTTCGCGGACGAAGGCTGGGTTACGTGGGGATCTTGTGTTTCCGGCACGGCACTGACTCCTCGCCGACGGGCTGCCCTGACGGCGAGGAACATACCCAGATCGAAGGCGTATGGGTACGTCCACTTGGTCGACATACGTGTGTAACCAGTCGTCCGCCAGCAGATCGAAAGTGATCACGCATCCGGCAGACAGTTCATTACCTGAATGCATCACTCCGCTACGCGTTCGGATTGGGCAAAGTGTGCTACTCACTGCGACGGATGGGTTAATCAATCGAACGCATGAGCCGTGGCACCCGGTGCCACCATTGGAGAGGTGGAGCCCTGTCATTAACGCTCATCTGAGCCCACCCCCTATCAGGCGTGGCGAGAATCACGCGCTCATGTGTGACTCGGTCCCATCATTTGGACCCCCCTGGGCTACCTGATCAAGGAATGCGTCCACCAGGGCGCGCGCCCGCTCCCGTACGGCCGGCAGATCTGCGCGCAATTCGGCCACCAGTTGCTCCGGGTCGACCCCCAACTCGGCCGCGATCTGCGTCCCGTCCTGGTCGAACCAGGCCTGTAGCACCTCCGGCGTCAGCTCCGGATGGAACTGCACCCCCCAGGAGCGGCCGCAGACGAAGGCCTGCGGGCCGACGTCATTGCGCGCCACCTCCCGGGCGCCGGGCGGCAGCAGCCAGCGCTCGCCGTGGAACTGGAACCAGGGGCCGGGCCCCACCAGTTCCGGTTCGTCGGTCGCTATCCGGCTCCAGCCCAGCTCGAAGCGGGGCGCGGCCTCGATGTCCCCGCCCAGCGCCGCGGCCAGCGCCTGACTGCCGAAGCAGATGCCGAGCACGGGTATGCCGGCCTCGTGCGCCGAGCGCAGCAGGGCCAGTTCGGCCTCGATCCAGGCGTTCCTTCGTGCCACCGACCACGGGGCGCCGAGCGTCAGGATCAGGCCATAGTTCTCGGCCGGTGGGAACGCCACGCCGACGTCCGGATTCGTATACCGCTCGGCCGGCACGACGAGCAGTTCGTCGAGCTCATAGCCCCGTTCGGCCAGCCGCTCGCCCACGTGGCCGGCGGTGGACAGATGGTCGTGAACGATGACCAAGGCACGCATGGTCGGCACTCCCCTCCCGTTTCGATGAGCCGTACGGTTAGCCGTTTGGACTCAAACTTCATTATCGCCGTTCTCGGTGCCGCTTGCCCAGGAGTAGCGGGAGTACCGCCAGCGCCGCGAGCAACGCGCCGGCCGTGACCGGCAGTGCGGTTGTGTGCAGGGCGTCCGCCGATGCGGCCGCCGTCCGCACCGCGGTGGCTCCGCCGGCCCCGTGCCGGTCGGCGAGGGCCAGGAAGATGCTCCCGTACGCCGCGACGCCGACCACCTGCGCGAGCTGCGGGACGGTGGTGAGCACCCCGCTGGCATCCGAGGCATCGGCCGGGGCGATCTTGGACAGGGCCAGGGTCAGCAGCGGGCTGGTGGTGTACCCGAGGCCGAGCCCCCATACGAGTTGCAGCACCGGCAGTACGAGACCGCCCTGGCCGCCCTGGCGCATGGCCAGTCCGATGCCGAGGTAGCCGGCCGCCGCGAGGGTGCAGGCCACCGCGATCATCGGCAGATGCCAACGGGTGGGCAGCTTCTGCCAGGTGAGGCTGCCGGTGGCGACGCCGAGGGCCAGCGGTGCGAAGGTCAGGCCGGCGCGGGTGGCGGACTCGCCGAGCCCCGACTGCAGATGCTGGGAGAAAGAGAAGAGAAAGCCCGCATACCCGGCCATACCGAAGAACAGCGAGGTCGCGCCGCACACCAGATGGCGTGACCGCAGCACCCGGCCGGGCACCAGCGGCGCACCGCCCCGGCGCGCGACCGCCCGCTCGACGACGACGAACAGCGCGAACATCGGGGCCGCGGCGGCCAGACAGACCGTCGTCCACAGCGGCCAGCGCTGCTCATGCCCCAGGACCAGCGGTACGACCAGCAGCAGCAGCGCGGCCGTCAGCGTGACCAGGCCGGGCAGGTCCAGGCCCTTGTCCGACCGGGGCAGCCCGCGGGGCAGCAGCCGTACCGCCGCGAGCAGCAGCGCGAGCCCGACGGGCACATTGATCAGGAAGACCGGCCGCCAGCCGGTGCCGAACAGATCCGCGCTGACCAGCAGCCCGCCGGCGACCTGGCCGACGACCACGGCGACGGCGATCACCGTCGCGTACAGGCTCAACGCCCGCGCCCTGGCGGGCCCTTCGAAGGTCAGCTGAATCAGGCTGTAGATCTGCGGGACCATCAACCCCGCGCCGATGCCCTGCACCACACGCGCGGCGATCAGCACACCCGCCCCCGGTGCCAGCCCACACCCGAACGAGGCCAGGGTGAAGGTCGCGAGCCCGATCAGGAAGACGGTCCGGAATCCGTGCCGGGCGCCGAGCCGGGCCCCGGTGATCAAAAGCGCCGCATAGGAAATCGTATAGCCGGAGACGATCAACTGGAGTGCGGAGCCGGTGGTATGGAGGCCGGTCCGCATGGTCGGGGTGGCGACATTGACCACGGTCGCATCCAGCAGCGCCATGAATACCGCGCCGAGGATGACGACGAGAATTCCGGTGTGCTGCGAGCGCTTTCCTTTCCGGGTGGCGGGGGATTGTTGTTTCCCGCCGTGCATTTCCCGGGTGTCGCCGTATGCGCGTTCCTGTGTGGTCTCACTCATGGCAGCGATGATCAGCGCCGGTCCATTCGGGTACCAGATATCCGGTGATCCTGGTACCGGCGGTATCTGGCACAGCATGACGGCGTCCCGCAAGATGGTGCGGTGTCCACCATCACGACCCGTTCCGCGGCCGCCGCCTCCCGGCGCGGTGAACTCGCGGCGTTTCTGCGGCTCCGCCGGGAGCGCATCGCGCCGAAGGACGTGGGCCTGCCCGGCGGCCCGCGGCGCCGTACCCCGGGGCTGCGGCGTGAGGAGGTCGCCCAGCGCGCCGGTGTGGGAGTGGCCTGGTACACCTGGCTCGAACAGGGGCGGGCCATCAACCCGAGCGTGCAGGTGCTCGATGCCATCGCCCGCGCGCTGCTGCTCGACCCGACCGAGCGCGACCATCTGCACCGGCTCGCCGGCGTCCCCGGCGCCGCGAAGTGCACCCCGGCGCGGCAGCCGCTGCCGCCCGAGGCGCAGACCATTCTGGATTCCCTGAGCCCGTTGCCGGCGAGCATGGTGTCCGCCGGCTATGACGTACTGGCTTTCAACGAGGCCTATGCGGCGCTCGATCCGCGGATGGTGCTGCTGCCGCCGTCGGACCGTAATGTGTTGTGGCGCCTTTTCACGGCGGACGAGAACACCCAGCCGCTGGTCGACTGGGAGCGCGAGGTCTCTTTCATGGTCGGCCAGTTGCGGGCCGAATTCGGCCGGCGGCTCCATGACCCGGGCTGGCGCGCGTACATCCGGAAACTCTCCGAGGCCAGCCCGCTCTTCGTGGAAATGTGGGCCCGGCACGAAGTCTCCGCGCCGGTCACCCATCGCAAGGGATTCCGGACGGTCGACGGCCGCGAGGTCACCATTACCGCGACCGGTTTCACCACTGCCGCGGTCCCGGACGCCAAGATGTGGATCTATACGCCGGCCGGCCCGGAAGCGGTCCGGGTGATCGATGAACTCCTCGTCCGCTACCGGGAGATCGGCGCCGCCGGGCTGGTCGCCGAGGGAGCGGAGGGAGCGGAGGGGCCGGGGAGCTGACGGGGGACCGGAGCGGCGAGCAGCTCGGTGCGGCGAAGGGCTCAGCGGCGGGGCGGGCGGATGCCGCGGAATTCCCAGTCGCCGCCCAAAGCGGTGGAGAGGACTTCCTCGGAGGCGGTGGGCTGGGCGCCGACGTCGGTGCGGAGGGCGGTCGGCCCGCTGACGATGCGGTTGGACAGCCGGCCCAGGCCCTCGGCCTCGACCTCGACGAGGTCGCCGGGCTGTACGGGGCGGGAGTTGGCGGGCGTACCGGAGAGCAGCACATCGCCCGGGTGGAGGGTGATGGTGCGGGCGATGTCGGCGACGAGGTAGTGCATGTCCCAGGTCATCTCGTCGGTCGAACCGTCCTGGACGAGCGCGCCGTTGACATAGGTACGCAGATATTTGCCGTGGAAGTCCCAGCCGGTGACCAGGCCCGGGCCGAGCGGGCAGAGGGTGTCGGAGCCCTTGACGCGGAGCATGGAGCCGGCGTCGGTGTCGCGGAAGTCGTGCAGGCCGAAGTCGTTGGCGAGGGTGTAGCCGGCGATGTGGTCGCCCGCGTCGGCCGGGGAGACATTGCGGCAGGTGCGGCCGATGACGACGGCGATCTCGCCCTCGTAGTTGAGGTAGTGGCAGCCCTCGGGACGGACGACGGCGCCGTGGTGGGAGTTGAGGGCGGAGACCGGCTTGTGGAAGTAGGTGGGGGCGGGCGGGAGCGTCGTACCGAACTCGGCCACCCGGCTGCGGTGGTTGAGGTGGACGGCGATGACCTTGGACGGGACGACCGGGGGGAGGTGGTGGGCCCGGTCGGTCCTCACCCGGCGGCCGTCGGCGGCGAGCAGCTCGTCGCCCTCGCGGACGACCTGGACGGCGGCACCGTCGAGGAGGATGCGGCGGTATTCGGTGGTGGTCACTGGGCTGCCTCGCTCCTGTCGGTGGTCCAGCCCTGGGCCGGGCGGTCGAACCAGAGGTGGATCTGGCCGGTCCCGACGGAGTTCTCGTACGCGCTGTAGGCCCGCGCGGGTGCGGTGCAGCGTTCCTCGCCGAGCGCGCCGATCATCATCAGGTAGTGGCCGAAGCGGGCCTCCGGCCGGTGTGTGAGGAACTCCGGCATGGTGCGGAGGACCTGGGCGTGGTCGCCGCGTGCGAACCATGCGATGCGCCGTTCGTCGGCTGCGCGCGCCTCGGGCGTACGGATGTGTACGGGGTCGCTCGCCTCGTGGTCGCGCAGTTCGCGCAGCGGCCAGAAGGTGTGCGAGAGAGCGCCGGAGGCGATCAGCAGCACCCTGCGGCCGGGGAGCGCGGCGATACCGTCGGCGAGCGCCCGGCCGAGCCGTAGATGGTCCTCGGTGTCGCCGGTCTGGCAGACGCCGATGGAGAGCCAGCGTTTGTCGGGCAGGCCCTTGCCGAGGTGGTCCCAGAGGTTGATGGTCGCGTAGTGGACGGGCAGGTGGGGATCGTCGACGGGGGTGATCCAGGTGCCGTGTCCAGCGGCGAACCGGGCGACGGAGTGGGCGAGTTCGGGGTCGCCGGGATAGTCGTACGGCATCCGGCACATACCGCGCGGCAGCTCTTCGGAGGTGAAGAGGCCGGCCCGGCGCCGCTGGGCGGCGACGACGAATTCGACGGTGGTGGCCCAGTGGGAGTCGAGGACGACGACGGTGTCGTAGTCGGCGGTCTCGAAGACCTCGGTGCGCAGCCGGCGCAGGCCGGGGACGAGGCTGATCTCGTCGCCGTTGTTGAGCTCTCTGCGGGTGGCCTCGGGCAGCACGATGGTGGGGACGTGGGCGAGCAGTCCGGCGCCGATGATCTCACCCATGCCGGGGCCCGCCGATCGGTGCGGTGACGGTGTGCTTTGCGGTGACGGTGTTCTTGAGGTCGCAGTAGAAGTCGAAGCTCCAGTCGCCGCCCTCGCGGCCGATGCCGGATGCGCGGGAGCCGCCGAAGGGTGCGGCAAGGTCGCGTACGAAGAAGCAGTTGACCCAGACGGTGCCGGCGACGAGCCGGGCGGCGACCCGGTCGGCGCGGGCGCGGTCGCCGGTGGCGAGGGTGGCGGCGAGCCCGAAGCGGGTGTCGTTGGCGAGCGCCACGGCCTCGTCCTCGGTGGTGAAGGTCTGCAGGGTGAGGACGGGCCCGAAAACCTCTTCCTGGACGATCTCGGAGCACTGGGCGACATCGGTGAGGAGGGTGGGGCGGTAGTAGTTCCCGCCGAGGCCGTCGTGGGGGCCGCCGCCGAGCAGGGCGCGGGCGCCGTCGTCCAGGGCGCGGCGGACGAAGCCGTCGATCCGGGCGAGGTGGTCGGGGTGGATGGTGGGGCCGATGTCGGTGGCCTCGTCGCGCGGATCGCCCTGGGTGAGGGCGCGCGCCTTGGCGAGGAAGCGCTCCAGGAAGGCGTCGCGGACCGGCTCCTCGACGAGCAGCCGGGTGCCGGCGAGGCAGACCTGGCCGGCGTTGTCGTATTGCTCGACGGCGAGGTCGGCGGCCGGCTCCAAATCCGCGTCGGCGAAGACCAGCAGCGGTGATTTGCCGCCGAGTTCGAAACTGGTGGGGACGAGGTTCGCGGCGGCGGCCGCGGCGATCTTGCGGGCGGTGGGCACCGAGCCGGTGAAGCTGATCCGGCGGACGTCCGGGTCGGCGGTGAGCGGCGCGCCGGCCTCGGCACCGTAGCCCTGGACGACGTTGAGGACGCCGGCCGGCAGTCCGGCCTCGGCGGCGATGTCCGCGAACAGCGAGGCGGTCAGCGGGGTCCATTCGGCGGGTTTGAGGACGACGGTGTTGCCGGCCGCGAGCGCCGGGGCGATCTTCCAACTGGCCAGCATCAGCGGGGCGTTCCACGGGGTGATCAGGACGCAGGGGCCGGCCGGGTCCCAGTCGATGTGGTTGGTGTGTCCGCGCCCGGTGCCGGAGGCAGGGGCAGGAGTCGTGAAGTCGTCGTGGCCCAGGGCCAGCAGCCGGTCGGCGAAGAAGCGCAGGTTGTGGGCGACGCGGGGCATCACACCGCGGCGGTGGGAGCGCAGCAGCGCGCCGTTGTCGGCGGTCTCCACGGCTGCGAGGTCCTCCAGGCGGGCCTCGACGCCGTCGGCGACGGCGTGCAGCAGCCGGGCGCGTTCGGTGCGCGGGGTCGCGGCCCAGCCGGGGAACGCCTCGCCGGCGGCGGCCACCGCGGCCTTGGCCTCGGCCGGGCCGCCGCGGGCGATCTCGGCGAGCGGGGCGCCGTCGATGGGCGAGTGGTCGGGGTAGGTCGCGGCGGAGGCGATGCGCCGGCCGCCGATCCAGTGGCGGGTGTCGACGGGGACGCCGGCCACCATGGCGGTGTGCGGGGGTGCGGGGCGAGCCGTCACTCACGACCTCCATTTTATTTGACCTCAAACAACGTAGGAGGCGGCGAGGCAGGGTCAACCCCTCGGCTCCTTTGCCCGTCGGCCGCTCCGCCGCGGTCGCGGGTCCTCGCCGTCCAGCAGTTCCAGCCGCCGTTCCTCGCCGCGGGTCTCGACCTGCACCACGATCCGGCGCAGCAGATCCGCCAGGTCCAGCGACTCGTCGTTGCTCAACCCCTCGGTGACAAAGGCTTCTTCGGCGTTGAACTCCGGGAACACCCGGGCCATCAGCCGCTCACCTTCGGGCGTGAGGGAGAGCAGGGCGAGCCGCCCGTCGGCCGGGTGCCCGGTGCGCTCCATCAGGCCGCGGGCCTGGAGGGTGCGGGCGACGCCGGTGAGCGTGCCTTTGGAGATACCGGCCTCCTCGGCGACCCGGCGGGTCTCCATCTCGCCCCAGATCCACACCACCCACAGCACCACGAAGGAGGTCCAGGTCAGCTCGGCGCTGCGCAGCACGGAGTTCTCGAAGTGCTGCCGTACGGCGGCCGCGGCGCGGTAGATGTTCGCCACGGCGGCCATCTGCTCGTGGCGGATGGGGGTGTCACCGAGCTTGGCCTGTACCGCCTTCTCCGTGTCCCCGATGGAACGGTGCCCGCTCACCACAGCATCTCCCTAGCGTCTTTCCCGATGCCGGCCGCTCCCCGGCCGGATCCCTCGCCGGGCTTCGTTTACGGCCGTAGGATCTGCCGCACCCGCATCCCGTACGGACTCAAACGATATCGCGGTCCAGGCCTGCCCGCCCCTTGCCCGTACGCCGACACGCCGCGCGCCGCCTCCGCCCCGCTGGTCGGCGCTTCGGCGGCCCGCTCCCCCATTTGCGGGAGCGGGCCTCAGCATCCGGCGCCCGACGTCCCGCTCTCCAGCAGCGTCCCGCCGTTCCAGCACACGCCCACCTGCCGGTAGTACGCGCCGATCGGCTCCTCGACGCGCAGCGCGGCCAGCTCCTCCGTAGGCGCCTCGAACAGCTCCAACTCGGCGTCCGCCGACCAGGGTTGACCGCCCTCGAAGGACTCCGCCCCGGAGGCGATCAGCTCGTCCAGGGCGAGTCCCTTGCCCGGCTCGATCGAGGGCAGCGAGCGGTGGTGGGCCATCGGGTGCCCGTTGACGAAGCCGTTGGAGTCGGACGGCTCGCGCAGTGTGACCACGGCCTGGGCCAGCCGCCGGTCGGCTGCCGCCAGCGTGGCGCCGAAGACCGCACCGGCCTCGATACGCGGCGCCGGGCCGTACGGGTGCGGGCGGGTCAGCTGGATCGAGCCGAGTTTCTTCGGGTAGCCCTGGTGGTTGCCGCGGGCGAGGGCGAAGTCCTTGTCGACCCAGATATAGACACAGCGCGAGTAGGTGTTTCCGCGGTAGGAGCACCGCACGACGGCGAAGCACTCCTTGTACTGACTGCGGACGGGGTCGAGCAGCTCCTCCTTCGACGCCCCGCAGGACTGCCAGTCGGCCCAGATCAGCGCGACCGCGCCGGGGTCCTCGGCAGCCAACTCCAGGGGCGCGGGCAGCAGTTCGGCGACCCGGGCCGGACCGGTGCGGTACTCGACGGTGAGCAGATCGCCGGAGTAGTACCAGGGCGGGGCGGGGACCGGGGACGAGCGTCCGGTGGCGGTCCTGGGCGGGAAGAATCCGCGGACGGCGGGCACGGTGCCTCCTGGGAGCAGGGAGTCATTTGGGGCCGTACGTTATGCCGCCGAGGCCTACTTGTCACCAGCCCCGACGGGCGAGCACATTCAGCACGCCCCCTTGTGCGGCCTCCCGCACCTCCATACCGTTTGATCCCAAATAACACCCCTCCCTGCTCCCCTCCCCACTCCCCCTCCCCGCTCCCTCCCGCCGACATCGACCGCCCTCCCGATCCGTCCAGAAAGGCTGGGGTCCGGTGCGCGAACCACAGACCGAGCAGTCCCCCGCAGCTACCGCCGAGGCGCTGTCCGCCCAGGGCATCGACATCGTGCGCGTCGTCTATCCCGATCTCATCGGAGCCGACCGGGCCCGCGACCTCCTCGTCGATCAGCTGCCGGCCGCCTGCGGCCACGGCCTCGCCTTCTGCCGCGCCGTCTACCACACCAGCCCGCAGGGCGATGTGGTCCCGATCGCCGGCGGCCTGGAGGCGGGGCTGCCGGACATCACCGTACGACCGGATCTCGCCACCCTCGCCCCGCTCCCCTGGGAGCCCGGCGTCGCCTGGTGTCTGGGTGACGCCCACGACCCCACGACCGGCGGACCGGCCCCCGAATCGCCCCGCGACCTGCTGCGCCGCGTCCTGGCCCACACCGCCGACCTGGGCCTGCACCCGGTGGTCGGACCGGAGTTGGAGTACTACCTGTGCCGGCCGGATCCGTCCACGCCGGGCGGCTGGTCCCCGTACGCACCGGAGCCCGGCAACGTCTACAGCGCGGGCCGGCGCGGCGACCCCGACGGCCATCTCGTCTCCGCGCTGCGCCAACTACGCACGCTGGGCATCGGCGCCACGGCCGGCAACCACGAATTCAGCGCCGGCCAGTTCGAGATCAATCTGACCCACTCCGCCGCCCTGGACGCCGCCGACCGGGCCTTCCTCTTCAAGGCCGCGGTCAAGGAAATCGCCCGTACGGAAGGCCGGTTGGCCACCTTCATGGCCAAGCCCTTCAACGCGGAGGGCGGTTCGGGCTTCCATCTGCACCTCTCCCTCGTGGACGGCGCGGGACACAATGTCTTCGCGGACGACAGCGCCCCCGACGGGCTCTCCGGGACCGCCCGGCACGCCATCGCCGGGATCCTCGCGCACGCCCCGGCGCTCGCCGCACTGCACAACCCCACCGTCAACTCCTACAAGCGCTTCGGCCCGGACTCCCTCGCGCCCTGGCTGATCGACTGGGGCCCGGACAACCGCAGCGCCATGCTCCGCATCCCCCCGGAGCGCGGCGACGGCACCCGGCTGGAGCTGCGCCTGGGCGACGCCGGCGCCAACCCGTACCTCGCCATCGCCTCCGCCGTCGCGGCCCTGGCGCTCGGCATCCGCGGCAAGCTCGACCCGCCCGCCCCGCTGGACGGCTACGGCTACCGCACCGACCTCGCCCCGAAGCTGCCCGGCACCCTCGACGCCGCCCTGGACGCGCTCACCGCGGACACCGAGCTGACCGGCCTGCTCGGCGCCGGCTTCACCGAGCCGTTCCTCGCGTACAAGCGCAATGAGATCGCGCGCTTCCAGCAGTACGTCACCGACTGGGAGTTCCGCGAGTACGCCCGTCTGCTGTGACCCGCGCGCCTCGCTCCCCCCTCGCTTCCCCTGCCGCCCCTAGGAGCCCCGTATGCCGCGCGACCTCGCCGCCGCGCCCGCCCCGCTGCCGCTCGCCGATGTCGATCTCGCCGACAACGACCGCTTCACCGATGGTCAGCTCCCCTGGCGGATGTTCGACACCCTGCGCCGCGAGGACCCCGTCCACTGGCAGCCCGAACCGGCCCCCCACCACGGCTTCTGGGCAGTCACCCGGCATGCCGACATCGTGCGGGTCGACCGCGACCCGGAGACCTTCACCTCCACCCGCTTCACCAACCTCGAAGAGGTCGACGACGACCAGATCGCCGTCCGCCGCTCCCTCCTGGAGACCGACGGCCTGCGCCACCAGGCACTGCGCCGGCTGCTGCAGAGGCAGTTCACCCCGCGCGCGGTGGCCGCGTACGGGGACTTTCTGCGCGGACTGACCGCCCGCACCCTGGACGCGGCGCTGGCCAAGGGCAGCTTCGACTTCGTCGCCGAGGTCGCCGCCGACTTCCCGATCAATGTGCTGGCCCGGATGCTGGACGTCCCCGAGGGCGACACCCGGCAGCTCATCGACTGGGGCAACCGCATCATCGGCAACACCGACCCCGACTACGCCGATGTCCTCCTGGAGAGCGCGGAGAGCGAGCGGTACCGCAATCTGCCGTTCCGCTCCCCGGCCGCCCTCGAAGTCTTCGCGTACGGAAGGGAGTTGGCCGCCAAACGGCGCGGCGGCAGCGGCGTGGACCTGGTCAGCATGCTGGTCAACCAGACCCCGCGGGACGGCATCGCGCTGTCCCGGGAGGACTTCGACAACTACTTCCTGCTGCTGGTCGTGGCCGGCAACGAGACCACCCGGCACGCCATCTCGCACACCATGCTCGCGCTGATGAACCACCCCGAGGAGATGGCCAAGCTCCAGGCCGACCCGTCGCTGATCCCGAACGCGGTCGAGGAGTTCCTGCGCTGGGCCTCCCCCGTCTACCACTTCCGCCGCACCGCGACCCGCGACGTCGCACTCGGCGGCAAACGGATCAAGGAGGGCGACAAGGTCGTGCTGTGGTTCGCCTCCGGAAACCGCGACGAGGCGGTCTTCGAGGACCCCTACCGCTTCGATGTGACCCGGCGGCACAACGACCATCTCACCTTCGGGAAGGGCAGCCCGCACTTCTGCCTGGGCAGCTCGCTGGCCCGCCTGGAGATGCGGATCATGTTCGAGGAACTGCTGCCCCGGCTCGCCGGCATCCGGCTGACCGGCCCGGTCCGCCGGGTCCGCTCCAACTTCGTCAACGGCATCAAGGAGCTGCCGGTCGAGGTGGTGCCGGCCTGACGAGAGCCGCCGCGGCTCAGCCGCCCGAGGTGTCCAGCTCCGCGTCCGCGTCCACGCCCGCGCAGTCGTACGGGTCCTCCAGCCAGCCGTCCGGCAGGACGACCCGGTTGCGGCCCGAGGTGCGGCCGCGCGGGCCGTCCGCGCCCACCGGCCACGGCTGGTCCAGGTCCAGCTCCGACAGCAGCGCGTCCAGCTCGTCGAGCGAGGAGGTGACCGCGAGGCTGCGGCGCATCTCGGAGCCGATCGAGAAGCCCTTGGTGTACCAGGCGACATGCTTACGGAAGTCGATCACGCCGCGCGCCTCGTCGCCGATCCACTCGCCCAGCAGGGTGGCGTGCCGCAGCATCACGGCCGCGACCTCCTTGAGCGTGGGCTGGGCGAAAGCGACCTCACGGCCTCCGGCCTGGGGGCCCGTGCCCTCGAAGGCGGCGACCAGATCGCCGAACAGCCACGGCCGCCCCAGGCAGCCGCGCCCCACGACCACCCCGTCGCAGCCGGTCTCGCGCATCATCCGCCTGGCGTCGTCCGCCGACCAGATGTCGCCGTTGCCGAGCACCGGGATCTCCGGGACATGCTCCTTCAGGCGCGCGATGGCGTCCCAGTCGGCGGTGCCGCCGTAGTGCTGGGCCGCGGTCCGGCCGTGCAGCGCGATCGCCGTGATGCCCTCCTCGGCCGCGATCCGCCCCGCGTCCAGGTAGGTGATGTGGTCGTCGTCGATGCCCTTGCGCATCTTCATGGTCACCGGCAGCGCGCCCGCGTTCGCCACCGCCTCACGCAGGATGGAGCGCAGCAGATTCCGCTTGTACGGCAGCGCCGAGCCGCCACCCTTACGGGTCACCTTGGGGACCGGGCAGCCGAAGTTCAGATCGATGTGGTCGGCGAGGTTCTCCTCCGCGATCATGCGGGCGGCCTTGCCGACGGTGTCCGGGTCGACGCCGTAGAGCTGGATCGAGCGCGGCTTCTCGGTCTCGTCGAAGTGGATCAGCTGCATGGTCTTCTCGTTGCGCTCGACCAGCGCCCGCGTCGTGATCATCTCGCTGACGAAGAGGCCCTTGCCCCCGGAGAACTCCCGGCACAGCGTCCGGAACGGGGCATTGGTGATCCCGGCCATCGGCGCGAGCACCACGGGTGGCTGCACCGTGTGCGGACCGATCTGCAGCAGAGACATGGAGGCGATTCCTTCGGCTTTCTTCGGCTTCCTTCGGCGGGGCGGTGCTGGCCGCGGCCGTAGCGGCGAACCGGCCGCCGCGATCTCCCATTGTCCCGCACCACGCAAGTGGCCCAGGACCGAGGCCGGCGGCCCCAGATCGCTGTAGCGTTCAAGAATGCCTCGGAGCCCGTTGTGGAACCCCGGCCGGATCAGCTCGGGTCGTCTGGTGCGTGCGATCGCAAGGCGGCGGAGCGCCTTCGTAGCGGAGCTACGCGGGCGGTTCGCCAACGCCGCGAGCGTGCGTGCCAGGCGTCCCGAGCCCGGCCGGGGTGCCACGACGGGCTCCGAGCTGAGTCGTCGACGGCGTGGGGTAGTGCTGGCGATCTGCTGTCTGAGCCTGCTGATCGTCAGCCTCGACAACACCGTTCTCAATGTCGCGCTGCCGTCCGTGCAGCGCGAGCTGCACGCCTCGGTCTCCGGCCTGCAGTGGACGATCGACGCCTACACCCTGGTCCTGGCGTCGCTGCTGATGCTGGCCGGCTCCACCGCGGACCGGCTCGGCCGGCGCCGGATCTTCGTGGTCGGTCTGGTGGTCTTCGCGATCGGCTCACTGCTGTGCAGCCTGGCGCCCGACCTGCAATGGCTGGTGGTCTTCCGTATGGTGCAGGCGGTCGGCGGCTCGATGCTCAACCCCGTCGCGATGTCGATCATCACCAACACCTTCACCGAGCCCCGGGAGCGGGCCCGCGCCATCGGGGTGTGGGGCGGGGTCGTCGGCATCAGCATGGCGGCCGGGCCGGTGATCGGCGGGCTGCTGGTGCAGAGCGTCGGCTGGCGTTCAATCTTCTGGATCAACGTCCCGATCGGCGCACTCGCGCTGTTCCTGACCCTGCACTACGTCCCCGAGTCGCGCGCCCCCAAGCCGCGCCGGGTCGACCCGGTCGGCCAGCTGCTGGTGATCGCGCTGCTCGGCTCGCTGACGTACGCGATCATCGAGGCCCCCGAAGCCGGCTGGGCGTCCCCGGAGATCCTGGCGTTCGTGCTGGTGGCGCTCGCCTCGCTGGCGGCCCTGATCCCGTACGAACGCCGCCGGGCCGAACCCCTCATCGATCTGCGGTTCTTCCACAGCGCACCGTTCAGCGGCGCCACCGTCGTGGCGGTCTGCGCCTTTGCCGCGCTCAGCGGCTTTTTCTTCGTCAACACGCTGTATCTGCAGAACATCCGCGGGCTGTCCGCCCTGGACGCCGGGCTCTACATGCTGCCGATGGCCGGTATGACGCTGATCTTCGCGCCGCTGTCGGGGCGGCTGGTCGGCAGCCGCGGCCCCCGGCTGTCGCTGCTGCTCGCCGGCGTCATGATGGGGGCGAGCGGGCTGCTCTTCGCGGCATTCGACGCGGAGTCGACGAACGCCCTGCTGTTCACCGGCTATGTGCTGTTCGGCATCGGATTCGGCCTGGTCAACGCGCCGATCACCAACACGGCGGTGTCCGGGATGCCGCGCGCCCAGGCCGGGGTGGCGGCCGCCGTCGCCTCCACCAGCCGGCAGGTCGGGCAGTCGCTCGGCGTCGCGGTGATCGGCGCCGTACTGGCCGGCGGGGCGCATGCCGCCGCCACCGCGGACGAATTCCTCGCGGCCGGCCGCCCGGCCTGGTGGATCATCGCCGGCTGCGGCGCGGCGATCCTGCTGCTCGGCGCGCTGACGACGGGCCGGTGGGCGCAGGCGACGGCCGGCCATACGGCGGCGCTGTTCGAGGACGAGGCGCGGGACCACCGGACGGCGGACATGCGGTCGTAGGCGGGGCCCGGCCGCCCGGCTCGGGCCCCTCGGCCCGTACGGTCACACCGCGACCGGCGCCGCCAGCTCCTCCAACTGCACCAACCGCTCACGGGACGTCTCGTCCACGGGGGTGTAGGACAGCAGCTTGGGGCCGGGGTTGGGCCCCGTCCACAGGCTCGTGGCGGACAGCTGGAGCACGCCCACCCGCGGATGCCGGAAGAGCTTGACGGAGCTCATCGGGCGGATGACCTCGTGCTGTGCCCAGATCTCACGGAACTCGGGCGAGGCCTCCGTCAGCCGGGCGACCAGCGCCTTCCAGGGCGGCTCGGCGACATGCTCGGCCATCGACGCCCGGAATTTGGCGGCCATCACCCGCATCGTGGCATCCAGATCGACCACGCTCGCCCGCCACTCGGCGTTCGTGAACGCCAGCCACATGCAGTTGCGGTCCTCCTCGGGCAGCGCGTCGAGATCGCACATCAGCCGCCCGTAGGTCCTGTTGTAGGCGAGGATGTCGAACCGGCTGTTCTGTACGACGGCGGGGAACGGCGCGAGCTGTTCGAGGATCTGCCGCAGTTCGCGCGGTACGCCCGTGCACTCGGTGCCCGGCAGCGGGTCGACCGCCCCGGCCAGCGCGAACAGATGGCTGCGCTCGGCGCGGTCGAGCAGTAGCGCACGGGCCACCGCGTCCAGGACCTGCGGCGATACATGGATGTCCCGGGCCTGTTCGAGCCAGGTGTACCAGGTGACCCCGACGGCGCCCAGATGCGCGACCTCTTCGCGGCGCAGCCCAGGGGTGCGCCGACGGGCGCCCCGCGGCAGCCCGACCTGCTCGGGCGTGATCCGCTCCCGCCGGCTGCGCAGAAAGGCGGCCAGCTCGGCCCGGCGGGCGGTGTCGTCGCGCGGGGCGGTGCCGGGGCGCGGGGCGGTGCCGGCGCCAGGGGGTGTGGCAGCCTGCGGCATGGTCACGTCGACGGTCATGCTTCCAGCGTGCCGCAGTGCCCAGCCGGTTGCCAGGTAGCACTGGTACCAGGATAAGGACACTCTGGTACCCGTCTGGGCGGTCGACGATCGTCGACTCCGTGAGCGATACCCGAGCCCAGACCACCACTCCGGAAGCCCCGGCCACGGCCCTTGCCGCCCCGGCCACCGTCCCGGGCGCCCGGACCCCGGCAGCCCGGACCGCCCCGGCGACCCCGGAGGCACCGGCCACTGCGGCCACCACCCGCCCCACCCCGCAGCAGCACCCGGCACCCACCGTGCTGACCCCGCTCGGCCTGCTGACCGTCCTGTTGGGCGCGGCCCTTCCCCTGATCGACTTCTTCATCGTCAATGTCGCCCTGCCGACCATCGACCACGATCTGCACGCGGGCCCCGCGATGCTGGAGATGGTGGTGGCCGGCTACGGCGTCGCGTACGCCACGCTGCTGGTCCTCGGCGGACGGCTCGGCGACATGATCGGCCGCCGCCGGCTGTTCCTGTGGGGCCTGTCCACCTTCGGTCTGACCTCCCTGGCCTGCGGTCTTGCCCCGGACGCCGGGACGCTGGTGGCCGCCCGGGTCGCCCAGGGCGCGGCGGCCGCGCTGCTGCTGCCGCAGGTACTGGCCACCATCCAGGCCACCACCACCGGCAAGCGGCGCGCCAAGGCGGTCAGCCTCTACGGCGGCACGGCCGGTATCTCCAGCGCCGTCGGCCAGGTGCTCGGCGGTCTGCTGGTCTCCGTCGACCTGGCGGGCACCGGCTGGCGCGCGGTCTTCCTGGTGAACGTCCCGATCGCCGCCGCGGCCTGGCTGCTGGCCGCCCGTACGGTCCCCGAGACCCGCTCCCCGCACCCGAGCCGGGTCGACGGCCTCGGCACCGCACTGCTCGCCACCACGCTGATCACCCTGCTGCTGCCGCTGACCGAGGGCCGGGCGGCCGGCTGGCCCGTGTGGTCCTGGATCCTGCTGGCCGTCTTCCCCTTCGCCGGCACCGCGTTCATCCTCGTCGAGCGCCGGGCCGAACGCGCCGGCCGTACGCCGCTGGTCCCGCCCTCGCTGCTGCGCATCCCCTCCGTGAACAGCGGACTGACCATGATCGTCCCGTTCTCGCTGGGCTTCGGCGGCTTCATGTTCGTGGTGGCCGTCGCGCTCCAGAACGGTCTGCACTACGGCCCGTTCGCGGCCGGTCTGTCGCTGGCGCCGCTCTGCGTCACGTTCTTCCTCGCCTCGCTCGCCGGCCCGCGGCTGGTGCTGCGCTTCGGGCGGCGGGTGGTGATCGCCGGCTCGCTGATCCAGGGCACCGGGCTGATCGCGCTGGCGCTGACCGTGTACGCGGGCTGGCCCGGCATCTCGGTGGCCGGCCTCGCGCCGAGCATGGCGGTGCTCGGGCTCGGGCAGGGCATGGTGCTGCCGGTCCTGATGCGCATCGTGCTGAGCGAACTGCCGGTGGCGCAGGCGGGCGTGGGCGGCGGCGTCATGGTCACCACCCAGCAGTCCGGTCTCGCCCTGGGCGTGGCCACCCTCGGCACGCTCTTCCTCGCGCTGCTGCCGGCCGTCGGCGTCCGCGATGCGCTGCTCACCGCGCTGCTGTCACAGCTGGCGATCGTCGTGGGCACGACGACGCTCGCCCTGCGCCTGCCACGAACACTGCGCTGACCTGCGAGAAGACGGGCTGGGTGCCGGTTTCCGGATCCGCGGTGGACTCCGACTCACACATGACGGCTGACAGATATTGAAATCTGTCAGCCGTCATGTCATAGTGAATGCACGGCAGGGTCCCCCCTCCCGCATCCCCTCTCACTTTTGGAGCACGTCGTGCAGACCCGCACCCTGGGCACCACCGGCCCGCAGACCTCCGCCCTCGGCCTCGGCTGCATGGGAATGTCCGCCCTCTACGGCGACAGCGACCGAGCCGAATCCATCGCGACCATCCATGCCGCCCTCGAAGCGGGCATCACCCTGCTCGACACCGGCGACTTCTACGGCATGGGCCACAACGAACTGCTGATCAACGAGGCGCTGCGCACCGCCCCCGCCGCGGCCCGCGAGAAGGCGCTGACCAGCGTCAAGTTCGGCGCCCTGCGCACGGTCGAAGGCGGCTTCACCGGCTATGACGGCCGGCCGAACGCGGTGAAGAACTTCGCCGCGTACTCCCTCCAGCGCCTGGGCACCGACCACATCGACATCTACCGGATCGCCCGCGTCGACCCCGGCGTCCCGATCGAGGAGACCATCGGCGCCATCGCCGAGCTGGTCGAGGCCGGACACGTCCGGCACATCGGCCTCTCCGAGGTGGGCGCCGAGACCCTCCGCCGGGCCGCCGCCGTCGCCCCGATCTCCGACCTCCAGATCGAGTACTCCCTCATCTCCCGCGGCATCGAGGACGCGATCCTGCCCACCGCCCGCGAGCTGGGCATAGGCATCACCGCGTACGGCGTCCTGTCCCGCGGCCTGATCAGCGGTCACTTCAGCCGTGACCGCAAGCTCGCCGCCAACGACTTCCGTGGCAGGAGCCCGCGCTTCCAGGGCGAGAACCTCGACCGCAACCTCGATCTGGTGGATGCGCTGCGCAAGATCGCCGAGCAGAAGGGCGTCTCGGTCGCGCAGACCGCCATCGCCTGGGTGCTCTCCCGTGGCGAGGACATCGTCCCGCTGGTCGGCGCCCGCCGCCGCGACCGTCTGGCCGAGGCGCTCGGCGCCCTGGACTTCACGCTGGACGGTGACGACCTGGCCGCGATCGAGCGCGCCGTCCCGGCCGGCGCCGCCGCCGGCGACCGCTACCCCGCCGAGCAGATGGCCCACCTGGACAGCGAGCACTGACCGCCGGGGCACGCGAGGGACACCGCCAGGTACCGTCCGTAGGTATCCGGCGTACGGACCCGGCGTGCGGACCCGGGTGCGTACGCACCTCTCCGCCGCCCCCGTCCCGCCCGCTCTCACCGAAAGGCCGGCCCCGCCCCATGCCCCCCGAGACGTTGACCCCCGAGCGCATCCTCGAAGCCACCGAGGAGGTGCTGCGCCGCTACGGCCCGGCCAAGGCCACGGTCGTGGACGTGGCGCGCGCCCTGGGTGTCAGCCATGGCAGCGTCTACCGCCACTTCCGCACGAAGGCGGCGCTGCGGGAGGCGGTCACGAAGCGCTGGCTGGACCGTACGAGCGAGAAGCTGTCGAGCATCGTCACGGAGGAGGGGCCGGCCGAGGAGCGGCTGGACCGCTGGCTGACCGCTCTCTTCGAGGCGAAGCGGCACAAGGCCGGCGACGACCCCGAACTGTTCGCCACCTACACGACCTTGATCGGCGAGAGCGGCGGCGTGGTCGACCGCCATGTCACCGATCTGGAAGCCCAGCTCACCACCATCATCGAGGCCGGCGTCAGCCAGGGCGCCTTCCACACCCCCTCCCCCGCCACCACCGCCCGCGCCGTCTTCGACGCCACCGGCCGTTTCCACGACCCGTGTTACGCCCCCGAGTGGTCCCGCCCGGAAATCACCACCGACTTCGAGGCCGTCCGGGACCTGGTCCTCCGGGGCCTGCGCAGCTAGAGGGTTGCTTGCCTGCCGCGGCTCTGGAAGCTGTAGTTCTGGGAGCCGTAGCCCTGGGGGCAGTAGTTCTGGAAGCCGTAGTTCTGGAAGCCGTAGCCCTGAGAGCAGGGGGCGTCGTGCCCGGTCTCGCTATGCCTGGGGCGACCGGCCTGGGGCGACCGGCCTGAGGCGACCGGCCTGGGGCGACCGGCCTGGGGCGACCGGCCTGGGGCGGCCTGCCTGAGGCGGGTCACCTGACGCGACCGCCCCCTACGCCGTGCCCGCCGTGCCGTGCAGGAAGAGGGCCCAGGCGAGCAGGCCGAAGGCCGCGGTGTGGGCGAGGGCGCGGACGATGTTCCAGGTGACCCATCGGCGCTCGAAGCTGTCCCTGGCCGCCTTGAGCCGGTCGCGGCGGCTGCCGTCACCGGGCCCGTCACTCGCTCCGCCACCCAAGCGCCCACCCGGTCCGCCGGCCAATCCGTCACCCGGTCCGTCGCCCGATCCTTCACCCGGTCCGTCGCCCGGTCCGCCGCCCGGTCCGTCAGCCAATCCGTCACCCGATCCGTCGCCCGATCCGTCGGTGGCCCCCTCGCTCGTCTCGGCCTTGTCGAGGGCGTTGTTGAGCGGGACGTTGACTCCGCTGGTGACGAAGAATCCGGCCATGTACAGCACCAGCGCGGCGAGGATCCAGGGCAGGGCCACCCGCCCGGGCCCGTTCCAGGCCAGCACCGTGGCGAGGATCAGTAGCGGGATCGGCAGAAGAAAGGGGAGCAGGAACCAGCCGTTGATGATGGCCCTGTTGATGTTCTGCATGGCCTGTACGAAGGTGCGGTCGCCGGACCGGCCGAGGCCGGGCATCACGGCGTAGGCGAAGGCGGCGAACAGGCCGGCCATCAGGCCCGCACCGAGCGTCGCGAGGAGGAGCGTGGTGGTCTGCAGTGCCCTCGTGGCTCCTCCGTATCCGGGACGTGGGCCCGACCCTACCGAGACCGGCCCCCGCAGGGCGGCAACCCCCTGCCCACGCACGCACACCCCTGCACACGCACGCCCCTGCGCACACATGCCCCTGCCCGGGTCGGGTCTCCGGGTGGAGGCCCGGCCCGGGGGAACCGTGGCCGGTGAACGGCTACCGCTCCAGGAGGATCGAGTTGATCGGCGTGAAGTCCCTGTCGTAATACGTCCAGGGCGGCGTGGTGCCCCCGCATCCGGTGCCGTTGTACCCCGTGCAGACCCGCACCGTGGCGCCGCCGGACTGGTTGTTGAAGATGCGGTGCGTCCCGAATTGGTTGCTGAGGTTGTGGGCCCCGTAGCTGTAGTAGACGAGGGACGGGTGGCCGCCGTTCCACCCCGCGTTCTGCGGGTAGATGCACACCGCGCCGTAAGGACACCCCTCGTAGGTGCCTGCCGCCGCCGCTGCGGTTCCGGCCGTCCCGACCACCACACCCGCCGGGACGACAAGCGCCGCGACGGCCGTCGCCACCAGGCCGGCTCGCTTCAGTACGGACATCTGGGATTCCCCCTTCTCAGGCACCCCGCGAGTCGAATGTCGCGGGCACACCGTTGCAGGTGCCTGACAGCTGGTCAGCCTGTTCCAGTGGGGTGAATCGCGCAACGTTTTTCGGCTATATCCGAATACGTCCGGCCCCGCCGCACCCAGCCGCACCCCTCCCGGGAACGCTAAGCCGCCGCCCCTTCAGCCGCCCGCCCCTTCAGCCGCCCGCCCCTCAGCCGCCAACTCCCCAGTCGCCCGCCCCTCAGTCCCCCACACCAAGGAAGTGCAGTACCGCCAGCACCCGCCGGTGATCGGCGTCCGCCTTCGGCAGGTCCAGCTTGGCGAGGATGTTGTTGATGTGTTTGGCAACCGCGCTCTCGCTGACCACGAGCTGGGCGGCGATGCCCGCGTTGGAGCGGCCCTCGGCCATCAGGGCGAGGACATCCCGTTCGCGGGCCGTCAGCCGCTCCAGCGGATCGCTCGCCCGCCGTACCAGCAGCTGGGCGACGACCTGCGGGTCGAGCGCGGTGCCGCCGTTCGCGACCCTGCGCAACGCCTCGATGAACTCCTCGACGTCCGCGACCCGTTGTTTGAGCAGATAGCCCACCCCGCTGGTGTTCGTCGCGAGCAGATCGGCCGCGTACCGCTCCTCGACGTACTGGGAAAGCATCAACACAGCCGTGGTGGGCCATTTCTGACGGATCGACAGTGCGGCCCGCACCCCCTCGTCCGTGAAGCCGGGCGGCATCCGGACATCCACCACCGCGAGGTCCGGCCGGTGTTCCTCCACCGCCGCCAGCAGCTCCTGGGCGTCCCCCGCCTCGGCCGCCACCTCGAACCCGGCCATCTCCACCACCTTGACCAGCCCGATCCGCAGCAGTACGGAATCCTCGGCGATCACGGCACGCCTCACATCGGGCACGGCAGCTCCACGCTCATCATCGTCGGGCCCCCCACGGGGCTGCTCATCCGGAATGTTCCGTCCACGGACCCCACGCGCTGGGCAAGCCCCCGCAGGCCGCTCCCCTTGGACGGATCGGCCCCGCCCACTCCGTCGTCGGCGATCACCACCCGAAGTATCCCGCCGAGCCGGGTGACCGTCACATCCGCCCGGGTCGCCTCCCGCGCATGCTTGGCGATGTTCGTCAGCGCCTCGGAGACCACGAAGTACGCGACCGCCTCGACGGCCGGCGCCGCCCGTTGCGGCAGATCCGCCGGCAGATCCACCCGCAGCCGTACGGGCAGCGGTGCGCGGGCCGCGAGACCCGAGAGCGCCGCATCCAGCCCCAGCTCGTCCAGGACGGCCGGATGCAGCCCGCGCACAAGGTTGTTCAGCTCCTCGATCGCATCCTTCGCCTCGCGGTGCGCCGCATCGATGACCTCCTGTGCCTCCGGGGGCAGATCCGTCAGCGTGGCCTTGGCCAGCCCCAGGTTCAGGGCCAGCGACACCAGCCGCTGCTGTGCGCCGTCGTGCAGATCGCGCTCGATCCGGCGGCGTTCCGCGTCGGCGGCGTCCACCGCACCGGCCCGGCTCTCGGTGAGATCCTCCACCCGCTGCGCCAGCTCGTCGGACCGGCTGACGCCCAGCACCGCCCGCCCGACCAGGTTCTCCAGCCGTACGAGCCCCGCGGCCAGCGTCGGCACCGCGGTGAGCGCCAGCAGCCCCAGCACGGTGAGGTAGGAGGCCGTGGTGGTGAATCCACGGTGGGCGAGCCGCCACTCCCACGGCGCCGCCCAGACCCACACCAGTACGAGCGCCGCCGTCAGCGCCACCAGCACCAGCGCGAGCAGCAGGAATTCCAGTACGCCGAGCAGCGGGCCGACCAGCCAGTTGTAGCCGAACTGCCGCTTGGTCCGCCCGAACCGCAGCCGCGGCAGATCCACCCCGCACAGCGCCCGGAACCGCCACCGCTGCGCCTCGGTGAACCCGTATCCCGCGATCACCAGCAGAGTCATCGGCGCGGGCAGGACGAACGGGGCGGCGTCCGAGCTCCCGTCCAGGAGTCCGGCCAATTGGGTCAGCGCCCAGAAGAAGAGCAACGGCGGGGCGAGGTGCAGCGGCACCCCCGCGGCGATGAAGAGCACGTCGCGCCGCAGCCGTACAACAGCGCGCCGCAGCCGGGGTGGAATGTTCATGATCAAACGATAGGGGCGCGCGGTGGGCGGCAGCCATGAACCCTCTGCCCGGATCGGGGGTGTAGCTGGTGCCACCCCAAGTCGGAAAGCGGCGTTACTGACTGTGGCCGGCGGAAACCGGAGTCTTGATCACGAGCCCGACGGCCGGGTTCATGACACCGGAAGAGACCCCTGCCATGGCCCTCATCTCCTACAACTCCCCATCCCCCAGCGGCAGTTATCCCATCATCCGGGCGGCCCGTGGCGCCGTGCAGCTCACCGTGGCGCGCCGCTGGCAGGGCCGTATCCTGACCGGCGCCGGTCTCGCCCTTCTGCCCTGGCTCGGCTACCTCGCCGCCACCCTCCCGCCCGCGGAGGCCGCCGCCTGGGTCGCCCTCGACACCCTGGAGGCCGCCGCCCTTCTCGCCGCCGGCACCCGCCTGCTGCGCGCCGACCCGCGCCATCGCGCCCCCGCGGCCGCCGCGGCCGTCCTCCTCCTCGCCGACGCCTGCATCGACCTCGCCACCGCCGCCCCGGGCGCGGAGCTGGCCACCGCCATAGCCATGGCCGTAGGCGCCGAACTCCCCCTCGCGGCGCTGTGCGTGGCCCTCGCCACCCGCCGTACGGCCGAGCAGCGCCGCTGACGAAACCTCCGGCGCACACAAAAGCGCCGGCCGGACCCGGAAAACCGAGCCCGACCGGCGCTTGAGGTCAAACGTGGGCAACGCCCCGCGCTACATCGGCGGCGCCCCGCGAAGGCTTAGCAGCCCAGCAGCCGCCCGCCCAGGTAGGACTGGATCTGGTCCAGGGACACCCGCTCCTGCTTCATGGTGTCGCGCTCGCGCACGGTCACCGCGTTGTCGTCGAGGGTGTCGAAGTCCACCGTGACGCAGAACGGGGTGCCGATCTCGTCCTGGCGACGGTAGCGGCGGCCGATCGCGCCCGCGTCGTCGAACTCGATGTTCCAGTTCTTGCGCAGGTCGGTCGCGAGGCCCTTGGCCTTCGGCGACAGCTGCGGGTTGCGCGACAGCGGCAGCACCGCGACCTTGACCGGCGCCAGGCGCGGGTCGAGCTGCATGACGGTGCGCTTCTCCATCTTGCCCTTGGCGTTGGGCGCCTCGTCCTCGATGTACGCGTCGAGCATGAAGGCGAGCATGGCGCGGTTCACGCCGGCCGCCGGCTCGATGACGTACGGAGTCCAGCGCTCGCCGGCCTCCTGGTCGAAGTAGGAGAGGTCCTGGCCGGACGCCTTGGAGTGCGCCGAGAGGTCGTAGTCGGTGCGGTTGGCCACACCCTCCAGCTCGGAGAACTCGGTGCCGCCGAAGTTGAAGCGGTACTCGATGTCAGCGGTGCGCTTGGAGTAGTGCGAGAGCTTCTCGGCGGGGTGCTCGTACCAGCGGATGTTCTCCTCGCGGATGCCGAGGTCGCGGTACCAGTTCCACCGCTGCTCCATCCAGTACTCCTGCCACTGCTCGTCCTCGCCCGGCTTGACGAAGAACTCCATCTCCATCTGCTCGAACTCGCGGGTCCGGAAGATGAAGTTGCCGGGCGTGATCTCGTTGCGGAAGGACTTGCCCATCTGCGCGATGCCGAACGGCGGCTTCTTGCGGGAAGTCTGCTGCACCTGGGCGAAGTTGGTGAAGATGCCCTGCGCGGTCTCGGGGCGCAGGTAGGCGACCGAGGCGGTGTCCTGGGACGGGCCGAGGTGGGTGGAGAGCAGGCCGGAGAACTGCTTGGGCTCGGTGAAGCCGCCCTTGTTGCCGCAGTGCGGGCAGTTGATGTCGACGAGGCCGTTCTCAGGGAGCTTGCCGTGCTTGGCCTCGTATGCCTCCTCCAGGTGGTCGGCGCGGAAGCGCTTGTGGCAGGAGGTGCACTCGGTGAGCGGGTCGGTGAAGGTGGCGACGTGGCCGGACGCCTGCCAGACCTCGGGGGCCAGGATCACCGACGAGTCGAGACCGACGACGTCTTCGCGGGAGGTGACCATGGCGCGCCACCACTGACGCTTGATGTTCTCCTTGAGCTCGACACCCAGCGGACCGTAGTCCCAGGCAGCCCGCGAGCCGCCGTAGATCTCACTGCAGGGGTAAACGAAGCCACGGCGCTTGCTCAGGCTGACGATGGTATCGATCTTGTCGGCGGCCACGGTGCTCTCTTCATTACGACGACGAACGATGGATGGGCGGCGCCCTAGCGTCTCGATGTGGGGTGGTGGTTGGGAGACGGCTGGGCGAATAGTTCAGGGTACCGGCGGCCGTGCCCCCCGGACCAAATCGGTTCCGGCGACTGTCGTCCCGCTCACACCCACCCCGCGCTTTGTTGACAATCGTTTCCAACTTTGTTGAAAATGAGTGTCATGAACATACGCCGTCACATATCCACCGCGGCCGTCGCCGGAGCCTCGGTGCTCGGCCTGCTGGCCCTGTCCGCCTGCTCCCCCTCGGGCAGCACGCACACCGCGGACGGCAAGCTGAAGGTGACAGCGTCCTTCTACCCCATGGAATTCCTCGCCCAGCAGATCGGCGGGAAGCACGTCGAGGTCTCCGACCTCACCAAGCCGGGCGTCGAGCCGCACGACCTGGAGCTCACCCCGCAGCAGACCGGCCGGCTCGGCGAGTCCGGCGCGATCGTCTACCTCAAGGGCCTGCAGCCCGCCGTGGACGACGCGGTCAAGCAGTCCGGCGTCAAGAACGTCGCCGACGCCGCCGCCCTGACCTCCCTCGAAGAGCACGGCACCGAGGTCGACGGTCACCACCACACCACCGGCGACAACCACTCGCACTCCGAGGCCGAGGGCGGCAAGGACCCGCACATCTGGCTCGACCCCGTGAAGTACGCCGAGGTCGCCAAGGGCGTCAACAAGACCCTCGCCAAGGCCGACCCGGACCACAAGGCCGACTTCCAGAAGAACACCGACACCCTGGTGAAGAAGCTGGAGGCGCTGAACAAGGAGTTCCAGGACGGGCTGAAGAAGCGGGCGTCCGACACCTTCATCACCACCCACGCGGCCTTCGGCTACCTCGCCGAGCGCTACGGCCTCACCGAGGAGGCCATCAGCGGCCTCGACCCCGAGTCCGAGCCCAGCGCCAAGCGCATCAGGGACCTGCACTCCCTCGCCACCGAGCACCACGTCTCCACGATCTTCTTCGAGACGATCGCCAACCCGGCCACCGCCAAGGCCCTGGCCGGCGATCTGCACCTGAAGACCGATGTCCTCGACCCGCTTGAGGGCATCACCGCCAAGTCCCGCGGCAAGGACTACTTCGGCGTCCAGCGCGCCAACCTCGCCGCGCTGCAGAAGGCTCTCGGCAGCAAGTGAGCCGGCCCGCTCAACCACCCCGGCATGTGACGGAGGTCACCGTGAACCAGCCGCTCCCCCAGCCGGTCATCGACCTGCGCGGCGCCACCGCCTCGCTGGGTGCCCGCCCCGTGCTGCGCGGCGTCGACCTCACCGTCCACACCGGTGAGGTCGTCGCGCTGCTCGGCGCCAACGGCTCCGGCAAGTCCACCGCCGTACGGTCCGTGATCGGCCAGGTCCCGCTCACCGGCGGCGAGCTGTCCCTCTTCGGTACGCCGTTCCGCCGGTTCAGGGACTGGGCCCGGATCGGCTACGTGCCGCAGCGCACCACCGCGGCCGGCGGTGTCCCCGCCACCGTCCGCGAGGTCGTCACGGCCGGCCGGCTGGCCCGTACGAAGCTGGGCATCCTGCGCAAGGCCGACCGGGCCGCGGTGCACCGTGCGCTGGAGCTGGTCGGGATGGCCGACCGCGCCAAGGACTCCGTCAACGCGCTCTCGGGAGGACAGCACCAGCGCGTGCTGATAGCCCGCGCGCTGGCCGGCGAACCGGAACTGCTGATCATGGACGAGCCGATGGCCGGCGTCGACCTGGCCAGCCAGGAGGTGCTGGCGAGCGCCCTGCGCGAGCAGGTCGGCCGCGGCACCACGGTCCTGCTCGTGCTGCACGAGCTCGGCCCGTTGGAGCCGCTGATCGACCGCGCGGTGGTACTGCGGGACGGCTGCGTCGTCCACGACGGCCCGCCGCCCGAGGCCGTGGGCCAGCATGCGCTGCCCGGCCACGACCATGTCCACCCGCACGCCGACGCCGCCGCGGAGCCGATCCGTACCGGCCTGCTGAGCTAGGGGCCGCTGAGCTCATGGAAATCCTGAACTACGCCTTCATGCAGCGGGCCCTGATCGCCGCCCTGATCGTCGGTATCACCGCCCCCGCCATCGGCATCTACCTGGTCCAGCGCCGCCAGGCCCTGATGGGCGACGGCATCGGCCATGTCGCCCTCACCGGCGTCGGCCTCGGCTTCCTGCTCAACCAGAGCCCCGTCTGGGTCGCCACCGCCGTCGCCATCGTCGGCTCCATCGTCATGGAGCTGATCCGCTGGTACGGCAAGACCCGCGGCGACCTCGCACTGGCCATGCTGTTCTACGGCGGTATGGCGGGCGGTGTGATGCTGATGAACCTCTCCGACGCCGGCTCCAACGCCAACCTCGGTACGTACCTCTTCGGCTCGATCACCACCGTCTCGCCGCAGGACATGACGACGATCTATGTCCTCGCCGGCCTGGTGCTGGCGATCACGGTCGGGCTGCGCCGCCAGCTGTTCGCGGTCTGCCAGGACGAGGAGTTCGCCCGGGTGACGGGCCTGCCGGTCCGGCTGCTGAACCTGCTGGTCGCCGTCACCGCCGCGGTCACCGTCACCGTCGCCATGCGCGTCGTCGGTCTGCTGCTGGTCAGCGCCCTGATGGTGATCCCGGTCGCGGCCGCCCAGCAGATCAGCCGCAGCTTCGCGGTCACCTTCGCGGTGGCCGTCGCAATCGGTGTCGCCGTCACCCTTACGGGCACCACCACCTCGTACTACGTGGACGTGCCGTCCGGTGCGACGATCGTGCTGTTCGCCATCGGACTGTTCGTGATCTTCACCGCGCTCGCCGCCCCACTGGCGAAAAAGCGCGCCAGGGCTGCCGCTGAGGCCGCCAAGGGGTGCACCCTGGAGGTACCCGGCAGCCGTACCCCCGACGACGTCAGCGTGAGCGGCTAGGTGGGTAGCGTCGTGTCGGCAGGTAGCGGTACGCGTAAGCGTCCCACCGGAACCCCGGTCATCACCTGGCACAATGGCGGGACGCATTGCAGGGGGAAGTCCTGAGGCCTTAGGGAGGCAACGGTGGCGACGAGCGCGGGTTCTCCGGTACGCGGCCGGTCGACGCGGCAGCGGACCGCGGTGTCGGCCGCACTCGACGAGGTGGACGAGTTCCGCAGCGCCCAGGAGCTGCACGACATGCTCAAGCACCGGGGTGACTCGGTCGGGCTGACCACCGTCTACCGGACGCTGCAGTCACTCGCGGACGCCGGCGAGGTCGATGTGCTGCGCACCAGCGACGGGGAGGCGGTCTACCGCCGGTGCAGCACCGACGATCACCACCATCACCTGGTGTGCCGGGCCTGCGGCAAGGCCGTCGAGGTCGAGGGCCCCGCGGTGGAGAAGTGGGCCGACCAGATCGCCACCGAGCACGGCTTCCAGGACGTCGCGCACACGATCGAGATCTTCGGGACGTGCGGCGACTGCGCCGACCGCTCCGGCAAGGAGCACTGAACACGCTCCGGACGCTGACAAACACGAGAACGGGCCGCCTCCGATGACCACGGAGGCGGCCCGTTCTCGCTGTTCTCAGGTGGCCTACCGCCCGTCGGGCTCCGGCGCCGCCCCGAACCTGCGGTCCCGCTTCGCGTACTCCAGGCACGCGTCCCACAGATTCCGCCGGTCGAAGTCCGGCCACAGAATGTCCTGGAAAACCATCTCGGCATAGGCGCTCTGCCAGATCAGGTAATTCGAGGTCCGCTGCTCACCGGACGGGCGGACAAAGAGATCCACATCCGGCATGTCCGGGTAGTACATGTACTTCGCGATGGTCTTCTCATTGACCTTCGACGGGTCCAGCTTCCCGGCCTTTACGTCTGCGGCAATCGCCGCCGCCGCATCCGCGATCTCCGCGCGCCCGCCGTAATTCACGCAGAAATACAGCGTCATCGCGTCATTGTTCTTGGTCTGCTCCTGGGCGATCTGGAGCTCCTGCACCACGGACTTCCACAGCTTCGGCATCCGGCCGACCCACCGGATACGAATACCCAGCGCGTCCATCTCGTCCCGGCGCCGCCGGATCACATCCCGGTTGAAGTTCATCAGGAACTTGACCTCGTCGGGCGACCGCTTCCAGTTCTCCGTCGAGAAGGCGTACAGCGAAAGGTTCTTCACGCCCATCTCGATGCAGCCCTTGAGGACGTCCAGGACGACGCCCTCGCCGACCTTGTGGCCCTCGGTGCGCGGCAGCCCGCGCTCCTTGGCCCACCGGCCGTTGCCGTCCATGACGACGGCCACATGGTTCGGGACGAGCTCACCGGGGATCTTCGGCGGCCGGGCACCGGAGGGGTGCGGCTCGGGCCTCTCGTACTCGCGCCGGTTACGGCCCAGAATCCCGCGTCGTGCCATGCGGCCCACGTCTCCTATGTGTCGCTTCGAGGGGTTCGTTATCGCTTGTGTCTGTTGCTCTACTGCTCTACGTACCGGAGGGAGCGCAGGCCCCGCTCCAGATGCCAGTGCAGATACGCCGTGACCAGCCCGCTGCCCTCGCGGGCATGGCGCGCCTCGCAGGCGTCCGCGGTCTCCCAGTCGCCCGTCAGCAGCGCGCTCAGGAGCCCAATGGCCTCCGAGGAGGGTACGACGCTCCCCGGCACCCGGCAGTCCCCGCAGATCACACCGCCCGCCGCCACCGAGAAGAACCGGTTGGGACCGGGCAGCCCGCACCGTGCACAGCTCTCAAAACTTGGCGCATAACCGTTCACCGCGAGCGAGCGCAGCAAGAAGGCGTCCAGCACCAGATGCGGTGCGTGCTCACCGCGGGCCAGCGTCCGCAGCCCGCCGACCAGCAGCAGATACTGCTGTACGGCCGGCTCGCCCTCGTGGTCGGTGAACCGCTCGGCGGTCTCCAGCATCGCGGTGCCGGCCGTGTAGCGGGCGTAGTCGGTGACGATCCCGCCACCGTACGCGGCGATCGTCTCGCTCTGCGTACACAGCGGCAGCCCGCGCCCCACCAGCTCGCTGCCGCGCGCATAGAACTGCACATCGACATGCGAGAACGGCTCCAGCCGCGCCCCGAACTTCGACTTCGTCCGCCGCACCCCACGCGCCACGGCCCGCACCCGCCCGTGGCCACGGGTGAGCAGCGTGATGATCCGGTCCGCCTCACCCAGCTTCTGGGTGCGCAGCACGATGCCGTCGTCGCGGAACAGACTCATGGCGCCCATTCTCACCTATGGGGCGGGGGCGGGGGGGGCCGCGGTCCCTCAGGCCCGCTCGCCCCGGGAGCGCTCCGCCAGCGCGTCGGCCAGCTGCCGGGCGACCTCCATCGAGCACCGCCCCAGTTCGACGAGCGGCGGCATGTACCGATGCGCGATCGAGACGGGGTCGGGGCGCAGTGACGGCAGGACGACTCCTGCGCGGGCGAGGGCTTCGCGCAATTCCGTCGTCACGGTTTCCACTTCCTTGAGCTGCTGCATGATCGTCCGCACTTTCCGCGAGGGGTTTCACTGTTTGCATGCAGAGCGTGACGCTGCGGAACTACGCTGCGCAATGAGATCGGCACTACAGCTGCCTTGCACGCAAAGAGAGTCAGCCATGGCCAATGCCTCGCGACAGGCAGCATGGGAATTCTGGGGCGCGGAACTCAAGCGACGGCGCGAGGACGCCAAGCTGACTCAGGACGCGCTGAGGCGGATGGTCTTCGTGTCCGGCGCATACATCGGCCAGTTCGAGCAGGCGATCCGCAAGCCGCAGCTGGATGTGGCGATCCGGATCGACGAGGTTCTACAAACCGACGGTTTTTTCGAGCGGACCTGGCGGAAGCTGATCGACGACAAGCGGTACGCGGACTATTTCGCGGCTGCGGCGGAGCTGGAGCAGCTGGCGACGAAGATCTGCGAGTTCGAGTCGATGATCGTGCCCGGGTTGCTACAGACAGCGCCGTACACGCGCGCAGTCACACTCGCGAACAACCCGCTCGCGGCCGACGAGTACATCGAGGACAAGGTCCACGCCCGGCTCGATCGGGCGATCATCCTCAAGGAGGCCACACGGCCCTTGTATTGGGCAGTCCTACATGAGGCCGTACTACGGGTGCCGGTGGGTGGACCGGGTGTGATGGCCGAGCAGTTGGAGCACATCGCGCGGCTCGCACGCGAAAGGAAGATCCTGTTGCAGGTCCTCCCGTTCGCGGCGAGGGCGCACCCACTCATGGGCCGCATGCTGACGCTCATGGAGTTCGAGGACGCCCCGCCAACCGCCTATACAGAAGGCGTGTATTCGGGGAATTTGCTGGACGATCCGGCCTTAATGAAACGCGTTCAGGAGAGCTACGATCAGGTCAGGGCCGCCGCGCTGTCGCCGGAGGCGTCCCTGACCCTGATCCGATCGGCGGCGGAGGACTACAGACGATGCGCGAGTTCGACCTGAGCACCGCTAAGTGGCGCAAGAGCAGCTACAGCGACGGCAATGGCGGCAGCTGCGTCGAGGTCGCCCACGACTTCCCGGGCGCCGCCCGCTGGCGCAAGAGCAGCTACAGCAACGGCGAGGGCGGCAAGTGCATCGAGGTCTCGGACGACCTCCCCGGCCTCGTTCCCGTCCGTGACAGTAAAAACCCTCACGGCCCCGCAATCGCCTTTGCGGCGCCCGCCTGGTCCGAATTCATCTGCGCCGTCAAGAACACGCAATTCCGGGCCGTCTGACCGGCCTTCACCAAGCGCGCACAACAGAGACACAGCGGCCCCGCCATCTGCCCTGGATGACGGGGCCACATCACGTTATGGTCCGGGTCATCGCGGGCGGAAGGTGACCTTCCGTACTTCTCAGTCGCCCCCTGGATCTGCCCCTCACGGCACGTCAACTGCCCGGTAGCATCCGGTGATGTTCGGCGACACGACGCCGTGAATGGCCGGCCGACCCAGTCAGTACCCCAATTGAGGATCTCGATGACATCCATACCGGAGGCGCTGTTGTGGTGCCTCAGTGCAGGTACGGCCGCCGCCGTGGTCCTGGCGGCGCTCTCGATCCGGGCGAGCGGACAACGCAAAGCCCTGAGAGCGCGCCTTGCCGCCGCTGAGGAACAGAACAGCGCCACGCTCCACAGCAATACGGAGCTGTCGGCCCGGCTGCGCGCCACCGAGGCCGAGATCCGGCATCTGGCCGGGACCCGGCTCCCCGACCTGACGATGGCGCTGGCCCACCCGCATGTGCCCGTGCGGGGGCTGCTGGACGCGCGGTTCGCCGGGTCGGAGACCGACCAGGCGCTGAGCGCCGTACTGGAGCAGGTCAGCGAGGCCATCACCAGCGAGCGGACCCGCGTCGACGCGGCCGCACAGTCCACCCTCCGGGGCGCGACCACCACCATCCAGGCGCTGCTCTACCAGCTCCAGACGGCGCTTCAGGAGATGCAGCACCGCTACGACGACCCGGACGTCGCCCAGGACCTGCTGAACGCCGACTTCCTCAACGAGCAGGCGCTGCGGCGTATTCAGGCCACCGGTGTCGTGTGCGGCGCCTGGCCGGGGCTGACCCGGGAGGACTCCTACCTCGCCGAGCTGGTCGTCGGCGCCAGCTCCCGGCTGCGCGGCTACGAGCGCGTCACGATCAGCAATCAGCTGCGCGACCCGGTCGCCGTCGTCGCGCGGGCCGTCGAGCCGATCGCGATCACCGTCACCGAGCTGCTGGCCAACGCACTGCACCACTCGCACCGTGAACTGCCCGTCACCGTCACCCTCCAGCAGGGCAACCGCGGCGCCTCGGTCATCATCGACGACTACGGCGTCGGTATGCACGACGACGAGATCAAGGCGGCCATGGAGCTGCTGGCGGGCGACGACAACCTGCTGCTCACCCAGCTCGGTGACCCGCCGCGGTCCGGTTTCGCGGCGGCCGGTCAGCTGGTGCGCCAGTACGGCTACGGCGTGCATGTCGAGCCGTCGCCGTACGGCGGTGTGCGGGCGGTCGTGTACATCCCGGGCGACCCCCTCCTCACCGTCCTCGACGAGAGCGCCCAGCCCATGTCCGTGATGGCTCCCCTGCCGCACCGTTCCGGTGTGCCGGACCGGTCCGCCTCCATGCTGCCGACCGGCGCCACGGCGTCCGCTCCCACCGCTCCCGCCCCGGCCGCAGCACCCGCCCCGGCCACCGCGCCGGCGCCCCGCCAGGCCGACCGGTTCGATCCCGCGCCGCCGGCCGAGCCGGCCGCCCCGGCCGAGGGTGAACTCCCGCGCCGGCGCCGCCGTAAGCCCGTATCCGAACTCGATGAAAGTGCATCGCGCACCGAATCGTTTCCCGAGCGCTCCCCGGAGGAGACCGGAACCCGCTGGGCCGCGCTCCAGCGCGGCACCGAAACCGGCCGGGCAGCCGCTCAGTCAGAACCCCCTCGCAGTCCCGAAGGGAACGCCCAGTCATGAACAGCCCCACCCGCCGCCGTGTTGCCGAGGACAAGTCCTGGGTGCTGGCACCTCTCCTGGAGTTGCCGCATGTTATCCACGCTGCCGTCATCTCCGGCGACGGCTTCATCGAGGGCGCCTCGCCGGGCCTGGAGCGTGACTCCGCCGAGGGTGTCGCCGCGATGATGTCCGCGCTCCAGGGCGCGGGGCGTGCCGTCACCGCGGCGTTCGCCGGCAAGGACGACACCCGGCTGCGGCAGACCGTCATCGAGTCCGACGAAGGCTTCGTCTTCGCGATCCCGGCCGGCGAGAACACCTGCCTGGCCGTCTTCGCCGACCCGGAGGTGAACATGGGCGTCGTCGCGCACCATATGCAGATCCAGGTGACGACCCTGGGCAACAAGGTCATGAACAGCCCGGCCCGGGGCACCGGTAACCCGGCATGACCCCGCGCCAGAGCAGCGGAAGGCGCCTCGTACCGGCCTATCTTGCGACCGGCGGACGCGCCCAGCCCAGCCGCAACACCTTGGACCGGCTCACCCTGCTGCACGGCGTGGGGATGCCGATCACCAGCGAGGTACGCCCGGAAGAGCACCGCATCCTGGAGCTCCTGGAGCCCGGGGCGCTGTCTCTGGCCGAGGTCGCCGCCCACCTTCACCTGCCCGTCAGCGTGGTGAAGGTGCTGGTGGCCGACCTTGTCGATGCCGGGCGGCTGCACGCCCGTGTCCCCATTCCCGAAGCCGAGCAATACGACCGGCACATCCTGGAGAGGGTTCTCGATGGACTCCGCTCTCTCAAGTGCTAGCGCCGGCACCGGCGCGAGCACCGGCAACATGTACCTCTCCGGCGACAACCAGACACTGGTCAAGCTGCTGGTCGCGGGCCCGTTCGGGGTCGGCAAGACCACGCTCATCCGTGCGCTGTCGGAAACCCCGCCGCTGCACACCGAAGAGGTCATGACCCAGACCGGCGCGATCGTCGACGATCTCGCCGGTGTCCGGGAGAAGACCACCACCACCGTCGCCATCGACTTCGGGCGGCTGACCCTGCCCGGGGACCTGGTGCTGTATCTGTTCGGCACGCCCGGACAGAAGCGCTTCCGTCCCCTGTGGCAGGACATCGCCCGCGGCGCACTGGGCGCCCTCGTCCTCGCGGACACCCGCCGGCTGGCGGACTCCTTCGAGGTGATGGACATCGTCGAGGAGGCCGGGCTGCGCTATGCCGTCGCGGTCAACACCTTCCCCGACGCGCCCCAGTACGACGCCGAAAAGCTCCGCGAGGCGCTCGATCTGCACCCCGAGACGCCGCTGGTGCTGTGCGATGCCCGCGACCGGCAGCAGTCCGTCGATGCGCTGATCGCGCTCGTCGGACATGTCCTGGCCCACACCCCCGAGGAGAACCCGAACCCGTGACTTCCCCGCACCAGCCGGGAGCCGCACCGCCACCGGGCTGCCCGGCGCACGCCGCGGCACCGCAGGCACCGGCCCAGCCCGACGCGCAGACGCCGGTGAAGCTCTACGGACCGGAGTTCGCCGCCGACCCGCACCGCACCTACGCGCACCTGCGCCAGTACGGCGCGCTGGCGCCGGTCGAGATCGCGCCCGATGTGACCGCGATGCTGGTCACCGACTACCGGGCGGCGCTCGACCTGCTGCACGACGACACCACCTGGTCCAAGGACTCCCGGGAGTGGATGACCACCGTCCCGCCGGACACGCCGGTCATGCCGATGCTGATGTGGCGCCCCAACGTCTTCTGGACCGACGGACCGGCGCACGTCCGCTACCGGGACGTCATCGTCGACAGCTTCCGGCTCGTCGAGCCGCATGAGCTGCGCGCCCGTGTCCACCACGCCGCGGACACCCTGATCCAGCGCTTCGGCGCACACGGCGAGGTTGATCTGATCGCCGACTATGCGCGGCTGATCCCGCTGCTGATGTTCAACAACCTCTTCGGGCTGCCGGACTCGTACAGCGACCGGCTCATCGACGCCATCGCGGGGATGCTGGACGGCACCTCCCCCGAGGAGGCGGCCGCCGCCAACGACGCGTACACCCGCTACATCATGGAGCTGGTCGGCGCGAAGAAGGCGCAGCGCGGGCCGGACCTGACCTCCTGGTTCATGGACCACCCCAACGCGCTCAACGACGAAGAGCTGATCCACAACATCATCCTCACGATGGGCGCGGGCAACGAACCGCTCGCCAACCTCATCGGGAACGCGCTGTCGCGGATGCTCTCCGACGACCGCTACTACCACACCCTGACCGGTGGCGCGCTGACCGCGCACGACGCCATCAACGAGGTGCTGTGGAACGACCCGCCGATGGCCAACTACTCGGCCCACTTCCCGGTCCGTGATGTCTTCTTCCACGGCACCTGGGTGCGCAAGGGCCAGCTGGTGATGGTGTCGTACGCGGCCGCCAACAGCCAGTTCGACACCACGTCGCTGGGGACTCCGGGCTCGGGCGGCGGCTCGCACCTGGCGTGGGCGGCCGGCCCGCACGCCTGCCCCGTGAAGCGGCATGCGCTGCTGATCGCCACGACCGCCATCGAGCGGCTCACCGCCTGGCTCTCCGACATCGAACTGGCCGTGGACGCAGGCGAGTTGGCGTGGCGCAACGGTGCCTTCCACCGGGCCCTCGTCGCGCTCCCGGCCCGCTTCACCCCCATCACCCCCGACCAGGCAGGAGCCACTCCGTGGCAGAACAGGGACAGCAGCCCTACGTCATCGACCCGGTCGGAAGCGATATCCACGGAGAGGCAGCCCGCCTCCGCGAGCTAGGCCCGGCCGCGCTGATCGAACTCCCCGGCGGTATCGAGGCCTGGTCGGTCACCAGCCACACCCTGCTCAAGGAGCTGCTGACCGACGACCGGGTCTCCAAGAACCCCCGGGACCACTGGCCGGCCTGGCAGCGCGAGGAGATCCGCAGCAGCTGGCTGCAGTCGTGGATCGGCGTCACCAACATGTTCACCGCGTACGGCGCCGACCACCGGCGGCTGCGCAAGCTGATCGCCCCGGCGTTCACCGCCCGCCGCACGGACGCCATGCTGCCGCGCGTGGAGCGCATCACGCAGGCTCTGCTGGACGACCTCGCACAGCACCCCGGGGGCGCGCCCGTGGACCTCCGTGCGCGCTTCGCCCACCCGCTGCCCATGCAGGTCATCTGCGAGCTCTTCGGTTTCCCGGAAGGCGAGCCGCGCGCCGAACTGGCCCGCCTCGTCGAGGCCATCATGGACACCACGGCCACCCCGGAGCAGGCGGGCGCCACCGCCGCTGCCGTCCACACGCTGCTGACCGGCCTGGTCGACGCCAAGCGCGAGCAGCCCGCCGACGACCTGACCAGCCTCCTCGTCTCCGCGCGGGACGACGAGGGTCACCGGATGACCGAGCAGGAGCTGCTGGACACCCTTCTGCTCGTCATCGGCGCCGGCCACGAGACCACCGTCGATCTGCTGGGCAACGCCGTGTACGCGCTGCTCACCCACCCCGACCAGCTCAAGCTGGTGCTGTCGGGGCAGGTCCCGTGGAACTCCGTCATCGAGGAGACGCTCCGCTGGTCCCCCAGCATCGCCAACCTCCCGCTCCGCTTCGCCGTGGAGGACATCGAGATCCCGGGCGGTCCCACCATCCGCAAGGGCGAGGCCATCCTTCCGGCGTACGCGGGGGCCGGGCGTGACCCCGGATTCCACGGCGACACGGCCGCCGCATACGACATCCGGCGCACCGGGCAGGAACACCTCGCCTTCGGCCATGGTGTCCACCACTGCCTCGGCGCCCCGCTGGCCCGTATGGAGGCCCGGATCGCCCTCCCGGCGCTCTTCGCCCGCTTCCCCGACCTCCAACTGGCCGTACCGGCCGAGGAGTTGGAGCCAACGAGCGGCTTCATCTCGGGCGGTCTGCGTGGTTTGCCGGTCCGGCTGACGTCCGGCTGAGTTCTGCTGCGTCCGGCTGAGTCCGGCCGGCGCCGGGCCGCTCCGGCACCTCCGCCGCCGTTTCCGGCAGACGACCCCGTCACCTCGTTCTTGGTGGCGGGGTCGTTCCGATGAAGCGGCTGCCGCGCTCAGGACGGCGTACGCGCCGCCGTGAGCAACCGCTCGGTGTCGGCGGGGCGGAGCATCAGCGCACCGCCCACGGTGGTGAGGACCTCCCGCTCGGCGGGCGTGTAGGAGCCGTCGGCGAGCGCGATCCGTGCGCCCTGGAGGAGCAGCGACTCCCGTCCGGCGGGGGCGAGATGGGGGGCCAGTGGCTCCAGCGACTCATGGAGCTCTATGGCCAGCGCGGTGCCGCACGGGTCGAGGCCGTGGTGGCCGCAGTGGCCGCCGGTCACCGCGTCGTAGGTGCCGGTCAGCCGGCCGGTGTCGGCGGCGAGGGCGGCGAGGAGGGTGAGCAGCTGGTCCTCGGAGCAGTCCGTGAAACCGGCCGCGCGGACCGTGTCGACGGCGGTGTCGCGGACGGCGCGGGAGGAGGTGCCGCCGGCGGCCAGCAGCGCGAGGGTGATGGTGTGGACGGCCTCCCTGAGCATCGCGGAGAAGCGGACGGTGGTGGGGTGGTCGAGCGCGTCCAGGCCGAAGTGGCCGTGACAGGCGGAACACTCCAGGACCGGGCCGGTGACACCGCGGGAGAGGAGCGGGACGCCGAGGACGGTGAGGCGGCGTTGGCCGGTCCTGCGGAGATAGTTGCGGTCACCGCCGCAGTCCGGGCAGAAGAACTCGCCATCGGCGACGGTACGCCAGGACGTGCGCACACCCATCACACACATCTTGTGCATCTCGTCAGCCCTCCGTAACTCCCCCGTAGCCCTCAAGCCACGGGTGGGGGTCCCCAGCCCAGCGGTAGCTGGGTGGGTACCACCATGACCCCGTCGCCGTATTGGACGTGATGTTAGCCACATGATTGATGCGGCGTCAGCACCTCGTATCGGACAACTGGCCGGATGGCGCAGGGCTCCGCCCCTCCAAGTGGAGGAAGGCGGGGCCCTTTGGCGCCGTACGGGGACCGGATCCGCGTCAGCCTTCCGAGGTCAGCGCCTTGGTCACTTGACGCGCCTGGTTGTCCAGGCCCCGGGCGTTGGGGTGGACGAAGGTACAGGCCTCGCCGGTACCGGGGATCTTGCTGCATGCCTCCGAAGGCGGGTCGGTCTGGTCGCCGTCACCCGTGAGGTTGTCACGGATCCCATACATCCACTTCTCGTGCCCGCTCTCGCACACCCCGTGCTCCACGCTGGGGCCGTATACGTCGACGTAGGTCGTGCGTGGCTTGTCCGCGTGCCTTTCGAGCAGGCCGTTGAGGTCGCCTTCGAGCCCGTCCAGCCAGGGCATATCGCCCTTCTTGATGCTGCCGAGCTGGTTCCAGTGCAGGAAACTGCAACCGGAGTTGTCCGGGACGATGGCGGGATAGCCGACGACGGCCACCTTCGCGTGCGGCGCGTGGGCGTGGATCGCCGACATCATGTGGCCGAAGTCGCGGTCGAGCGCGGCGAACTTCTCGTTCAGCCAGCCCTCCCCCGCACCACCGTTGGTGTAGTACTTCGTGCAGGGCGTGGTCTGAAAGGGCTGGGTGATCCCCAGCTCGATGCACTTGGTCACGATGGCCCCGAAGCCGAGGGAGTTACCGCCGATGCCGACGGTCACATAGTCCGTGTCGGGGGACAACGCCTCGATCTGCGGGTCCTGTTCGTCCCAGCCGTCCGGGGGCGGGATCGACGGCGGCCCGTAGATCTTGGAGGGCGGCTGGGGCGCCAGGACCCCGTCGATCACCTCGGCGGCCCCGCAGGTCACATCCGTCAGCTCGAACCCGAGCTGCTCGGCGACCTGGTGGGGGTAGTTGCGCGCGGAGCGGCCACAGCCGTCGCTCGCGTCCCAGGGGCGGACGAACACTCCGGCGCTGTACGAGTCGCCGAGCGCCACGTACTCGGGACGGTCCACCGCATCGGCCGGGGTCCCGGACGCCGGCGGAGCGAGGGCGGATCCCATCAGAGCGAGGGCGGCGACCCCGGCCAGGGCGAGCCGGAAGTGTGCGGGCATGCGAAATCTGGTCATCTGCACGTCCTTGGTGTCCGCGCCACGGCCTGTCCGACTGGCGCTCATCACCGAACGTACCGGAGAATTACGGAGAGTTACCGACCTGGATTTTCAAACCCCACCTTCAGGTGGGCCCGGCGCACAACCGCGCCCCCGCCGCTCGGAGTGAGCGACGGGGGCGCGGTGGGAAGCTGCGAGCGGGTCAGCGCCCGGCGCGGTTGACCGCGGAGACGACGGCCTTCAGCGAGGCACGCGTCGTGTTCGCGTCGATGCCGATGCCCCACAGCACCTTGTCGCCGATCGCGCACTCGATGTACGAGGCGGCCTGCGCGGAGGCGCCCTCGCTCATCGTGTGCTCCTGATAGTCCAGCAGGCGCACATCGATGCCGATGCCCTGGAGGGCGTCGAAGAACGCGGAGATCGGACCGTTGCCGGAGCCCGTCAGGACGGTGTCCTGGCCGTCGACGACCGCCTCGACGGTGAGCGCGTCGATGCCGTCGCGGTCCGTCGTGGTCTGGCCGGTCTTGACCTGGACGCGGCCCCACGGGTTCTCGGGGTTGGGCAGGTACTCGTCCTGGAAGACGGACCAGATGGCGGCCGGGGTGACCTCGCCGCCCTCGGCGTCGGTCTTCTCCTGGATGATCCGGGAGAACTCGATCTGCATCCGGCGCGGCAGGTCCAGCTTGTGGTCGTGCTTCAGGACGTAGGCGATACCGCCCTTGCCGGACTGCGAGTTGACGCGGATGACGGCCTCGTAGGAGCGGCCGACGTCCTTGGGGTCGATGGGCAGGTACGGCACCGCCCACTCGATCTCGTCCACGGTCCTGCCGGCGGCGGCCGCCTCGGCCTCCATGGCGTCGAAGCCCTTCTTGATGGCGTCCTGGTGGGAGCCGGAGAAGGCGGTGTAGACCAGGTCGCCCGCGTAGGGGTGGCGCGGGTGGACCTCCATCTGGTTGCAGTACTCGCTGGTGCGACGGATCTCGTCGATCTGCGAGAAGTCGATCTGCGGGTCGACGCCCTGGGAGAACAGGTTCATGCCCAGCGTCACCAGGTCGACATTGCCGGTGCGCTCGCCCTGCCCGAACAGACAGCCCTCGATACGGTCCGCACCCGCCATGATCGCCAGCTCGGCGGCGGCGACCGCGGTGCCCCGGTCGTTGTGCGGGTGTACGGACAGGCATACGTGCTCGCGCCGGGACAGGTTGCGCGACATCCACTCGAAGCGGTCGGCGTGCGTGGACGGCGTCGAACGCTCGACGGTGGCGGGCAGGTTCAGGATGATCTCGCGGCCCTCCTCGGGCTGCCAGACGTCACAGACCGCCTCGCAGACCTCCAGCGCGAAGTCCAGCTCGGTGTCGGTGAAGATCTCCGGGCTGTACTGGTAGCCGAAGATCGTCTCGTTGCCGAGGATCTTGTCGGCGTACTCCATCACCAGCCGCGTGCCGTCCACCGCGATCTGCTTGACCTGCTCCTTCGAGCCGCGGAAGACGACCCGGCGGAAGGTCGGGGCGGTCGCGTTGTACAGGTGGACGGTGGCGCGGTGGGCACCCCGCAGCGACTCCACCGTCCGCTCGATCAGCTCCTCGCGGGCCTGCGTCAGGACGGAGATCGTCACGTCCTCGGGGATCGCGCCCTCTTCGATGATGGAGCGGACGAACGCGAAGTCCGTCTCCCCGGAGGACGGGAAGCCGACCTCGATCTCCTTGTAGCCCATGCGCACCAGCAGATCGAACATCTCGCGCTTACGGGCCGGCGACATCGGGTCGATCAGCGCCTGGTTGCCGTCCCGCAGGTCGGTCGAGAGCCAGCGGGGCGCGACGGTGATGCGGTTGTCCGGCCACGTGCGGTCGGGGATGTCCACGGCCTCGTAGCGGCCGTACTTGTGGATCGGCATCCCGGAGGGGCGCTGCAGCTGCGTCGCGTTGGTGACCGGGGTACGGCGGCCGACGGCATTGGCTGCGGGGCTCGACGGATTCGTCATGGTGCGTGGGGCTCCTCGTATGTCCGCGGGGTTCCCCTGCTCCGTAGGAGCTCGGGGAAGGCCGACGGGGCGAAATTCGCAACACCGAACTCCGCGGGGAGGGGGTCGGCCTACGACTACAGGCCCTCGCCGCGGCAGCTAAGGAGAAGCAGCCCGAAACGCATGATGCACAGCACCCTAGCTGAGGTACGCCCTGAGTGGCGGGTGCGTATCAGTATGCGGGACCGGACCCGACTTTACGGCCGAAATGCGATGAACCACACATATTCGGGAATCTCGACGGCAGGCAGTGACACCGGGACTACACAGTGCCACCGTTTGTCCATGGACCTCAACGACTCGGCCAAAAAGGCCACCGCCTCCGCCACCCCGAACTCGCCCGTCTTCTGCACGATCATCCCCCCGCACATCCTCGACAATCTGGCCCAGTCCGACGACCCCGCCCGGCACGAGCCCGCCCGCCGCACCCTGGAGCACGACCATGTCCGGCGCACCCTGCGCCGCGAGATCGCCGCCCGCGGCCTCACCCCCGGGGAGCCCGACGCCGGCGCCGACAAGCCCAACCGCACCATCTACGACGCCGAACACCGGGCGCACCTGCCCGGGAAGAAGGTCCGCTCGGAATCCGACGGCCCCTCCCAGGACGCCTCCGTCAACCGCGCGCACGCCGGCCTCGGCGCCACCTTCGAGCTCTACCTCAAGATCTACGGCCGTAAGTCCATCGACGGCGCCGGCCTGCCGCTCAACGCCACCGTCCACTACGGCGAGAAGTACGACAACGCCTTCTGGGACGGCGAGCGGATGGTCTTCGGCGACGGCGACAACGACCTCTTCCGGGACTTCACCATCCCCGTGGACGTCATCGGCCATGAGCTCACGCACGGTGTCACGCAGTACACCGCCAACCTCGACTACCAGGGCCAGTCCGGCGCCCTCAACGAGTCCGTCTCCGATGTCTTCGGCACCCTGATCAAGCAGTACGCCCTCGGCCAGACCGCCGAGCAGGCCGACTGGCTGATCGGCGCCGACCTGCTCGGCCCGAACGTCACCGGCACGGCCCTGCGCTCCATGAAGGCCCCCGGTACGGCGTACGACGACGACGTCCTCGGCAAGGACCCGCAGCCGGCCGCCATGAAGGACTACGTCCACACCACCGACGACAACGGTGGCGTACACATCAACTCCGGCATCCCCAACCACGCCTTCTACCTGTTCGCGACCGCCGTCGGCGGCAAGGCCTGGGAGCGCGCGGGTCAGGTCTGGTACGACGTCCTGACCGGCGGCAACCTCGCCAAGGACGCCCAGTTCGCCGACTTCGCGGCGCTCACCATCGCCGCCGCCCACGCCCGCTTCGGCGCCGGCGAGCACGAGGCGGCGGTGAAGGCCTGGACGCAGGTCGGGATCACCCCGAAGTAGCGGGAGGCACGGCCGGGGCGGGGGCGCGGCCAGGAGGCGCTCCCGCCCCGGGCACGCTTACCGTGGGCCTAGGGGGTAGGAGCCCGTCGTAAGGACGTCGAAGGACGCCGGAGGAGCCCGATATGCGTATTCATGTCCACCGCACCGGTGGCTTCGCCGCCATCGACCGCCGCGCCGAGGTCGACACCTCGGACCGCCCCGACGCCGCCGACTGGCAGACCCTTGCCGAACAGGCCGTCGCCACCGCCCACAGCGAGCCCCCCGTCGGTGTCCCGGACGGCTTCAGCTACCAGATCACGGTCGACGGCCGGACGGTGTACTGCTCCGACCCCCGTCTCACGGACGAGCAGCGCACGCTGATCACACGAGTGATGAAGGAGGGCTCATAGCCCAACTTCCGTTTCACGCCCACCTCTTGACACTGTTACCGCCGGTTACAAAGATCCAGGCATGACTACCGTGCCGGCGTCACCCCTGCCCCGATTCCCCCGCGACTTCGAGTGGGGGGTGTCGACATCCGCCGCGCAGATCGAGGGCGCGGTGGAGGAGGACGGACGGGGGCGGTCCGCCTGGGATGTGTTCGCCGCACAGACGGGGCGGATCAAGGACGGGTCGGACGCCCGGGTGGCGACCGACCACTACCACCGGTACCCGGAGGATGTGGAGCTCCTCAAAGGGCTCGGGGTCGGGGCCTACCGGTTCTCGGTGGCATGGCCGCGGGTGGTGCCGGACGGCAGCGGGGCGGTCAACAAGGCCGGGCTGGACTTCTACGACCGGCTGGTGGACGCGTTGCTGGCGGCGGGGGTCAAGCCGGTGCCGACGCTGTTCCACTGGGATACCCCGCAGGCGCTGGAGGAGCGCGGCGGATGGCTCATACGGGAGACGGCCGAGCATTTCGCGGCGTATGCGGACGTGGTGGCGGGGCGGCTCGGAGACCGGGTGGAGCGCTGGATCACGCTCAATGAGCCGGCCGAACTGACCCTGCTGGGCTACGGGTTGGGGCAGCATGCGCCCGGGCGGGAGTTGCTGTTCGACGCCTTGCCCGCCGCACATCACCAGCTGCTGGGGCACGGTCTGGCCGTGCAGGCGTTGCGGGCCCGCGGGGCCACGAGCATCGGGATGGCCAATTCGCACGGGCCGACCTGGGCGGCTTCGGCAACGGAGGCGGACACGGCGGCGGCGGACCTCTACGACCTGCTGCTCAACCGGTTGTTCGCGGAGCCGGTGCTGCTGGGGCGGTATCCGGACGAGGAGCTGGCCGGGCTGTTGCCGGGGCCGGTGGCGGACGACCTGAAGGTCATTTCGGAGCCGTTGGACTGGTACGGCGTGAATTACTACCAGCCGACGCTGGTGGGAGCCCCGGACCCGGAGGGAGCCGGCACGTCCCACTTCGGGGGGATCCGGCTGCCGGCGGAACTCCCCTTCGCCCCCAGGGAGATCGAAGGGTATCCGCGGACGGATTTCGGATGGCCGGTGGTGCCGGAGGCGCTGACCGAGCTGCTGGTGTCGTTCCGGGAGCGGTACGGCGACAGGCTGCCGCCCGTCGTGATCACCGAGAACGGCTGCTCCTACGAGGGGATCGAGGATGCGGAGCGCATCGCGTATCTCGACGGTCACCTCAAGGCGCTGCACACGGCGATGGCGGCCGGGGTCGATGTGCGGGGGTACTTCGTCTGGTCGCTGCTGGACAACTTCGAATGGGCGGAGGGGTACGCGCGGCGGTTCGGGCTGGTGCATGTGGACTACGCGACCCAGGTGCGTACGCCCAAGGCGTCGTACCACTGGCTGCGGGATGCGCTGCGGGAGCAGGCCCGGGGATGAGCGGTGCAGCGGCTCCGGACGCACTCGCGGAGCCGTCGGAGCGGGTCGGGGGCGGCTGGACCGCCACGCTGTCGCTGGCGAACGGCGCCATCTGGGTCGGGTGGTACGGGCCGCTGCAGATACTGCTGGCCCTACAGGCCGCGGAGCTCGCGCCGCCGGGGATGCCCAAGGAATCGGTGCTGGCGTGGGTGACGGGGATGGGGGCCGTCGTCTCGATGGTCTGCAACCCGTTGTTCGGGGCGCTGTCGGACCGTACGACCTCGCGGTTCGGGCGGCGTACCCCGTGGATCGTGGCGGGCGTGCTGGGCGGGGCCGCCGCCCTGGTGCTGCTGGCAGGCGCAGGCACGGTGCCGGTGATGGCGGTGGGGTGGTGCCTGGTGCAGCTCACCCTCAACGCGGCGTTCGCGGCGATCACCGCGGCCGTGCCCGACCGGGTGCCGCACCGGCAGCGCGGAGCGGTGGGCGGATGGCTGGGGGCCGCGCAGATCCTGGGTGTGGTGGCCGGTACGGGGCTGGCGACGCTTGCCGGCGGGGTGGCCTGGGGGTACGTCGCCTGCGCGGCCTTCGCGGTGCTGGGCACCCTCCCGTACGTGCTGACGCACCGGGACCCGGTGCTGCCGGCCGAGCGGCGGCCGGCGCTGACCGGGCGGGCCTTTCTCGCCGGGTTCTGGATCAGTCCGCGCCGCCATCCCGACCTGGGCTGGGCCTGGCTGACCCGGTTTCTGATCAACCTCGGGAACTCGCTGGCGCTGCTGTATTTGCTGTACTACCTGCGGGATGTGCTGCACCGGCCGGACCCCGGCGGCGGGGTGCTGCTGCTGACCGCGGTCAACGGTGTGACCTTGCTGGGCACGGTCGTCGTCGGAGGGATCTGGTCGGACCGGATCGGGCGACGGCAGCCGTTCGTACGGTGGGCGGGGGTGATCATGACGGGGGCCACGGTGCTGCTGGCCGTATGGCAGACCTGGGCGGGCGCGCTGTGTGCCGCGGCGCTGCTCGGGGTCGGGTTCGGCGTCTTCACCTCCGTCGACTTCGCGCTGATGACGGATGTGCTGCCGGCCGCCGCGCACCGCGGCAAGGACCTCGGCGTCATCAATATCGCCAACTCGCTGCCGCAGGTGGCCGCCCCGGCGCTGGCCGCGCCGATCGTGCAGCACCTCGGCGGCTACCGGGTGCTGTACGGCGTCGCGGCGGCCGTCGGGCTGATGGGGGCGTTGCTCGTACGGAGGATCCGGGGCGTGGCGTGAGGGCCCCCGGGGCCGGGCGCGGAAGCCGGCCGGCCCCTGGAAGCCGAACAGCGGCCGTCCGTCCTCAGAAACCCAGCTTCCGCAGCTGCTTGGGGTCCCGCTGCCAGTCCTTGGCGACCTTGACATGCAGGTCCAGGAAGACCGGCGTACCGAGCAGCGCCTCGATGTGCTTGCGGGACTTGGTGCCGACCTCCTTCAAGCGCTTGCCCTTGGGGCCGATGATGATCCCCTTCTGGCTGGGGCGCTCGATGTAGACATTGGCGTGGATGTCGAGAAGCGGCTTGTCGGCGGGGCGGTCCTCGCGCGGCAGCATCTCCTCGACGACCACCGCGATGGAGTGCGGCAGCTCGTCGCGTACGCCCTCCAGCGCGGCCTCACGGATCAGCTCGGCGACCATGACCTGCTCGGGCTCGTCGGTGAGGTCGCCCTCCGGGTAGAGCGCCGGGCCCTCCGGGAGGAGCGGGACGAGCAGGTCGGCGAGGAGCGACACCTGGGTGTCACCGACCGCCGAGACCGGGATGATCTCGGCCCACTCGATGCCCAGCTCCTTGCCGAGCTGGTCGATGGCGATCAGCTGGGCGGCCAGCGCCTTGGAGTCCACCAGGTCGGTCTTGGTGACGATGGCGACCTTGGGGGTCTTCTTGATCTCGGCCAGCTCGCCGGCGATATAGCGGTCGCCGGGGCCGAGCTTCTGGTCGGCGGGCAGACAGAAGCCGATCACATCGACCTCGGACCAGGTGGTGCGGACGATGTCGTTCAGCCGCTCGCCGAGCAGGGTGCGCGGCTTGTGCAGGCCAGGGGTGTCGACCAGGACCAGCTGGGCCTCGGGGCGGTGCACGATGCCGCGCACCGTGTGACGGGTGGTCTGCGGGCGGTTGGAGGTGATCGCCACCTTCGTACCGACGAGAGCGTTCGTCAGGGTGGACTTGCCCGCGTTGGGGCGACCGACGAAGCACGCGAAGCCGGACCGGTGCGGGGCGGAGGAGTCTGTACGAACGCTCATGGCGCCCATTCTCCCCGATCCCGGCCGCCACTCCGACCACCCGGCCCCGGCCCCGGTCGCGGGCCCCGCAGACGGACCCTGCCGGGGCGGCCCTCCGGTGCCGGGCGGCCGCCCCGTCGCCGCCGTACGGCTACCGCGCGGGGTTACGCGTCGCCCGCCGGGACGGTGCTGCGCAGGGTGCCGTCGAGGCCGGCTACCAGGACGGGCGTCGCGGGGCCGCCGAGGTCCCGTACGGCCGCGCGGTCCGCGTCGGAGGCGCGCTCGGCTTCGGTGACCACGGCCGCGGCCTCCAGCGACGTGGCGCCGCTGGCGACGGCCATCGCGACGGCCGTCTGCACTGCGCTGAGCTGCAGCGAGTCCAGGGCGACGGTGCCGGCGACATAGGTGCGGCCGGTCTCGTCGCGTACGGCGGCGCCCTCGGGCACACCGTTGCGGGCCCGCGCCGAGCGCGCGAGCGTGATGATCTTGCGGTCTTCGGGGTCCAGCGGTGCGGCTTCGCTCATACGGGCGAGCATATGCGGGCCCTCGGGGGACGGGGGGCAAGGGGCGGGCGAGGGGCGGTCACCCCGCCACCGAGTACATGCCCCCGCGCCGGCCCTCCGGCGAGGTGAGCCACTCCAGCTTCGCCGCGGTGTCCGTCTCCGGGCGCGGGTTGTGCAGCACGATGTTCAGGTCGGGCCGGACCGGGATCCGCAGCTGGGTGGTCTCGAAGAGCAGCGCGCCGACCAGCGGATGGTCCATCTCCTTGTGGAGCTGGCCGCCGTCCTGCACATCGCCGCGCGCCCACAGCCCGGCGAACTCCGCGCTGAGCGAGGCGGTCTCGCGGACGACCGTCTCGAAGCCCTCGTCACCGGGCCGCGCCGAGCAGGCGGCACGGAACTGCGCGACGACCAGCGGCGCGTTCGCCTCCCAACTGGCGGCCCGCGCACGGTAGACGGGGTCGGTGAAGAACGCGATCAGGCAGTTCAGCGAGGTGCCCGGGCGGCCGTGGCCCAGGACCAGATGCGCCGACTCGTTGTAGGCGATGGTGTTCCAGTACGGGTCCATGATGTGCGCCGGGAACGGCATCCAGGCGTCGATCAGCCGCTGCAGGCCCGCGCACACATCCGTCAGCCCCAGGCCCGGGTCCTCGGCGTCCTGCCGCAGCGGCGGGTTCAGCCCCGCCAGGACGTACAGATGCCGTCGCTCGGCGCCGCTGAGCCGCAGTACCCGGGCGACCGAGTCCAGGACCTGCGGCGAGACGGTGATGTCGCGGCCCTGCTCCAGCCACTGGTACCAGGACGCGCCGACCCCGGCGAGAACGGCGACCTCCTCGCGGCGCAGCCCCGGCGTACGGCGGCGGCCGCCGTCGGGCAGGCCCGCCTCGGCCGGGGTGACCCGGGCCCGGCGGCTCATCAGGAAGTCACGCAGCTCCTGTCGTCGGCGTGAGGTGTCCTGGACGGCAGCGTTCGAGGCAGCATTCGAGACCACGTTTCTCCCCCTGTCGGCGTGGCTGGTGGTGCGGACACCACGATAAGTTCCCGCTCCCCACGCCGTATTCCGGGGCCGCAAGCTCTTTGCATGCCGATAACCGACACCTCACTTGGCCCCGATACACAGACGGGCGCGCCGGTCGCCGCCCCCGCCGCCGCACCGGTCGCCGCGCCCGCCGCGCGGATGACCCCGCGCGCCAAGCTCATCCTGCTGCTGCTGTGCGCGGCGCAGTTCATCACCGCGCTGGACTTCTCCATCTTGAATGTGGCGCTGCCCGTGCTCGGCAAGGACCTGGGCATGGACCAGGCCGATCTGCAGTGGGCGGTCACCGCTTTCGCGCTGCCGTCCGGCGGCTTTCTGCTGCTGTTCGGCCGGATCGCCGATCTCTTCGGGCGGCGCAAGCTGTTCCTCGTCGGGCTCGCACTGTTCACCGCGGCCTCGGTACTGGCCGCGCTGGCGTGGTCCCCGGCGGCCTTCCTGGCCGGGCGCGCAGTCCAGGGTCTGGGTGCGGCGATCATCGTGCCCACCGGGATGTCGCTGCTGACCACCACCTTCGCCGAGGGGCCGCAGCGCGAACGCGCGCTGGGCATCAGCGGCACCGTGCTCTCGATGGGCTTCACCATCGGCATGGTGCTGGGCGGGGTGATGACGGACGGGCTGGGCTGGCGCTCGACCATGGGCCTGCTGTCCGTGGCCGGGGTGGCCGTACTGGCCGCGGCGCCGGCGCTGCTGACCGAATCCAGGCATCCGGAGCGGCCGCGGATCGATGTGCCCGGCGCGGTCACCGTCACCGGCGGACTGCTGTCGCTGATCTACGCCCTGTCGACCGCCGCCGAGCAGGGCTTCGGCCACCCGGACGTCATCGTGACGCTGGTCGTGGGCCTGGCGCTGCTGGTCGCGTTCGTCGTCGTCGAGTCACGGGCCGACCAGCCGCTGGTGTCGCTGCCGATGCTGCGCCGCCGTACGGTCGCCTGGGGCAATCTGGCGGGCCTGACGACCTTCTCGATGATGAGCACCGTCATCTTCCTGCTGACGCTCTACCTCCAGGAAGTGCTGCGGCTGTCCGCCTTCCAGACCGGGCTGGTCTTCGGTGTGCAGGGCGTGGTCTCGGCATTCGCCGGCGTCGTCGCCCCGAAGGTCATCGGCCGGCTCGGCGCCCGCCGCACCCTGCTCATCGGGCTGCTGCTCCAGGCCGGTTTCACGGCCACGCTGCTGGGCCTGGGCACCGACACCGGCATGTGGCTGGCCCTGGTCGGGGTGACCTTCGCCAGCCTCGGCCACCTGTGGGCGATCATCTCGTACGGCGTGACCGCCACCTCCGGCGTCCCGGACGCGGAGCAGGGTCTGGCCACCGGCCTGGTCACCAGCTCGCAGCAGGTGGGCATCACCATCGGAATTCCGCTGCTGAGCGCGGTCGCCTCGGCCCATATCGCGGCGCTGCGGGCGGACGGCAGCGGCTTCGCGGCCGCCACGCTCGGTGGCATCAAGCTGAGCCTGGGCCTGGACGCGGCACTGGTCGCGGTGGTCGCGGTGCTGGTGGCGGCCGGGCTGCGGACGGCTCGTGGGACGCGCCGCGGCTGAGCTGCCACGGCGGAGGAAGAGCGTGGGTGGTTGCCCCGGTCCCCCGTGGCCGGGGCAACCTGCGCCGCAAGATTTCTCTCACGCATGGCAGTCGCCTTTCGGAAACCACCTGAAGATCCTTCCACGGCGCGCACCACAGAATCCAGTTCCACCGGAAATGGCTTGCAGAACATTTCTGCTGCACTGGAGATAAGTAGCTGCGCACACAACACGACAGCGAGAAATATTCCCGATTCCGTGCGGAACTACCGGGGAATTACCCGGGGAATTCCTTTGGGAGTTCAGCCGGCGGAGCGGCCGCCCGTCGACGGCTCCTCGGACTCGCCCGCGCTCGTTGTCCGCACCGGCTCGCACAGCACCGTCACGATCTTGTTGCGGCGGCCGGCCGGCGATTCGGCGGTCAGCCGCAGCGCCTTCAGATCCGGGTCGGAAGCGTCGTCGGAGAGGTCGACCTCGGCGGTGGCACCGGCGATCGGGACCCGGCCGAGGAGCTTGGCGAGCAGTCCGCCGACCGTCTCCACGTCCTCGTCGTCCAGCTCGGTCAGGCCGTACAGCTCGCCCAGGTCACCGATGTCCAGCCGGGCGGTGACGCGATAGCGGCCGTCGCCGAGATCCTCGACGGGCGGGAGTTCGCGGTCGTATTCGTCGGTGATCTCGCCGACGATCTCCTCAAGGATGTCCTCGATGGTGACAATGCCGGCCGTGCCGCCGTATTCGTCGATGACCACCGCGACATGATTGCGGTCCTGCTGCATTTCGCGCAGCAGATCACCGGCGTTCTTGGTGTCGGGGACGAAGACGGCGGGGCGCATGGCCGTGGAGACCAGCTCGTTCTCGGCGTCGCGGTTGATGTGAACCTTCCGCGCCAGGTCCTTGAGGTAGACGATGCCGACGATGTCGTCCTCGTTCTCACCGGTCACCGGGATACGGGAGAAGCCGGAGCGCAGTGCGAGGGTCAGCGCCTGACGGATGGTCTTGAAGCGCTCGACGGCGACCAGGTCCGTACGCGGCACCATCACCTCACGGACGAGGGTGTCGCCGAGCTGGAAGACGGAGTGCACCATCCGGCGCTCCTCGTCCTCGATCAGCGACTCCTTCTCCGCGAGGTCGACCAGCGAGCGCAGTTCGGCCTCGGAGGCGAACGGGCCCTTGCGGAAGCCCTTGCCGGGGGTGAGGGCGTTGCCGATGAGGATCAGCAGCTGGGGAATGGGGCCCATGATGCGGGCCAGCGGCAGCAGCACATAGGCGGCCGCGGTGGCGGTGTTCAGCGGATGCTGGCGGCCGATCGTCCGCGGCGAGACGCCGACGGCGACATAGGAGACCAGCACCATCACGGCGGTGGCGACGGTCAGCGCCTGCCAGGTCTTATCGAACGAGCGCAGACAGGCGTAGGTGACCAGGACGCCCGCGGCCATCTCGCAGCCCACCCGCACCAGCAGCGCCACGTTGAGATAGCGGGTGGGGTCGGCGGCGACCGCGGCGAGCTTGGCGCTGCCGCGGCGGCCGGACCGGACGGCTTCCTCGGCGCGGAAGCTGGTCGTACGGGCCAGACCGGCCTCCGCACAGGCGGCGAGCCAGGCGATCACGACGAGCAGGACCGCGACCGCGATCAGCTGGGTGGTCATGGCGGCGCCGCCCGTCAGGTGACGGTGGGGGCCGGTGACGGGCCGGTCAGGCCCCGCTCGGCGCGCCAGCCGTCGATGATCGCCGCCTGCAGACCGAACATCTCGGCCTTCTCGTCCGGCTCCTCGTGGTCATAGCCGAGGAGGTGCAGCACACCGTGAACGGTCAGCAGCTGGAGCTCCTCGTCCATGCTGTGCCCGGTCGGGGCCTCCTCGCCCTGCTTCTTGGCGACCTCCGGGCACAGCACGATGTCACCGAGGAGCCCCTGCGGGGGCTCCTCGTCGTCCTTGGCCGGCGGACGCAGCTCGTCCATCGGGAAGGACATGACATCGGTCGGTCCGGGCAGGTCCATCCACTGGATGTGGAGCTGCTCCATGGCCTCGGCGTCCACGACGATGACGGACAGCTCGGAGAGCGGGTGGATACGCATCCGGGCCACGGCGTAGCGGGCGACGTCCAGGATTGCCTGCTCGTCGATGTCCGTGCCGGACTCGTTGTTGACGTCGATGGACATGAGGGCGTTGCTTCTCGCTTCTCGGTGCTTGCTCGATGGGTGGGTGGCGCCTGCCGGCCGTGCGCCCGGCCGGCCGTGACCTCACGGCCGGCGGGACTCACTTGCCGTTGCGGCTGTCGTACTTCTCGTAGGCGTCGACAATACGGCCGACCAGCTTGTGCCGGACCACGTCCTGGCTGGTGAGCAGGGAGAAGTGCACATCTTCGACGCCGTCCAGGATCTCCCGGACCTGGCGCAGACCGCTCTTCGTGCCGCCCGGGAGGTCGACCTGGGTGACATCGCCGGTGACGACGATCTTCGAATCGAAGCCGAGGCGGGTGAGGAACATCTTCATCTGCTCGGCGCTGGTGTTCTGCGCCTCGTCGAGAATGATGAACGCGTCATTGAGCGTCCGGCCGCGCATATAGGCCAGCGGCGCGACCTCGATCGTGCCCGCGGCCATCAGGCGCGGGATGGAGTCGGGGTCGAGCATGTCGTGCAGCGCGTCGTAGAGCGGGCGCAGATACGGGTCGATCTTCTCGTAGAGGGTGCCGGGCAGGAAGCCCAGCCGCTCGCCGGCCTCGACCGCGGGACGGGTCAGGATGATCCGGTTGACCTGCTTGGCCTGCAGCGCCTGCACGGCCTTGGCCATGGCGAGATAGGTCTTGCCGGTGCCCGCCGGGCCGATGCCGAAGACGACGGTGTGCTTGTCGATCGCGTCGACATAGCGCTTCTGGTTGAGGGTCTTGGGACGGATCGTCCGGCCACGGTTGGAGAGGATGTTCTGGGTGAGCACCTCGGCGGGCGTCTCGCTCACCGCGCCCTCGCCGTCCTCCGCCGCGCGCAGCATGGCGATGGAGCGTTCCACTGCGTCCTCCGTCATCGGTTGTCCGGTGCGGAGCACCAGCATCATCTCGTCGAAAAGGCGCTGGACGAGGGCGACTTCGCGGGCGTCGCCGACAGCGCTGACTTCGTTGCCCCGGACATGGATGTCGGTCGCCGGGAAGGCTTTTTCGATCACGCGCAGAAGCGAGTCTCCGGAGCCCAGGACCGTCACCATCGGGTGCTTGGCCGGAACGGTGAACTGGGCGCGCGCCTGCGGTTGCGTAGGTGTCTGAGTCATAGGGCGGCTCGGTGGCCTGCTCAACCCCCATCCTTTGCTCATCAGAGGTGCCGGCAGCACTCGACTCCTTGGGATACAAGAGTACGACGGGGCACTGACAAGCCCGAGGGCTTTTCCGCGGGGGCGGGGCAGCCGGCCGCAGCGGGACCGTGCCGGTGCAGCTCAGGCCGGGCGCCGGAAGCCGATCGTGGGGACCGCGCGGGCCAGCGGGGCGGGCCGGTAGGCCGCCGGCAGCACCTGGTCCAGGAAGGCGTACTGCCGGCGCAGCACGCCCGGGGCACCCGCTTCGTACGCCCTTACCTGCTGCCACCAGGCGGCGATCTCCGCCCACCCCGGCGCGGACAGCGAACCGCCGAATTCCTGCACGGACAGCGCGGCGCTCAGCCCCGCGAAGGCCAGCCGGTCGGCGAGCGGCCAGTCGGCCAGCGTGCCGGTGACGAATCCGGCGACGAAGACATCGCCGGCGCCGGTCGGGTCCAGCGCCTCCACGGCGATGGCCGGCACCTCGGCGCTCTCGCCACTGCGCCCGTCCACCGCATAAGCCCCCTCCGCGCCCAACGTGACGACCGCGAGCGGCACCAGGTCGGCGAGCTTGTGGGCGGCGGCGCGCGGGCAGTCCGTGCGGGTGTAGCGCATCGCCTCCTCGGCGTTGGGCAGGAACGCCTCGCAGTGTTCGAGATCGGCGAGGTCGGCGGGGTCCCAGCGGCCGCTGTCGTCCCAGCCGACATCCGCGAAGATGCGGCTGCCGCGGCTCGCCGCGCAGCCCAGCCAGCCCTCCCGCCGGCCCGGTACGAGCGAGGCGATGCAGGCGCGGGACGGCGGCGGGCAGCCCGGGGCGTGCTTGCCGTCGAAAGCGAAATCGGGCGGCGGCGCCTCATGGCCGTGCGAGACCATCGTGCGCTCGCCCTCGTACGCCATGGAGACGGTGACCGGGGAGTGCCAGCCGGGGACGGTGCGTGACAGCGCCAGGTCGATGCCCTCGCCCTGCTCCAGCGCCTCCCAGCAGTACTCGCCGTACATGTCGTCGCCGAAGGCCGCGGCAAGAGAGGTGCGCAGCCCGAGCCGGGCCAGCGCGGTGGCCATATTGGCGACGCCGCCGGGGCTGGAGCCCATACCGCGGGCCCAGGATTCGGTGCCGCGGACCGGCGCGGAATCCAGGCCGGTGAAGATGATGTCCAGGAAGACCGTGCCGGTGAGATAGACATCGGTGCGCGGATCGCCGTCGGCGCGCACCTCGGCGAGCGGATCCAGGGCCGGTGGCACTGCGGCCGGGCCCGCGGGCGGATGGACATCGCGTCGGCTGCTCACCGTGCTCGCCCCTCTCGTATCGGCACGTGCCGCCAGTGTGCCTGATGCTGCGGTACGTTCCGCCCCATGAGGCTCACGATTCTCGGCGGTGGCGGTTTCCGGGTGCCGCTGGTCTACCGCGCGCTGCTGGACGACCCGGCAGGCTCCGTCTCCGAGGTGGTGCTGCACGACACCGATCCGCGCCGGGTGGCGGTGATCGCCGATGTGCTGACGCGGCTGGCGCAGGGGCATCCGGCGCCGGTGCCCGTACGGGTCGCGAAGGGGCTGGACGATGCGCTGGCCGGCGCCGACTTCGTCTTCTCGGCGATACGTGTGGGCGGTACGGCCGGCCGGATCCGCGACGAACGGATCCCGCTCGCCGAGGGCGTGCTCGGCCAGGAGACGGTCGGCGCGGGCGGTGTCCTCTACGGCCTGCGGACGATCCCGGTGGCGCTGCACATCGCCGAGCGGGTCGCGGCGCTCGCCCCGGGCGCCTGGGTCATCAACTTCACCAACCCCGCGGGCATGGTCACCGAGGCGATGTCCCAGGTGCTCGGCGACCGTGTCATCGGGATCTGCGATTCACCCGTGGGGCTGGTGCGCCGGGCGGCGCGGGCGGCCGGCGCGGACCCGGCGGCCTTCGCGGACGGCCGGCTCGGCTACGACTACGTGGGGCTCAACCACCTCGGCTGGCTGCGGTCGTTGACGCTGGAGGGCACCGAGCTGCTGCCGGGGCTGCTCGCCGACGACGCGGCGCTGGGCTCCTTCGAGGAGGGCCGGCTGTTCGGCGCGGACTGGCTGCGCATCCTGGGCGCGCTCCCGAACGAGTATCTGCACTACTACTACTTCCGCCGCGAAACCCTCGACTCCGTACGGGACACCCCCGAGACCCGCGGCGAGTTCCTCGACCAGCAGCAGGGCGGCTTCTTCGAGCGGGCCGCGGCGGCCGGCGGCCCGGACGCGGCGTACGCGCTGTGGGAGCGGACCCGCCTGGAGCGCGAACAGACGTATATGGCGCACAGCCGGGAGGCCAGCGGCGGCTGGCAGCGCGACAGCCACGACCTGGAGGGCGGTGGCTACGACCGGGTGGCGCTGGCCCTGATGCACGCCATCGTGGGCGACAGCGGCACCCGGCTGATCCTCAACGTCCGCAACGGCACGACGGTGCCGCAGCTGGCGCCGGACGCGATCGTGGAGACGGTGTGCGAGGTGGGCGCGCACGGCGCCCGTCCGCTGCCGTGTGCGCCGCTGCGCGAGGACCAGTTGGGGCTGATGTTGCAGGTCAAAGCGGTGGAGCGGGCGGCGGTGGAGGCCGCGACGTTCAAGGACCGGGGCGCCGCGCTGCGGGCGCTGGCGCTGCATCCGCTGGTGGACTCCCCCGCGGTGGCCGCCCGCATTCTGGAGCGGGCGGCCGACGAGGCGTGAGACCGGGCCGGCGGGAGCCGGGCCCCCGTCCCTGCCCGGTTGCTGCCGCTCAGTGGCCGCGCTTGAGCCACTCGTCCAGGTGCGGCGCCTCCTCCCCGATCGTCGTCGGATCGCCGTGTCCGGTGCGTACCACCGTCTCCGGCGGCAGGGTCAGCAGCCGGTCCCGGATCGAGGCGACGATCGTCGGGAAGTCCGAGAAGGACCGGCCGGTGGCACCCGGGCCGCCCTGGAAGAGGGTGTCGCCGGTGAAGACGGTGCCCAGGTCGGGGGCGTAGAGGCAGACTGCGCCGGGCGCATGGCCCGGGGTGTGCAGCACGGTCAGATCCGTACCGGCAATGGTCAGGACCTGCCCCTCCGCCAACTCCGCGTCCGGCGCCGTGTCCGGGTGGGTCTGCTTCCACAACGGCAGGTCTGCGGGGTGCAGATGGATCCGGGCGCCGGTGCGGTTGGCCAGCGCCGGGGCGGCGTCGATGTGGTCGTTGTGGGCATGGGTGCAGATGATCGCGCGCAGCGTCCGGCCGTCGAGGGCCTGGAGGATGGCGTCGGCGTCATGGGCGGCGTCGATGACGATCGCCTCTTCGTCATCGCCGACGATCCATACGTTGTTGTCGACGTCCCAGGTGCCGCCGTCGAGCGAGAAGGTTCCGGAGGTGACCAGGTGGTCGATGCGGGCCGCCATCAGAACGTCACCACCGAACGCAGGACATCGCCCGCATGCATCCGCTCGAAGGCCTGCTCCACGTCCTCGATGCCGATGGTCTCGGTGACGAAGGCGCCGAGGTCGATGCGCCCCTGCTGGTGGAGATCGATCAGCATCGGGAAGTCGCGGGAGGGCAGACAGTCGCCGTACCAGGAGGACTTGAGGGCGCCGCCGCGGCCGAAGACGTCCAGCAGGGGAAGTTCCAGGGTCATCTCCGGGGTGGGGACGCCCACCAGGACGACGGTCCCGGCCAGGTCGCGGGCGTAGAACGCCTGCTTGTACGTCTCGGGGCGGCCGACCGCGTCGATGACGACATCCGCGCCGAAGCCGCCGGTCAGCTCGCGGATCGCCTCGACGGGGTCGGTGGTGCGGGAGTTGAGGGTGTGGGTGGCGCCCATGGAGCGCGCGGTCTCCAGCTTGCGGTCGTCGATGTCCACCGCGATGATCTTGGCCGCACCGGCCAGCCGGGCACCCACCACGGCCGCATCACCGACGCCGCCGCAGCCGATCACGGCCACCGAGTCGCCCCGCCCGACGCCGCCGGTGTTGAGGGCGGCGCCGATGCCCGCCATCACCCCGCAGCCCAGCAGCCCCGCCACCGCGGGCGAGACCTCCGGGTCGACCTTGGTGCACTGACCGGCGGCGACCAGCGTCTTGTCGGCGAAGGCGCCGATGCCGAGCGCGGGGCTCAGCTCGGTGCCGTCCTTCAGCGTCATCTTCTGCTGCGCGTTGTGCGTATCGAAGCAGTACTGGGGACGCCCGCGCAGACATGCCCGGCACTGTCCGCACACCGCCCGCCAGTTGAGGACGACGAAGTCGCCCGGCGCCACCTCCGTGACCCCGGCACCGACCGACTCCACCACCCCGGCCGCCTCGTGGCCGAGCAGGAACGGGAAGTCGTCGTTGATGCCGCCCTGCTTGTAGTGCAGATCGGTGTGGCACACCCCGCACGCCTGGATCTTCACCACGGCCTCGCCGGGACCCGGATCCGGCACCAGGATGGTCTCCACCCGGACCGGTTCGTTCTTCCCCGGCGCAATGACGCCGCGCACTTCCTGTGCCATCGGAACAGCCCCTTTCAAAGATCACGTACGGGACCACTGTGGCGCACTGCCACTAGCCGTGCCTCACCGTACGCGGGCGGGGCGACCGCGCACAGGACCCAGGCCGGGTCCATGATCTCCGCTGCCCGGTCGCCGGCCGCGCGCCCGCTCGATGCGCCCGCCGCCGCGGATCAGCGCGACGCCGAGGGCCTCGGGGGCGGGCCCGCCCCGGGGTCACCAGCGCGGAACGGTGGGGGCGGTCCAGTGCGGGTCGGCGAGGCGCATGGCGGCGGCGTCGTCGCGGTCGCGGTGGCTGCCGTCGTCGGCCAGCCAGCGGCGGTGCAGCGTGGCGAGCCGCTCGTGGTCGAGTTCGACGCCGAGGCCGGGGGCGTCGCCGACGTCCAGCCCGCCGTCGCGGAAGGTGAGCCGCTCGGTGAGGACGTCCTCGGTCTGCCAGGGGTAGTGGCTGTCGCAGGCGTGGTCGAGGTGGGGCACGGTCGCCGCAACCTGGGTCATCGCGGCGAGGCTGATGCCCAGATGGGTGTTGGAGTGCATGGACAGGCCGACGCCGAAGGTGCGGCAGACGGCGGCGAGTTCACGGGTGTTGCGCAGCCCGCCCCAGTAGTGGTGGTCGCAGAGCACGACCTGGACGGCGCCGCGGGTGAAGGCCCCGGCGATCTCGTCGAAGGTCGTGACGCACATATTGGTGGCGAGCGGGAGCGGTGTGGCGGCGGCCACCTCCGCCATCCGGTCCGTGCCGCTCGCCGGGTCCTCCAGGTATTCCAGGACGCCTCGCAGCTGGTCCGCAACCGTCAGCGAAGTCGCCACCGTCCAGGCGCCGTTCGGGTCGAGCCGCAGCGGCTGTCCGGGGAACGCGGCGGCCAGCGCCTTGACCGCCGCCACCTCCTGCGCGGGTTCGAAGACCCCGCCCTTGAGCTTGAAGGACGTGAAGCCGTAGGTGTCGGCGAACCGGCGGGCCTGGGCGACGACGCCGGCCGGGTCGAGCGCCGCGCCCCAGTCGTCGCGCTCGCCGCGGCCGCCCGGGTGCTCGGCCCACCGGTAGAAGAGATAGGCGCTGTACTCCACGCGGTCGCGGACCTTGCCGCCGAGAAGGGCATGAACCGGCAGTCCGGTGGCCCGGCCCCAGGCGTCGAGGCAGGCGACCTCGAAACCGGAGAGGACGGAGAGGCGCAGCTTGTCGGCGGTCTGTACGCCGCGCAGCCCCCCGACGTCCACGGCGTCGGCACCGGTCGCGGCCGGCGAGTCACCGCACACCTCGGCGGCGAGGGCGGGCAGCCCGTTCAGATCCGTGACCGACCGGCCGATCAGCGCAGCGGCCAACGGGCGGGCCAGATCAAGGTACTTGGTGTCCCCGTAGGTCTCGCCGAGCCCGGTGGCGCCGCCCTCGGTGATCAGCTCGATGATCAGCCGGGGGGTGTACGGCTGATGTACTCCCTGGGTGTTCAGCAGCGGCGGATCGGCCACCAGGATCGGGGTGAGCCGGACCTCGGTGATGGTGAGGCCGTGCTTGGAGTCGGTCATCCGGGGCTCCTACGAGGTCGAGGGCGCTGGTTCCCTGCGCCTGTGCGCGTGTGCCACTGTCCCGCTGTTTTCATATGTAGATGGTGTCTACAAATGCAGAAGGAGGTTACGGAGCGCGCTTCCCGGCCGTCAATACCCGCGACCGCACCGGCACAGGGTCGCGACGGGCCCGCCCCGCCGAGCCTTTACCAACCGTTGAATCTGCGCGCGTAGATACAGAAATGAGGCTCTGTTAGACCTACCTGAGTCCACACTCATGCCAGTTGAAGGAGCCGCGCATGCCCCGTCCCGCCCTCTCCCGCCGCGCCCGCCTCGGCGCCACAACGGTCGCCGCCGTCGTCGCCGGTACCGCCGTGTTCGGCATCGGCCAGGCCACCGCCGAACACTCCGTGCCGCGCACCGACAAGGAGATCCCCAACCTCACTCAGGTGCAGGACAAGATCAAGGCGTACTACGGCGACACGGTGACGGCCGACGGAGAGCACTACGCCTCCCCGCAGAGCAACTACGCCCGCCAGGTCCGCGGCATCGAGGCCAAGGCCCGCACCTATCTGTCCAAGGCGCTCGCGCGGCACTCCAAGGACGGCAAGCAGGCCAGGCCCGCCATCGTCCTCGACATGGACGACACCACCCTGCTCACCTACAACTACGAGCTCCAGGTGGGCTTCCACTTCACCCCGGAGAGCCAGGACAAGTACCTCGCGAACACCGACATGGACCCGGTCTTCGGCATGGACCGGCTCGTCAACTGGGCGCACGACAAGGGCGCCGAGGTCTTCTTCATCACCGGCCGCAAGGAGGCGCAGCGCGACTGGAGCGTGCGCAACCTCAAGAACGTCGGCTACGGCGTGCCGCTGGACCGCACGCACGTCTACCTGAAGGACAAGGAGCACCCGCCGGCGTACCTGCCCTGCGGTGCCACCTGCACGACCGTCGAGTACAAGTCGGGCACCCGCAAGCACATCGAGTCCCTCGGCTACAACATCGTCGCCAACTTCGGGGACCAGTACAGCGATCTGAACGGCGGCGCCGGCGACCGGACGTTCAAGCTGCCGAACCCGATGTACTTCCTTCCGTAGCCGGAGCCCGTAGCCGCAGCCCGTACGCCGGGCGCTCAGCGCCGTTTGGGCAGGGGCACGCGCAGCAGGTCCTGGGCGATGGTCAGTTCGCCGGTGTAGCCCGCTGCGCGTGCCTGCCGCTCGAACTCCATCGGGTCGGCGTAGCGCTGCGAGAAGTGCGTCAGCACAAGATGCCGTACGCCCGCCTTGGCAGCCACTTCCGCGGCCTGCCCGGCGGTCAAGTGGCCGTGGTCCACCGCCAGTTGGATGTCCTCGTCCAGGAACGTCGACTCGATGACGAGCATGTCCACCCCCTCCGCGAGCGCATGCACGCCCTCGCACAGCCGGGTGTCCATGACGAACGCGAACCGCTGGCCGGGGCGCTCCTCGCTCACCTCGTCGAGGGTGACGCCGTTCAGCTCGCCGAGCCGCTGGAGCCGCCCGATGTCCGGCCCGGTGATGCCGTGTGCCGCCAGCCGCTCCGGCAGCATCCGCCGCGAGTCCGGCTCCACGAGGCGGTAGCCGTAGGACTCGACGGGGTGCGAGAGCCGGCGCGCCTCCAGGACGTACGACTTCGAGCGGTCCAGCTCACCGTCGACGGCGACCGGCCGCTGGACCAGCCGGACCGTCTCGCGGTACGCGGTGGCATAGCGCAGCCGGTCGAAGAAGTGCTGCCCGCTGGCCGGGTAGTGCGCGGTGATCGGGTGCGGCACCCAGTCCAGGTTGATCCGCTGGATCACCCCGGCCAGGCCCAGCGAGTGGTCACCGTGGAAGTGCGTGACGCAGATCCGGTTGAGGTCGTGGGCCGCGACCCCTGCGCGCAGCATCTGGCGCTGCGTCCCCTCGCCAGGGTCGAAGAGCAGCCCTTGGCCGTCCCACCGCAGCAGATAGCCGTTGTGGTTGCGGTGCCGGGTGGGTACCTGGCTTGCGGTGCCGAGGACGACCAGTTCACGTACGGACACGATCGGTTATCCGGGGGGCCACTGGAGGCCGCGGCCGCCGAGCACGTGCAGATGTGCGTGGAAGACGGTCTGGCCCGCGCCGGCGCCGGTGTTGAAGACGACCCGGTAGCCCCGGTCCTCGACCTTGTCCTCGGCGGCGACCTCGCGGGACTCACGCAGTATGTCGGCGATGACCTGCGGTTCGGCGACGGCGAGGGTCGCGGCGTCCGGGTAGTGCACCTTGGGGATCACCAGAACGTGCGTCGGTGCCTGGGGGTTGATGTCGCGGAACGCGACGGTGGTCTCGGTCTCCCGGACGATGGTCGCCGGCACCTCCCCTGCCACGATCTTGCAGAACAGGCAGTCGGCCTGCGGTTCTCCCGCCACCGGTGGCTCCTCCCGGGTCATCCGTCCTACGCACGGTGCGTACGGCCTCGGATGCTACCGGGCGACCCCGACGGGGCGTTGCAGCGGCCGTGGGCCGGAGGGGCGGCTCCCCGTCCCACCTGCCCGTGCGCCGGGAGGGGCGCCCCGACCCGGCCGGGGGCGGATCGGCAGGGCGCGGGGCCCGAGGATCACTAAGCTGGCCCGCAGAACAGCTTTCGCCCACAACCGGGAGTTATGCACCATGGCAACCACGCGCACCGCCAAGACCCACTGGGAAGGCAACCTCCTGGAGGGCAAGGGCACCGTCGCCCTGGAGTCCTCCAAGGTCGGTACGTACGACGTGAACTGGCCCGCCCGCGCGGAGCAGCCCAACGGCGTCACCAGCCCCGAGGAGCTCATCGCGGCGGCCCACTCCTCCTGCTACTCCATGGCCTTCTCGCACGGCCTGGCGGGCAAGGGCTACACCGTCGCGGCCCTGGACACCCAGGCCGATGTCACCTTCCAGCCCGGTGAGGGCATCACCGCCATCGCGCTGACCGTCAGGGCCAGCGTCCCCGGTCTGTCCGAGGAGGAGTTCCAGGCGGCGGCCCAGGACGCCAAGGCCAACTGCCCGGTGAGCCAGGCGCTGGCGGGCGTCAAGAACATCACGCTGGACGCCGCACTGGTCTGACGGGAGGCCGGCCGGGTCCGGCCCCTGTGTGTGAACGGCGGTGCGCCGACGGGCCTCTGAGGGCCGGTCGGCGCACCGCCGCGTTGTCAGTGGGGCATGCCACGATCTTTTCGTACGGACGGCACAACGCCGCTCCGTGGACGGCCGCACGCCCGCTCCGCGAAGGGATCCACCACGTGACCACCAGCTCCTCCACCGCGCTCCGCCAGGCACTGCGGCTCGCCGGCCCGGACACCGCCGATGCGCTGGCCGAGCGGCTGCGCCCGGAGCTGCTGGCCGCGCTCTCCGACCGGTTCGGGCTGCCGGAAGAGGTCGTGGCCGAGCTGGTCGGACCGGGCGGCGCCTCGCTGCGCGCCGCGATGGCCGCCGACCACGAGGCGTTCCTCCTGCGGGCGGCGGAGACCGGCGACCCGGCGATCGCCCGTGCCCTGTGGGACGCGCGGTACCGCCCCGCCTCGCAGCACCCGCGGCGTGTGAAGGACATCCCGGGCCTGCTGGCGGCGGTTCTGCGCGCCGCCGACCCGTCGGACCCGCGCTGGTACGAGGAGGACGGGCTCGTTCCGCTGCTCCAGGAGGAGGCGACCGGAGTCGAGCTCGCACCGGCGCTGACCGGCCCGTTCCCCGCGCTGATCGCCTACTCCCTGGTCCGGCTGGCGCCGAACCTCCCGCTGCCGGCCGCGCTCGACGCCGGTATCGCCCTGGTGCAACTGGCCGGTGGCGAAGGGCTCGCCGCGTTCGTCCGTGCCGTCGAGGAGGCCCCGGACATCGATCTGGGCCACCCCGGGCTGCTGGATCTGATGCGGTCGGCCGCGGCCGCCGCCGACCCGGAATCCTTCCTGCGCGAGCGCCGGCCGGCCGGCGAGTGGACCGACCCCGCCGCGTTGCAGGCGCTGCTGATGGTCCGGGACGGCCACGGCTCTCCGGCGAAGCCCGACGGCCTCGACTGGGAGCTCGTCCGGCGCGAGCACGCCCGCCTGCCCTTCGGGACGGAGACCCGTCATGGCTCAAGGCATCGGAGCGGCAACCGGCTGCTCGGGCTCATCGGGTGGGAGGGCTGCCCCCACGACCTGGTCATGGAGAGCTTCCGCGAGCACCCGATGATCACCGCGCGGCTCGCCGCCGAGCTGCCCTTCGAGGCGCTGGTGGGGGCCGAGGCGCGGGCGGGCACGCTGCGCTTCGAGGAGGTTCTCGGGCGCGGCATCCGCGAGGGCCGGCTGTCCGTGGACCGCGTCCTGACCGAAGTGACGCCGGCGGCCGAGGTGCTCCGTTCCCTGCCGTACGACCACGAGCCGACCCGCAAGGCCCTCGCCGCCCTGGCCGACCGGCTCGGCACGGACCCGGTCAACTGGCTGACGTGCTACGCGCGGACGGGGCGCGCCCGGGGCAGCGTCGCCGAGCTGATCGCCGACGCCGCCTCGGCCACCTCCCGCAAGAAGCGCAACACCACCTGGCCGCATCCTCTGGAGGCGGTGTTCCCCGCAACCGCCCCCGAGGCGTCCCGGGCCGCGTTCCTCCGCCTCTTCGAGTGCGCCTCCCAGGAGGCGCAGATCGCCGTCGTACCGCACTTCGACGCGCGTGCCGTGCAGCACCTCCTGGTGTACGGCGAGCCGGCCCCGGCCGTCCGGGACGCGGTGGTGGCCGCCCATGGTGTGTCGGCGCCGGTCTCACAGGCCTCCACCGACTCCCTCTCCCCCGAGGAGCTCGCCCACCTCCTCGATCTCGACGAACCGCGGGTGGACGCCGCTCTCTTCCTCCACTGCCGCATCGACCAGCGGGAGCGGGAGCGGATGCTCGCCGGCCGGCTGCGCGGCGGAGGCACCCGTACCGTCCCCGACGAGCTGCTGCGGGCGCTGGACGAGGTCAACCTCGGCCATTACCGGCACTGGCTCGTCGCGGGCCTGGAATCCGGTGACCTGGGCGTGGCCCGCAAGCTCATGGAGCGGCTGAAGCTCCGGATACCGGCGGCCCGGCTGCGGCTGCTGATCGCCGTATGGGAGCGCAGCGGGCCGGACGCGGTGCGCGAGATCCTGGCGATGGACCGGCTCCCGGTCACCCTGCGCCGGCAGACCGAGCAGGCCCTCGATGCCCCCGACGGCCTGGCGCGGCTGCGCGCCCGACTGGCCGCCGAGGAGGACCCGGCCAAGCTGGTGGCGTTCCTCAACAAGACCCCGGCCTACGACGCCGGCCAGCAGCCGCACAAGCTGACCGGCGACGGCATCGTGCTCCCCTGGGCGGCGCTGCGGGAGGCGTACCGGTCCGGCGAGCTGACGCGCGGGCTCCCGGAGGCGCTCGCGGAGCGCGCCGACTGCCCGCGCGAGCTGCTGCTGGAATTCCTGGCCCACACCCCCGAGGACAGTCACTACCACCACTCGTGTATCCAGCCGGCCCTCGACCGCGGCGCGCTCACCCCCGAGGACCTGCTGACCCGCTCGGCCCCCGCGCGAACGGCCCTGTCCCACCTCATACGCGCCCTCGACTCCCCCGGCCGGCAAGAAGACCGGCAGCAGCTCCGGGCGTACGCCGCTGCGCTCACCGATGAGCATCTGGGCACCGACGTCGAGGCCTGGACGGTCTGCCTCCGGCTTCTGCCGACGTTCGCCGGCAGCCTCACGGAGCTGGTCGCGACGGCGGGCGCGATCGTGCGACCGGCCGACTGAGCGGCGGCACGGCCCTTCGGGGCGGTCCCGCGACAGGCTCTTGGACCTATCGGCCATGGTCCGCCCGACAGGCTCTCGGGCCTGTCCGGTGGATCAGTGCCGGACAGGCTCTAGTTCCAGCGCCCCGTGCGCCCCAGCAGGAGGGCCGTCGCCGCGGTGCCTGCCGTGGAGGTGCGCAGGACGGTCGGGCCGAGGCGGTAGGGCTGGGCGCCGGCCTCGGCGAAGGCGGTGAGCTCCTCCGGGGAGACGCCGCCCTCGGGCCCGACGACGAGCACGATGCGGCCGGTGGCGGGGAGTTCGGCGGTGGCGAGCGGGGAGCTGCCTTCCTCGTGGAGGACGGCGGCGAAGTCGGCGTCGGCGAGCAGCGCCGCCACCTGCTTCGTCGTCAGCGGGTCCGCGACCTCGGGGAAGGTCAGCCGGCGCGACTGCTTGCCCGCCTCGCGGGCGGTGGCACGCCATTTGCCCAGCGATTTGGCGGCCCGCTCACCCTTCCACTGGGTGACACAACGCGCCGCCGCCCAGGGCACGATGGCGTCCACACCGGTCTCGGTCATCGTCTCGACGGCCAGCTCGCCCCGGTCGCCCTTGGGCAGCGCCTGGACGACGGTGATCGTGGGGTTCGGCGGCTCCTCGGTGCACAGCTCCGCGACCGCGACGGTGAGCCGGTCCTTGCCCTCCACGGCGGCGACCGAGCCCTGGGCGCCGACGCCGTGGCCGTCCGTCAGCACCACCTCTTCACCGACCCGCAGCCGGCGCACCGACACCGCGTGCCGGCCCTCGGGGCCGTCCAGGGTCAGCGTTCTGCCTGCCCGTACGTCCGCGAGCGAGTCGACGAGGAAGACCGGCGCGGTCATGAGGCGCTGCCGGCGTGAGGGAGGTTCAACGCGGCGCGCGCGGCGTCGAGTTCGGCCGCCAGGACCTCCATGAGCTGCCCGGCGGGCAGCTCCCGCGCCAGCCGGTGCCCCTGCCCCGCCCAGAGGTTCAGGCCCTGCGCGTCGCCCGCCTTGGCCGCGGCCTTGCGCACGGTGGAGGTGAGGTAGTGGACGGCAGGATAGGCGGCGGGCGCGTACGGGCCGTGCTCGCGCATGAAGCGGTTCACCAGCCCGCGGGCCGGCCGCCCGGAGAACGCCCGGGTCAACTCGGTATGGGTGAACAGGGGGTTGGTCAGCGCCTGCTTGTGCAGCGGATTGGCACCCGACTCGGGGGTGGCGAGGAAGGCGGTGCCCAGCTGCGCCATCGACGCCCCGGCGGCCAGCACCGCCGCGATCTGCGCCCCGCGCATCAGTCCGCCCGCGGCGATCACCGGGATCTGCACGGCCTCACGGACCTGGCCGAGCAGCGCCAGCAGCCCCAGCCCCGCGCCGGTCCCGTCCGCATGCGGATCGTCCCGGTGGGTGCCCTGATGGCCGCCCGCCTCCACGCCCTGCACACACACCGCGTCCGCGCCCGACCACTGCGCGGCCTGTGCCTCGGCCGCCGTGGTGACCGTGACGACCGTGTACGTACCGACCTTGGCGAAGGCGTCGAGGACGGCGCGCGAGGGGCAGCCGAAGGTGAAGGACACCACCGGCACCGGGTCTTCCCGCAGGATGGCGAGCTTGGCCTCGTAGCCGTCGTCGGTGGGCCCGTCGGTGTCACCGAGCTCGGTCTCGTACCAGGTGGCCTCGCCCGCGAGCTGCTCACGGTAGACCTCGACGACGGAGCTGTCGGCCAGGGTGGGCTGCGGCATGAAGAGATTGACGCCGAAGGGCCGGTCGGCCAGCCCGCGCAGCTGTTTGATCTCCTGATACATGCCGTCGGCGGTCTTGTAACCGGCGGCAAGGAAGCCGAGACCGCCGGCGCCGCAGACGGCGGCGGCAAGCTCGGGTCCGGAGCCGCCTCCCGCCATCGGGGCCTGCACGATCGGATAGCGGCAGAGATCGGTCGGTGCGGTGGGCATGAGCACATCGTGTCACGCCCACCGCCTCGTCCCGAACCCGGGCGGGCTTGACCTACCGCCCGGTATGGCGTCCTCCCGGGGTCACTCCCCGGGGCCATCGGCGCCCGGTCTACCGCCCGTTGAACGCGTCCTTGAGGCGCGAGAAGAGCCCCTGCTGCCCCGGCTGAAACTGCCCGGTGGGCCGCTCCTCGCCGCGGAGCTTGGCCAGCCGGCGCAGCAGCTCCTCCTGCTCGGGGTCGAGCTTGGACGGCGTCTGCACCTCGACATGGACGATGAGATCGCCACGGCCGCCGCCGCGCAGATGCGTCACCCCGCGCTGGTGCAGCGGGATCGACTGACCGGACTGGGTGCCGGGCCGGACGTCGATCTCCTCCACCCCGTCGAGCGTCTCCAGCGGACACTTCGTGCCCAGTGAGGCCGCCGTCATCGGGATGGTGACCGTGCAGTGCAGATCGTCGCCGCGCCGCTGGAAGACCTGGTGCGGCAGCTCATGGATCTCGACGTAGAGATCGCCGGCGGGGCCGCCGCCGGGGCCGACCTCGCCCTCGCCCGCGAGCTGGATGCGGGTGCCGTTGTCGACACCGGCCGGGATCTTGACCGTCAGGGTGCGGCGGGACCGGATCCGTCCGTCGCCGGCGCACTCGGGGCACGGCGTCGGCACGACCGTGCCGAAGCCCTGGCACTGCGGACACGGCCGGGACGTCATGACCTGGCCGAGGAAGGACCGGGTGACCTGCGAGACCTCACCGCGGCCGCGGCACATGTCACAGGTCTGCGCCGAGGTGCCCGGCGCCGCGCCCTCGCCACTGCACGTCGTACACACGACGGCGGTGTCGACCTGGATGTCCTTGGTGGTGCCGAAGGCCGCTTCGTTCAGCTCGATGTCGAGCCGGATCATGGCGTCCTGGCCACGGCGGGTGCGCGAGCGCGGTCCGCGCTGCGAGGCCGTGCCGAAGAACGCGTCCATGATGTCGGAGAAGTTGCCGAAGCCCGCCCCGAAGCCGCCCGCGCCCGCGCCGCCGCCCGCCTGCGAGAGGGGGTCGCCGCCCAGGTCGTAGACCTGCTTCTTCTGCGGATCCGACAGGACCTCGTAAGCGGCGTTGATCTCCTTGAACCGCTCCTGGGTCTTGGGATCCGGGTTCACGTCCGGGTGCAGCTCGCGCGCCAGCCGACGGAAGGCCTTCTTGATCTGGTCCTGCGAGGCATCGCGGCCGACACCGAGGACCGAGTAGTAATCCGTGGCCACTTACGACTCCGCGAGGATTTGTCCGACGTAACGTGCCACTGCGCGTACCGCTCCCATCGTTCCGGGGTAGTCCATGCGGGTCGGTCCGACCACGCCGAGTTTGGCGACTGCCTCGTCGCCCGAACCGTAGCCGACCGCGACGACCGATGTGGACGTCAGGCCTTCATGGGCATTCTCATGCCCGATACGTACGGTCATGCCCGAGTCCTTGGCCTCCCCGAGCAGCTTGAGCAGCACCACATGCTCCTCAAGAGCCTCCAGCACCGGCCGGATGGTCAGTGGGAAATCGTGACCGAAGCGCGTGAGATTGGCGGTACCGCCGATCATCAGCCGCTCTTCGGTCTCCTCCACCAAAGTCTCCAGCAACACCGACAGCACTGTCGAGACCGTGCCGCGGTCGTCCTGCTCGAAGGACTCCGGGAGATCCTGCACCAACTGCGGAACATCCGCGAACCGGCGCCCCACGACCCGGCTGTTGAGCCGCGCCCGCAGATCTGCCAAGGAGGTCTCACCGAACGGCGTCTGGCAGTCGATGAGCCGCTGCTCGACCCGTCCGGTGTCCGTGATGAGTACGAGCATCACCCGGGCCGGGGCCAGCGCCAGCAGCTCGACATGGCGGACCGTGGACCGCGTCAGGGACGGGTACTGCACGACCGCCACCTGCCGGGTCAGCTGCGCCAGCAGCCGGACCGTGCGGCCGACGACATCGTCGAGGTCGACGGCGCCGTCCAGGAAATTCTGGATCGCCCGCCGCTCGGGGCTGGACAGCGGTTTGACGCCGGCCAGCTTGTCGACGAAGAGGCGATAGCCCTTGTCGGTCGGGATCCGCCCGGCGCTCGTGTGCGGCTGGGCGATGAATCCCTCGTCCTCCAGCGCCGCCATGTCGTTGCGGATGGTGGCCGGGGAGACCCCCAGCTGATGGCGTTCGGTGAGCGCCTTGGAGCCGACCGGCTCCTCCGTTCCGACATAGTCCTGAACGATGGCGCGCAGCACCTCCAGCCTGCGTTCACTGAGCATCCCGCGCACCTCCAGTCCGGCCGTCCTGCCGTCTCGTCTCTTCCTGGCACTCACCCGGGCCGAGTGCCAGACCCGGAGCCAGTGTACGGCCGGGTAGCACGGCCACGGCAAGGGCGGCCGCGCGGAGCACTCACCCGATGACCGTGTTCGGTCGATCTGTCGGGCAACGCTATCGCGATGGAGCTAGCGTCTCGGTATGCACACTGCTTGGGAAGAGGCCGGTTGGGAAGGGCTCGGTGAAGGTGTCGCCAGGCGCCGGATGCCGGGCTGGGACGAGACGATCGGCGTGATCGCCGGTGCCACCGGCGTCATGATCGTCGATACCGGGGCGACCATCCGCGACGGCGCGGATCTGCGCCGCGCGATCCGCGGCGTGCTCGGCCGGGAAGTGACGCATGTCGCGCTCACCCATCCGCACTTCGATCATGTGCTGGGCACCGCCGCCTTCGCGGGCGTCGAGGTGTTCGGCGCGGCCGGCCTCGGTGATCTGCTGCGCCGCGGCAAGGACGAGCTGCGGCACGACGCGATGCGGCACGGCGTCGACCGGGACGCCGCAGCCGAGGCCGCCGATCTGCTCGTCGCCCCGCACCACCACGTACACGGCCAGCTGACCGTCGAGCTCGGCGACCGGCAGGTGCTGCTCGCCAACGTCGGCCCCGGTCACACCGCCCACGATCTGGCCGTCCTGGTGCCCGGCAAACACGGCGCCCCGGAGATCGTCTTCTGCGGTGACCTGGTGGAGGAGTCCGGCGAGCCCAGCGCGGGCCCGGACGCGCTGCCGCAGCAGTGGCCCGCCGCTCTGGACCGGCTGCTCGCCCTCGGAGGCGAGGACGCGGTGTACGTCCCCGGCCACGGCGCCGTGGTGGACGCCCGCTTCGTCCGCGCCCAGCGCAACGCCCTCGCCACCCGCTTCGGCGTCACCCCTTCCTGAACCCCCTCCTGCCCCCGCCCCCGACCCGGACAGACAGGCCCCCATGCACAGCAAGCGCTACAGCCCCGACCTCACCCCTGCCTGGAAGAAGCAGCGCCCCGCCCCCGAGGTACCGGCCGACCCCGACCTGGTCGTCGAGGAGGTCGGCTCGGGCTTCTGCGGCGCCGTGATCCGCTGCGAGAAGACGGCCGAGGGCCCGACGGTCACCCTGGAGGACCGCTTCGGCAAGCACCGCGTCTTCCCGATGACTCCGCGCGGCTTCCTCCTGGAGGGCAAGGTGGTCACCCTCGTACGCCCGCAGAACCGGCCGGCGCCGAGCGGTCCGGCCCGTACGGCGTCCGGCTCACTCGCCGTCCCCGGCGCCCGCGCCCGGGTCGCACGCGCCGGGCGCATCTATGTGGAAGGCCGGCACGACGCCGAACTGGTCGAGCGGGTGTGGGGCGACGATCTGCGCATCGAGGGCGTCGTCGTGGAGTACCTGGAGGGCATCGACGACCTCCCGGCGATCGTCCGCAGCTTCTCCCCCGGCCCGGACGCCCGCCTCGGCGTCCTCGTCGACCATCTCGTGCCCGGCTCGAAGGAGTCCCGTATCGCCGCCGAGGTGACCGGTGATCATGCGCTGGTCGTCGGCCACCCGTACATCGACGTCTGGGAGGCGGTGAAGCCGTCCTCGGTCGGGATTCCCGCCTGGCCGACCGTTCCGCACGGCCAGGACTGGAAGACGGGGGTGTGCCGGGCGCTGGGCTGGCCGGAGAACACGGGCGCGGCCTGGCAGCGGATCCTGTCGTGTGTGCGGTCATATAAAGATCTGGAGCCGCAACTCCTCGGGCGGGTCGAGGAGTTGATCGACTTTGTTACGGCCGGCGGTGGCGCCTGACGTCGGCGAGGGTCCGGAACTCGCTGGTGTCGAGCACGAAATCCAGCTGATCCAACGGCACGGGGTCGCCAAACTTGTAGATCGACTGCGACCGATAGTCGGCGGTCTCCCCCGTGCCAATGGGCCCGGTGAGCAGGACGCAGTGGGCCACGATGGGATCGATGATCAGGTAGATGGGAAGCTTGCCTGCCGCGTAAATCGAGCGCTTGATGACATAGTCATGATCAACGCTGGTCTTGGAGACAACCTCGACGACCATTCTGATCACCTCGGGCGGCATCAACCGCCCGGAGTCCGGTCCGGATCCGCGTTCCACCAGCACGAGGTCTGGCTGGGGCTCGCTTGACTCTTGCGGAAGCGCGACATCCTGGGTTTGCAGACGCCGCCACTTCTTCCTCGGAAATTGGTCCACGACAGCTTCCACGATGTCGTTGTGGACCACATCCGGCCCCGCCATCATCACGATATTCCCCCGGAGGAGCTCGATCTTGATGCCCTCGGGAACGTCAAGATTCTCGAAGAGCTTCATCATCCGGCGTTCATCCACAGCGGTCATCTCCGTGGCCTCCGTTTCCCGTCGCCGTATATACGGCACAGGCTAGGAACAGCCTAGGCGGGGCCGCAGGCCCATCGCATCGGTTCACTCGTTCGAGAATCAGTCCACCAGATCCCGCACCACGGCGTCAGCAAGCAGCCGCCCGCGGAGTGTCAGTACCGCCCGGCCCTCCTCGTAAGGCCCGGCCTCCAGCAGCCCCTCCCCCAGCGCCCGCTCCGCGGCCCGCGCCCCCGCCGGGGCCAGCAGGTCCAGCGGGCAACCCTCCGACAGCCGCAGCTCCAGCAGGATCCGTTCGACGCGGCGGTCCTCGTCCGCCAGGAGCTCACGGCCGGCGCCCGGGGAGCGTCCTTCGGTGAGGGCCTGGGCGTAGGCGCCGGGGTGCTTGACGTTCCACCAGCGGACGCCGCCTACGTGGCTGTGGGCGCCGGGGCCCGCGCCCCACCAGTCGGCGCCGGTCCAGTACAGCTCGTTGTGGCGGCAGCGGGCGGCCTCGGTGGTGGCCCAGTTGGAGACCTCGTACCAGGTGAAACCGGCCGCGGCGAGGCGTTCGTCGGCGATGAGATAGCGGTCGGCGTGCACATCGTCGTCGGTCATCGGGACCTCGCCGCGGCGGATCCGGCGGGCAAGCTGGGTGCCCTCCTCGACGATCAGGGCGTAGGCGGAGATGTGGTCGGGGCCGGCGCCGAGGGCGGCGTCGAGGGACGCCCGCCAGTCGTCGTCGCTCTCGCCGGGCGTGCCGTAGATCAGATCGAGGTTGACGTGGTCGAAGCCGGCCGCGCGGGCCTCGGCGACGCAGGCCTCGGGGCGGCCCGGGGTGTGCGTACGGTCGAGGATCTTGAGGACGTGCTGCCGCGCGCTCTGCATGCCGAAGGAGACCCGGTTGAAGCCGCCCGCGCGCAGCTCGGAGAGGTAGCGGGGGTCGACGGACTCGGGGTTGGCCTCGGTGGTGATCTCGGCGCCGGGCGCGAGGCCGAATTCCTCGCGGATGGCGGCCAGCATGCGGCCGAGGTCGGCGGCGGGCAGCAGGGTCGGGGTGCCACCGCCGACGAAGACCGTCTCGACCGGGCGCGGGTCGTCGCCCAGCACCTTGCGGGCCAGCCGGATCTCCGCCACGAGGGTGTCGGCGTAGTTGTCGCGGGAGGCCAGGGCGCCGCCGGAGCCGCGCAGCTCGCTCGCGGTGTAGGTGTTGAAGTCGCAGTAGCCGCAGCGGGTCGCGCAGTACGGCACATGCAGATAGAAGCCGAGGGGCCGCCCGGCCGCCCCCGCCAGCGCATGACCGGGCAGCGCCCCGTCCTCGGGCATCGGCTCACCATCAGGCAGTGCGGAAGGCATGGGAACCATTGTCCGTCATGGGAGACGGTTCCGGTTCCGGCCGCCGATGCGCCCTACGCCACCCCGTTCCCCGCGGCCTGGAGGACCAGCAGCGCCAGGTCGTCGTCGGGCGGGGTCGGGTCGAAGGCGTGGACGGTGTGGCGGATGTGGTCGGCGAGGGCGGTGGCGCTCAGGCCGGCGCCGGCGGCGAGGGCCGTGGCCAGACCGTCCTCGTCGTCGAAGAGCCGCCGCCCCGAGCGGCGCTCGGTCACCCCGTCCGTCACACACAGCAGGGTCTCCCCCGGGCAGAGGTCGAACGATTCGCTGACGTACGCCGCGTCCTCGACCACCCCCAGCAGCATCTGCGGCGCCGCGACGACCCGGACCGCGCCGTCCGCGCCCAGCACCAGCGGCAGGGGGTGGCCGGCGCTGGCGAGGGTGCAGCGGGCGCCGCCCAAGCCGTCGGGATGGGGCACGATCTCGCCGTAGAGCAGGGACAGGAAGCGGGCCTGTTCGCCCTCCTCGCGGATCTCCACCGGCGCCTCCGCCCCGGCGCCGGCCGCCGCCACCGCGGCCGCGACCGCCGCGACGGAGTCCGCCGCCTCCCGGGCCATGGTCTTGTTGAGCCGGTCGAGCACCGCCGCGACACCGAAGCCGTCGCGGGCCAGCAGCCGCAGCACCGGCCGGGCCAGCCCGGTCACCGCGGCCGCCTCGGGGCCGCTGCCGCAGACATCGCCGAGCGCGAAGCACCAGCGGCCGTCGCCGGCGTCGAAGAGGTCCCAGAAGTCGCCGCCCGCCCAGGCGCCCTCGCGCGGTTCGTAGACCACCGCCGATTCCACGCCGGGCACCTGCGCCCGGCCGGGGGGCAGCAGCCGGCGCTGCAGGACCTGGCTGATGCGCTCCTGGCGGCTGTACGCGCGGGCGGTGGCCACGGCGCGGGCGACCCGCCGGCACAGGTCCTCGATCAACCCGACCACCTCGTCGGGGAAGCGCAGCAGACCGCCCCGGCCGAGCAGCAGCGTGCCGAGCCGGCGGCCGCCGGCGACCAGGGGGCAGGCCAGGGCCGCGCCCGGGGGCTCGTAGCCGCTCGGTTCCTGCGGCCAGGGCCAGGGGGCCGCGGTGGGTGCGCTGCCGGACGGGAGGCCGCCCGGGAGTTCGGGCGGCTGTTTCTCCAGTGCGGTACGCAGGGAGTCGATCCGGCCCTCGCTGGTGTGCCAGACGCGGGCGAGCCGCTGTTCCTCGCCGGCCTGTGCGATGCCCCGGCCGGGGGCGCCGCCGTCGCCGTCGTAGAGCCATACGGCACACCAGTCGGCGAGCCGCGGCACGATCAACTGGGCGGCGAGCGAGGCGACTTGATCGGCGTCGAGCTGGCCGGAGAGCAGGTCGGAGGCCTCGGCGAGGAAGGAGAGGGCGCCGTTGTCGACCCGGTCGGCGTCGCATTCCTGCCGGGCGGCCCGGCGCGGCGCCGGGGCGAGGAGTTCGGCGGCCCGCAGTCCGCGCTGCAGCAGCCGGTCGTCGAAGGCGAGCTCCGGCTCCCCGCCGCCGTCCGGGGCCTCCACGGGCAGCCGGAACCATACGGTCTTCATGGCCCGGCGGTAGGTGATGCCCCAGGATTCCGCGACCGCACTGATCAGCTGCAGTCCATGGCCGCTGCCTTCGGCCGCGGCGCTCTCGTCGCGGGCGCGGATCGGCTGCGTGGGGTGGCGGTCGGAGACCTCGATGACGACGCCGGCTTCGGGGCACGCGCCCGGCGCGGTTTCCACCTCCGGGCAGAACACCCCGTACGGCTCCTGCTCCGGCGCCGGGTCCAGCCGGCAGCGCAGCTCGACGGCGGTACCCGCGTGCACCACCGCGTTCGTCACCAGCTCGCTGACCAGCAGCACCGCTTCGTCGGCGAGCCGGTCGGTGAGGCCCTCCGCGCCGGGCAGCCTGCGGTCGGCCCAGCAGGTGAACGCGGCCCGGACGAACCGCCGGGCGGCGGCAGCGGCCTGCGGGTCCCCGGGCAGACTGGCCCGCAGGGCACGGGCGGCGGGCCCGGGGGCAGGCCCGGCGGCGGGTCCACCGCGGGACCCTCCCGTCAACGTCGTGCGCGTCGCCGTGACGTTGTCGTCCCGTTGAGACGAAGTGGTCGTCCTCATTGAGCAACTCCCGAGCAACTCCGCTACAGCGCCGGATGCGCCACCGACAGAGTGACAGAACGAGCGCAGCCATAAGCAGTGAGTCACGGAAGTGTGTGGTCACAGCCGTCAATTCGGCTGACGCACCGCGGGAGTTGGCCGACGCGCGAAGGATGCGCCCGGTGAACCTGTATGGACAACTTCAGCGGCAGTCGGGGCTCGCGCAGCAGCCGTGACCGCCCGTACGGGAACAGCGCCGCGGTGCGGACCAACCTGGTCCGCACCGTGGGCGCCACGGCGCGCCTATGCCTCGCGCGCTCCCGCGTACATCTCCTCCAGCAGATCCTTGAACGCCCGCTCCACCACCGGCCGCTTGATCTTGAGGCTGGGGGTCACCTCACCGTGCTCGATGTCCAGGTCACGCGGGAGCAGCCGGAACTTGCGGATCTGCTGCCAGCGCTGCAAGCCTTCGTTGACCCGCTCGACATAGCCGTCGATCAGCTCACGGGTCCGGTCGGTGGCGACGACCTCGGCGTAGGTCTTGCCCTCCAGACCGTGCTCCTTCGCCCAGCCCATGATCGTCGGCTCGTCGAGGGCGATCAGCGCAGTGCAGAAGTTCCGGTTGGCGCCGTGCACCAGCACATTGGAGACGAACGGACAGACCGCCTTGAACTGGCCCTCCACCTCGGCCGGCGCGATGTACTTCCCACCCGAGGTCTTGATCAGGTCCTTCTTGCGGTCGGTGATCCGCAGATAGCCGTCCGGGGACAGCTCGCCGATGTCGCCGGTGTGGAACCAGCCGTCCTCCTCCAGGACTTCGGCGGTCTTGTCCGGCAGGCCGTGGTAGCCCTGCATGATGCCGGGGCCGCGCAGCAGGATCTCGCCGTCCTCGGCGATCCGGACCTCGGTGCCGGGCAGCGGCTTGCCGACCGTTCCGGTCCGGTAGGCCTCGCCGGGGTTGATGAAGCTGGCGGCGCTGGACTCCGTCAGGCCGTAGCCCTCCAGGATGTGGATGCCGGCGCCGGAGAAGAAGTAGCCGATCTCCGGAGAGAGCGCGGCCGAGCCGGAGACGGCGGCGCGCAGCCGGCCGCCGAACGCGTCCCGCAGCTTGGCGTAGACGAGCGCATCGGCGACCTTGTGCTTGGCGCCGAGCACGAAGGGCACCGAGGCGTTGCCGGTGCGCCGGAAGTTGTCCTGCGAGACCTTGGCGTACTCGCGGGCCACCTCTGCCGCCCACTGGAAGATCTTGTACTTGGCCCCGCCGCCCTGCCGGGCCTTGGCCGCGACGCCGTTGTAGACCTTCTCGAAGATCCGCGGCACGGCCGCCATGTACGTGGGGCGGACGACCGGCAGATTCTCGATGATCTTGTCGACCCGGCCGTCGACGGCGATGACCTGGCCGGTAGCGATCTGCCCCGCGGTGAGCACCTTGCCGAAGACATGCGCCAGCGGGAGCCACAGATACTGCACATCGTCCTCGGTGACCAGCCCGGTCGCCTGGATCGCGCGGGCCATGTACGCCCAGCAGTCGTGCGGCAGCCGTACGCCCTTGGGGCGGCCGGTGGTCCCGGAGGTGTAGATCAGCGTCGCCAGCTGGTCGGCGCGCAGCGCGGCGACCCGCTCCTTGACGCACTCCGGGTGCTTCTCCAGATGGGCGGTGCCGCGCTTCTCCAGCTCGGCGAGGGTGAGCACAAAGCCCTCGGGGTCGTCCTCCGCGGGCTCGGCGTCCGCCTCGTCGATCACGACGACATGCGCCAGTTCGGGCAGCTCCGCGCGCCGCTCACGCGCCTTGGCGAGCTGACCGGCGTCCTCCGCGATCAGCACCCGGCTGCCGGAGTCCGCCAGGATGTACGCGGTCTCCTCGGCGTTGGTGCTGGGGTAGACCGTGGTGGTGGCGGCGCCGGAGCACAGCACACCGAGGTCGGCCAGGATCCATTCGACGCGGGTGTTGGCGGCCAGCGCCACCCGCTCCTCGGGCCGTACGCCGAGCGCGATGAGCCCGGCGGCCACGGCGTAGACGCGGTCCGCGGCCTGGGCCCAGGTGATCGCCTTCCAGTCGTCCGGCCCCTGGCCCGTGGGGGTACCCCCCTGGTCGAGCGAAGCCGAGACCAGGGGGGAGGGCGGGACCGGATAGCGATAGGCCTCGATATCGGGCGTGGCCGCGACCCGCTCCAGGAAGAGGTTTGCCACCGAAGGCGGCCGGCTTTCGATCAGCGTGTGGATGTCCGTCACGGCGTCCTCCGGGGCCCGCTTCGTTGCTGGTGACTCGCGAGTAACCTTGAGCAGTGATCAGACTAGAGCGCGTTGCGCCGACGCGTAAGGGGCTACGGCCGACTGGTTCACGATGTGACCAGTGCGATAGGTGTACGTAGCACGCGCAAAGCCCGATAGCGAGCCGCGCCGATCACCCCACACCAGACCACACGGGGCGGGCGCGGACCGGGGCATCGCGGAGCGCCACGCTCCGCATTCATTCCGATGCGTGCGCGCGCCGCCGCGCCACGCTCCGGGCAAGCGACAGGGCGCCGGCCCCCTGGGGGACCGGCGCCCTGTCGGCTCACCGCTCGGCGTACTGCCTCTTACTGCTTCTTACCGCTTCTTGCTGCTTCTTGCTGCTTCTTACTTCTTCGCCTTCGCGTCACCGTCGGAGTCCGAGGACAGCACCGCGATGAAGGCGTCCTGCGGGACCTCCACGCTGCCGACCATCTTCATCCGCTTCTTGCCTTCCTTCTGCTTCTCCAGCAGCTTCCGCTTACGGGAGATGTCACCGCCGTAGCACTTGGCGAGGACGTCCTTGCGGATGGCGCGGACCGTCTCACGGGCGATGACCCGGCTGCCGATGGCGGCCTGGATCGGCACCTCGAAGCTCTGCCGCGGGATCAGCTCACGCAGCTTGGCGACCAGCCGCACGCCGTACGCGTACGCCTTGTCCTTGTGCGTGATGGCGGAGAACGCGTCGACCTTGTCCCCGTGCAGCAGGATGTCGACCTTGACCAGGTCGGCGGCCTGCTCGCCGGTGGGCTCGTAGTCCAGCGAGGCGTAGCCACGGGTCTTGGACTTGAGCTGGTCGAAGAAGTCGAAGACGACCTCGGCGAGCGGCAGGGTGTAGCGGATCTCGACCCGGTCCTCGGAGAGGTAGTCCATGCCGAGCAGGTTGCCGCGGCGGTTCTGGCACAGCTCCATGATCGCGCCGATGAACTCGCTGGGCGCCAGGACCGTGGCCCGTACGACCGGCTCGTGCACCTTGTCGATCTTGCCCGTCGGGAACTCGCTCGGGTTGGTGACCTCGTGCTCGGCGCCGTCCTCCATCTCCACGCGGTAGACCACGTTCGGAGCGGTGGCGATCAGATCGAGGCCGAACTCGCGCTCCAGACGCTCGCGGATGACCTCCAGGTGCAGCAGACCCAGGAAGCCGACGCGGAAGCCGAAGCCCAGGGCCGCGGAGGTCTCCGGTTCGTAGACCAGCGCGGCGTCGTTGAGCTGCAGCTTGTCCAGGGCGTCACGCAGCTCCGGGTAGTCCGAGCCGTCCAGCGGGTACAGGCCCGAGAACACCATCGGCTTGGGGTCCTTGTAGCCGCCCAGCGGCACCTCGGCACCCTTGCTGAGCTGGGTGATCGTGTCACCGACCTTGGACTGCCGGACGTCCTTCACACCGGTGATGAGGTAACCCACCTCGCCGACGGACAGCCCGTCCGCCGACTTCATCTCGGGCGAATTCGTACCGATCTCCAGCAGCTCGTGCGCCGCACCCGTGGACATCATCTTGATGCGCTCACGCTTGCTGAGCGTGCCGTCGACGACCTTCACGTACGTCACGACACCGCGGTAGGCGTCGTAGACCGAGTCGAAGATCATCGCGCGGGCAGGGGCGTCCTTGACGCCGACCGGGGCCGGCACCTCGCGGACGACCTTGTCCAGCAGCTCGGGCACGCCGACGCCGGTCTTGGCGGAGACCCTCAGCACGTCCTCGGGCTCGCAGCCGACCAGATTCGCCAGCTCGGCGGCGAACTTCTCGGGCTGCGCGGCCGGCAGGTCGATCTTGTTGAGGACGGGGATGATCGTGAGGTCGTTCTCCATCGCCAGGTAGAGGTTGGCGAGGGTCTGGGCCTCGATGCCCTGAGCGGCGTCGACGAGGAGAACGCAGCCCTCGCACGCGGCGAGCGAGCGGGAGACCTCGTAGGTGAAGTCGACGTGGCCCGGGGTGTCGATCATGTTGAGGATGTGGGTCGTGCCACTTGCCTCTTCACCCTCGGAAGGGGCCCAGGGCAGCCGGACCGCCTGGGACTTGATCGTGATGCCGCGCTCGCGCTCGATGTCCATGCGGTCGAGATACTGCGCGCGCATCTGCCGCTGGTCGACGACACCGGTGAGCTGGAGCATCCGGTCGGCGAGCGTCGACTTGCCGTGGTCGATGTGCGCGATGATGCAGAAGTTACGGAGGAGGGCCGGATCGGTACGGCTCGGCTCCGGCACGTTCGTAGGGGTCGCGGGCACGCAGGGTCCATTCAGTGAACGCGGGTAGGCGGGACTCGGGTATGTGACGTCTCCCCCCATGGTCCCATGAGCGAGGGACCTGGTCCGGTTTGGGCGGAGCGGGAGGGCTTCGGGCGGGGAGTGGGCAGCTTCGGGCGGCCGGTTTGGGGCGGCGTAGAGCCTGCTGGTAGCCTGGTCCACTGCGCTTCGTGCCCTCTTTGGTGCGCGGCGCAACTCGAAACTCCAACGAACCTGAAAAGGCTCTTTCGTGGCGAACATCAAGTCCCAGATGAAGCGGATCAAGACCAACGAGAAGGCTCGTCAGCGCAACAAGGCTGTCAAGTCCGCTCTGAAGACCTCGATCCGTCGTACCCGTGAGGCCGTGGAGGCCGGTGACCTGCAGAAGGCCACCGTCGCCCAGGCCGAGGCGGCCAAGAAGCTCGACAAGGCCGTCAGCAAGGGTGTCATCCACAAGAACGCCGCCGCCAACAAGAAGTCGGCGCTGGCGAAGAAGGTCGCGGCCCTCAAGGCCTGACCTTCCCCTCCAGATGAAGATCGTCGTCCCGTATGGGGCCTGACCTTCATCCCACCGCAATAGCTGCGGTATCTGTGCACACAGCGCAGTAACTATGAGCTCTGCCGCCAGGGACCCAGCGGCCCCTCTCTCCGCTCCCTGATCGGTGCACCACCGCGCCGCACACGGCCTGCGTTCGCCACGCGGGTGCGGCGCACCCGGCTCACCCGGCGGTCACCGCCGACGAAGCCACAATCGCTTGATATGAAGGCCCCGCCTTGCCCCTTCCCCAGGGGCGGCGGGGTCTTTTGTTGCTGGCAGGGCCTTTTGTTGCTGGTGGGGTCCTTTTTCCTGGCGGGTGTATTGGCGCTGGCGCGGCTGTTTGTTGCTGGCGCGGTTGTTTGTCGCTGGCGGGCCCATTGTTCCAGCGGGGTCTTTTGTCGCTGGCGGGCCCACTGTTCCAGCGGGGTCGTTTGTCGCTGGCGCGGTCGTTTGTTGATGGCGGGCGCGTTGTTCCAGCTGGGTCTTTTGTCGCTGGCGCGGTCGTTTGTTGCCGGGGTGGCGCCTGACAGTGCCAAGGCCCGTCACTACCGCGCCGAAGCCGACCGCCCTTGCCGCAGGCCCGGGTTCACATGCGCCGGTGTCCGCTACGCTGCGGCCATGTCCATCTCGGGGGACCAGAACAATCCCTACCCGCCGCAGCCCAATCCCTACGGCCAGGTGCCCGCACCGCAGAATCCGGTGCCCGCGCAGCAGAACCCGTACGCACAGCCGCCCCCGCCGCAGGCGCCGGGCGGCGGCTACGGCTATCCGGCACCCGGCATACCCGCCCCACCCGTAGGGCCGCCCGGCGCAGCCGGCGGTACGGGCCGGGGCTTGTCCGGCTGGCTCTGGGCGATCGGCGGCGTGGTCGCCGCCTCCGCGATCTGGGGCTCCGTATTGTTCGCCACCGGCGGCTTCTCCTCCGAGCCCAGCCCCGATCTCGCGGGCTACGGCTACACCAGCGATCTGTGCGCGGACACCTCGTTGACCTCCTTCGAGAACGCCCACTACAAGACCAAGGCGAGCACCGGCACAGCCTCGAAGGACGCCAACCCACAGCACAGCGGCGCCCAGCAGAACTCGCTGGACACCATGTGGTGCAACGTCACACTGGAGCAGGAGAACGCGAGCAGCTCCGACTACTCCTCGATCTGGCTCTACAACACCGCCACGCTGCACAAGAAGACCGACCCGGCACCGGAGTTCGCCGACGGCTACCGCTCGTACGAGAAGCAGGACACCTCGGTCGGCTACAAGGTCGAGTCCGTACCGGGCATCGGCGACGAGGCCTACCTGGTCACCCGGAACGACCAGGGCAGCAGTAGCACCGGCTCGTACGTGATCCTCGGCGTCCGGGACGGCTGGATGACGTACCAGTCCACGTGGTCGAGCTACGCGTCGAGCAGCAGCACCGGCAAGCAGCCGACCTCCGCCGAGGTGGCCACGATGCTGAAGACCAGCGCCACGGAGACACTCAAGCGGCTGCAGCGCTCGCGGTAGCGGTAGTGGTGAGGGGTGACGGGTGTGGTGATCGGCCCCACCAAGATCACCGCGACCGAGCCGCCCGGGCAATGGCGACAACGGCCTTCTCCAGGGCGTACCCCGGATCGTCCCCGCCGCCCTTCACTCCCGCATCGGCCGCCGCGACCGCACGCAGCGCCGTCGCCACGCCGTCCGCCGACCAGCCGCGCATCTGCTGGCGTACCCGGTCGATCTTCCAGGGCGGCATGCCGAGGTCGCGGGCGAGGTCGCCGGGGCGGGCGCCGCGCGGGGCGGAAGCCAGTTTGCCGATGGCGCGGACGCCCTGGGCAAGAGCGCTGGTGATCATGACGGGGGCGACGCCGGTCGCGATCGCCCACCGCAGCGCCTCCAGCGCCTCGGCGGCCCGCCCCTCGACCGCACGGTCCGCAACGGTGAAACTCGATGCCTCGGCCCGGCCCGTGTAGTAGCGCGCCACGATGGCCTCGTCGATCGTGCCCTCGACATCGGCCGCCAGCTGCGAACAGGCCGACGCCAGCTCACGCAGATCGCTGCCGATCGCATCGACCAGCGACTGGCAGGCTTCGGGCGTCGCCGAACGCCCGACCGCACGGAACTCGCCCCGCACAAACGCCAGCCGGTCGGCCGGCTTGGTCATCTTCGGGCAGGCCACTTCCCGCGCCCCGGCCTTACGGGCAGCGTCCAGCAGGCCCTTCCCCTTGGCGCCGCCCGCATGCATCAGCACCAGCGTGATCTCCTCGGCGGGCGAGCCGAGATACGCCTTGACGTCCTTGATGGTGTCTGCGGACAGATCCTGGGCCGCCCGCACCACCACAACCTTGCGCTCGGCGAAGAGCGAGGGGCTGGTCAGCTCGGCCAGGGTGCCGGGCTGGAGCTGATCGGGGGTGAGGTCGCGCACATCGGTGTCCGCGTCGGCCGCGCGGGCAGCCGCCACCACCTGCTGCATCGCACGATCCAGCAGCAGGTCTTCCTGGCCCACCGCGATCGTCACGGGGGCAAGCGGGTCGTCGTTAGCTGTCTTCCTGGCCATCGCGACCCAGCATCCCACGCCCCACTGACAACGCCGCCCGGCCCACTCCCCCGACCGTTCCCCTCACAGCTCCCCGGCCGGCTCTCCGGCCCGCTCCCCGGCCGGCTCTCCGGCCCGCTCTCCGGCCCGCTCTCCGGCCCGCTCTCCGGCCCGCTCTCCGGCCCAGGGTCCGCCCCTCCCCACCCGACAGCATCCCCATCCCCTACCGGACAATGGTCAGGTGAATGATGCTGCTGCCCCCCACCGACGAGACACACGACAGGCACCCCCCGAACGACAGCTGCGGCCCGTACGACACGTACTGGTCCTGCCCGACCGCGACGCGGCGGAAGAGGTGGCCGAGGCCCTGACCGAACGCTTCGGTGTCACCGAGGAACCCCAGCTCGTACGGGACGCCCTGGCCGGTGAGGACGACGCCGAGGACGCACAGTGGCTCGTGGTGGTCGAGGACCCGGACGCCACCCATGACCCGGCGCTGCTGGACGGTCTGGCCGCGGAGTACGAGGGCTGGCGCGAGGCCGACTAGACACCGCCCAGAGACCACAGGTCCATGGGCCACAAGCCCATCGAACCCAGACCGCAGGCCGCACGCCGGGGGCCGGGGGCCGGGGATCAAGGATCGGGGATCGGGGATCAGGGATCGGGGATCGGGGATCAGGGATCGGAAGCCGAGACGCTACGGCTGGGCGCCCACCCCACGCGCCCGGAGATCCGCGCCGGCGGCCGCCACCTCGGGCTCCCGCTCCAGCGCAATCCCGAAGTGTTCCTGGTAGGCGGCGAGGACCTCGTCCTCACCCACCTGACGCTCCTCACGCGCCCCGTCCGCCCCGGTGATCACCAACGTACGGCCGGAGAGCGTGACCCGGCCGGTCTCCGTCAGCCGTGAGCACACCAGGGACTGTGTGAAGTGCGACGTGGGCGAGGTCCGGTTCCACCAGCAGCCGACCTCGAACTCCGCGAACGCACGCGGACGTTGCTCAAGACGGTACTGCGGGACACCGCCCCTCAGGACATCAAGATCACCTTCCGTCGTCTCCACAATCTGGAACACACCGCCCGGATCGGTCTGCTCGGCACGGCTGTCCAACCGCAGCGGAAAGTGGCTGTTCCTGCCGAACCCGACGTCCGCCAGCCACGGCCCGCTCGGCGTATGAACCCGCAGCGCAAGGTGGTCGTACGGAATGCCGAGCCCGTTGGGGCCGAACACGCGGGCGGACAGCATCTCGACCTCATAGCCGAGGGCGCCCAGCAACAGGGCGAAAGCGCCGTTGAGCTCATAACAGAACCCACCACGCCGGGCACCGACGATCTTGTCCAGCAACGACTGCTCCGCGAGCACGATCTCCTCACCCAGGTGGATGGAGAGGTTCTCGAAGGGGACGGTGCGCAAATGACTCAGGTGCAGCGCACGCAGCCCGTCGGCATCGGGAGAGGCGGGGCGGGCGGCGCCCATACGGTCGAGGTAGGCGTTGGCGGCAGCGGTGTCCATCAAGTGTGTTTCCTCTCCGAAGCGAACCAGCGGCGGGTGCGTTCCGCCGCCGATGCCGGTGTACCGGCGATGACGTCGGCAATGGTCTGTGCGGCCAGCTCACGGCGCCAGGCCAGCTCGGCCTTGCGCATCGCCGTGGAGATGCCGCAGGGCCGACCGAACTCCCTGCCGGACGCCTCGGCCCCGGCCCCCTGCTGACGGATCTCGGTACAACGAAAGGCATCGTCGGTGCCCTCGATCGCAGCGACCACATCCATGAGGGTGATCCGCTCCGGCGGCCGCGCCAAACGGAAGCCGCCCCGCGCCCCGGGCGTCGAACTCAGGATCCCGGCCCGGACCAGCGCTTGCAGCCGCTTGTTCAAGTAGGCCGCCGGCAACTCGAACGAAGCCGCCAGCCGAGCGGTGGACACCGGCCCTTCCCCATCGAGCCAGGCCAACGTCACACAACAGTGCAGGCCCCACTCGACGCCTTCACTCATCCTCATAATCTGGAGTCTACAGATCCTGATTCCTCCACCCCACCCATTTCACCGGAACCTATGTCGTTCGCCTGGCCTATGCGGTTCACCGGACCTATGCGGTTCACCTGGCCTGTCCCATTCACAGACCTCTCTGGTCCACCTGACCGATCTGGCCCGCCCCGCCGCTATCGCGCACCCGGTTCATTCGGGCCATAGGGCGACTGGGAGGCGGAGACCGGCCCCAGGACCACGCCGAGGGCGCCGCCGGCCGACCGATGAGCGGTAGGGGCGAGATTCGGCTGACGAGGCCGGAAGACGACTGATGAACCTCTGGTGACGGGCTGTCGAAGGGCTCTCGGGGCGGGGTGGGCGTCCTTAAGGTGCTGGCATCCTGCTGTCCGTTCACCTGTGCGAGGTTGCCGTGGCTCTGCCGGACACCGAGACGATCCTGACCGCGGCCGGGCTTGTGGCGACGGCTGTCGTCTGGGCCGTTGAGCGGTTCCTGCCGGGCCGTAAGCGGATCGGCTACCGCGTGCAGATGGACACGGCGATCGGGATGAATCCCCAAGACGCCCACAGTCTGGTGCAGTTGCGGCTGCTGCGGCAGGACCAGGAGATCAACGATGCGACGCTGGCGCTGTTGCGGTTCGAGAACGACGGTGGCAAGGACATCGTCCGGCAGGACTATCAGGAGCCGCTGACGGTCGAGTTCGTCGGCCGTACGGTCATCGGGGTCGAGGTGCCGGACGCCAATCCGACGGATCTGGTGGGCATGCTGACCCGCAACGGCGGCGGGCTGCGGCACGACGGGGGACGGCTGTTCATCCCCAAAGTGCCGCTGAACAAGCGGAATCACTTCAAGCTGCTGGTGCTCCTGTCGGGTCCCGGAACCGGCTCCGGCCCCGAGGGTGGACGCACCGGCAGCGCAGCCGGATCGGTGACCGTAGGCGGGTTCATCAGCGGCGGGCGGATCCGGCGCAACGCCCAGCGTTGGGGGCCGCGCAAGCTCAGCCTCGCGCTGGGCGGCACCTTCATCGTTCTGCTGGGACTGCTCGGCGGGCTGCTGCTCAGCGGCCGGGTGATGCCGGTGCCCGGTGAATGCGCCGCCGGGCGACTGACCATCGACGGATCCACGGCGTTCGCGCCGCCGATGCGGGAGATCGCCCGGCAGTACCGGGCCCGCTGCGCGGGCGCCGAGATCACCGTCTTGGGGAGCGGAAGCCTGTCCGGCCTGGGCAATCTCAACCGGGAGGGCAAACCGGCGACCGCCGAGGGCCCCGGCTTCATCGCCGTATCGGATGTGCCGGCGCCGTCCCTCTACCGGCGGCTGGAGGGCGACCGGGTCGGCGTCATCGTGCTCAGTGTCGTGGCCAACGAGAAGGCCAGCATCGACGACCTCACCTCCGAGGAGATCCGCAAGATCTACGACGGGACGTACACCAACTGGAAGCAGTTGCACGGCAATGACCTGCCGATCCGCCTCGTCAGCCGGGACGCCGCATCGGGCACCCGCCGGGCGTTCGAGACATCCGTGCTGCACCGCTCGGAGCCGGGCGTCGTGTCGTCCTACGACTGCGGCGACAAGGACCGCGATGAACAGGCACGCCTGACGCGCTGCGAGGTGAACAGCACCAAAAGCCTGCTGGACGCGGTGGACCGGGTGCCGGGAGCGATCGGTTACGCCGAGCTCTATGCGGCGGCGCAACGGCAGCACGTCGTCAGCGTCCGGCTGAACGGGCACGAGCCGGACATCGAGTGGGGACAGCAACGCGATTACCCCTTCTGGACGGTGGAGTACCTCTACACGTACGGGCGGCCCGAAGACGGCTCACTGACCGCGAAGTTCCTGGCGTTCATGGACTCCGACACGGCGAAGAACATCATGCGGATGTACAAGCACGTGCCGTGCGCCGACCGGCAGAGCCTGCCGGGCGCCGTCTGCCGGCCGTGAGGCGGGGAGGGGGGACTCCGGAGCGGCGGCCGCCGGCCCGGCGAGACCTGCGTCTTCGACCGCTGAGCAGGCGGGCTTCGGCCCGGCGGCCGCCGGTGATCGTCGCGGACAGCCTGGCCGGGGTGCCCAGGACCGCGATGGACCCGTCGGTGTCCGTGCGCAGCACCCGGGCGCCCTGGGCGCGCAGCGCCTCGATGGTGCGCGGCGCCGGATGGCCGTACGGGTTGTCGGCGCCGCAGGAGATCAGCGCCAGGCGCGGTGCCAGCCGGCGTATCAGCGGTGGGTCCTGGTAGGCGGATCCGTGGTGCGCCACCTTGAGGACATCGACGGTGGCCAGCTCCGGGTGAGCCGCCAACAACGCTTGCTGGGCAGGTGGTTCGAGGTCTCCGAGCAGGAGGAGGGTCAGCCCGCCGGTACGGACGAGCAGGGTGACGCTGGCGTCGTTGGGACCGTCAGGGCCGGGTAGGGCGGGCGGAGCGGGCGGCCAGAGGACTTCCCAGGTGAGGGGGCCCAGGTGGCGCCGCTCCCCCGGGGCGGCGCGGACGAGCGGAATCCGTGCGGCCGCGGCCGTGTTGCGTACGAACTGCGCCTGTCCCGGCGGGTCCTGAAGTGTCGTGGTCTCGATCGCACCGACCGTACGGCCGCGGAGCACGCCGGGGAGCCCGTCCACGTGATCGGCGTGGAAGTGGGTGAGCACGAGGAGCGGGATGCGGTGGATTCCCAGGTCGGTGAGGCAGCGGTCGATGGCGCGGGGCTCGGGGCCGGTGTCCACCACCAGCGCCGTACCGTCGCCGGCTGCCAGCACCAGGCCGTCGCCCTGCCCCACGTCGCAGACCACCGCCCGCCAGCCGGGCGGCGGCCAGCCGGTGAGGACGCGGGTGAAAGGGGCCGGGCGGCAGACCGCCAGGATCACCGCCAGCGCGCAGAGCACACACAGCCAAGGGCGACGCAGCACTCTGCGGCCTACCGTCACCAGCGCCACCGTGGCGGCCGCCAGCACCAGCCCGCCCGCCCAGCCGCCGGGCCAGCCGAACTCCGCTCCCGGTAGCGCCGCTCCCGTACGGGCGACGCCGGCGATCCACTCGGTGGGCCAGCCCGCGCACCACGCCAGCGCCCGGGCGACCGGCAGCGCGAGCGGGGCGGCGGCGAGGGCCGCGAAACCGAGGACCGTCGCGGGGGCCACGGCCAGTTCGGCCAGCAGATTGCAGGGCACGGCCACCAGGCCCACCCGGGCCGCGAGGACGGCGACGACAGGCGCACAGACCGCCTGGGCGGCGGCGGCAGCAGCGATCACCTCGGCGAGGCGGGCTGGCACCCGGCGCCGCTGGAGGGCCGCGCTCCATCGCGGCGCGAGCAGCAGCAGCGCGCCGGTGGCCAGGACGGAGAGCAGAAAGCCGTAACTACGGGCGAGCCAGGGGTCGTAGAGGACCAGCAGCAGGACCGCGGCGGCGAGTGCGGGGAGCAGCGCGCGACGGCGGCCGGTGCCGATCGCGAGCAGCGTGATCAGGCCGCAGGCGGCGGCTCGCAGCACGCTCGGGTCCGGGCGGCACACGACGACGAAGGCGAGGGCGAGCACGCCGCCGATGACGGCGGTGCCGCGCAGCGACAGCCTCAGGCGCGGCGCCAGCCCGCGACGCTCGGCGCGCGTCGCGAGATGAGGCGGGCCGATCAGCAGGGCGAGCACGATCGTCAGGTTGGAGCCGGACACGGCGAGCAGATGCGTCAGATCGGTGGCGCGGAAGGCGTCGTCCAGGTCCGGTGGCACACGGGAGGTGTCGCCGACGACGAGGCCGGGCAGCAGCGCGCGGGCGTCGGGAGGGAGCCCTTCGGTGGCCTCCCGGAGGCCCGTACGCAGGCTTCCCGCCAGCCGCTGAAGGGTGGACGGCGCACCGATCTTGTCCGGCGGCGCATCGTCGGTGACCCGCAGGACGGCGGCGACGTGGTCTGTCGGCGAGAGCGGTGGCGCGGCGCGGGCCACGAGGCGAATACGGGTGGATGGCAGCAGCCCGCGCCATGCTGCCAGCGGACCGTTGCTCGCATGGGCGTGGTGGGCAGATCCCGACTCGGGTGGAGGAGTGACGGCTGGGTTTTGCGGGGCGGTCATCGGGGGCGGTGGGGCGACGGCTGGGCCATGCGGGGCGGTCACCACGGGCGATGGGGCGACGGCTGGGCCGTGCGGAGCGGTCACCAGGGACGGTGGGGCGACGGCTGGGCCTTGCCGGGCGGTCACGGTGGGCGGTGGGGCGACGGGCCGGTTGTGTGAGGCGTCGGTCGCGGTCAGCGGTGTGACAGCAGTGGTGCGTGAGGCGGCTCCCGGGATCTGCGAGGGCGCGCCACGGCGCTCCGACCGGTCGCGTCCGCCGCCCTCGTCGCCCCCACCACGCTGCTGTACGACGACCAGCACGGGGGTACGCACGGCGGTCACCGCACCGTCCGGCGCCATGACGCGGATGGCCTCGGCGGTGAACACCAGTGCCGGGGGCGTCCGTTGGGAGCCGCGCACCTTGGGCCGGGTCAGCCGCGGATCGCCGGTCACCTCCAGCTCTGCCGTGACCCGCGCGTAGGTGCGGGCCGATGCCGGCAGCGGCCCGCGCCGCACATCCGCCGCATGCAGCGCCGCGGACGCGGCCCCCGCCGCGGCACAGAGCAGCACCGCGGCCAGGGCGACGAACGCTCCTGCGGACCACAGTCGCGGAGATCGGGGACGGGGCAGCCCCGCTCCCCTGGCCAGGCCGGTGTCAGGCCGCGGCTCGACATCCGGTGGTTCACCACCCGGTACCTCGACACCCGGTACCTCGACGCCGGGCGGTTCATCCGCCCCCGGCGCTCGCTCCGCACTGCGACGGGCTACGGCCACCCGTAACGCGAGCGCCGCGAGCACCACGGCCACTCCGCAGGCCACCGCCACTCCGCCACCGGGTGCGCCCAGGCAGATCGCCGCGGCTGCCCAGGCCGCCAGTGCGGGCGCGACCAGTCGCAGATCGGCCGGGCCGTCCTGGCGAGGGTCCGAGGCGCCGTGCGACGACGCCGCCGTGGCGTGCACCGTGGCGCGAGGGCCGGTCATGGCTCCACCAGGGGGCGCAGATCGGCGAAGCGGCGATCACCGATGCCGGTCACCTGGCGGAGCTGTTCCACCGAGGTGAACCCGCCGTGCTGGGTGCGGAATTCGATGATGTGGCGCGCCAGGACGGGCCCCACTCCGGGGAGGGCGTCGAGCTGCTGCTCCGTCGCCGTATTGAGGCTCACCGGCCCGCTCGGCCCGCCTCCGGCACCCGGTGACCCACTGCCGGCCGTGCCACCCCCCACATCACCGGAACCAGCACCGCCCCCGGTCCCGGCACCCTCCGCGCCGACCACGATCTGTTCGCCATCGGTCAGCAGGCGCGCCCGGTTCAGCCCACGAGTGCTCGCCCCGCGCAGCACACCACCCGCGGCCCGCAGCGCATCGAATACCCGCGACCCCGGCGGCATCCGGTGGATTCCAGGGTTCCGGACCTTGCCCGCGACATCGACGACCAGTTGTCGCCCCGCGCCGCCCGGCGGGCCACTCGCCAGCACCGTGGAGGACGAGGACGAGGACGAGGACGATGACGGCAGCGACGGCGACCGCGGGTCGGGTCCGGAACCGGGGCCGGGCGCCGATACGGACCGTTCGGCGGCCGGAGCACGTACCGGCTCGGGGCGCCCGGCCCAGAAATGCTGCACGGCGAACCCCACGGCCACCACGAGCACCAACACCAGAGCAGCGAGCGCCTTCGGGTCGGTGCCGCACCGTAACTGCACCCATAGCGGCAGCCGTTCGCGCACCGCGAGCCACGCCCGCTCCCCACGGCGCGGGCCCGGTGGATCGTGCCCAGGAGGTGGCGGCTCGGCCCCCGCGGTCGCCGCCGCGTCGCCGAAGATCGCCGCGACCCGGGCCCGTACGCGCTCGCGCTCCCACTCCCGCCGCTCCGCCGCACCGGACGGAGCCGTCAGGCCGAGTGGCCCCGGTAGATCCGATGGACCCGACAAGCGTGGTGGGCCCGACAAGCCCGATGGACCCGGTAGGCCCGAGGGGACAGACACCGGCGAGACCGAAGCAACCGCCGACGGCGACGCCAATGGCGATGCTGATGCCGACGCCAATGCCGACAACGACGCCGACACCGATGAATCCAACCAAGCGGATCGAGAAGAGTTCATAGCGATTGACGCTAAGCACTCCCCGCAGATCTCGCTGAGCGGCCTCAAAGTCGGTGGACAGCACCCCAGTTGTGGATAACTTTGTCACCCACAGGGCGCTCCACCGCCCCGCTCACCTCGGCGAAACCACAGCCCCCAGCAGCCCCGGCCCCGTGTGCGCGCCGATCACCGCGCCGACCTCGCTCACATGCAGCTCGTTCAGCCCCGGCACCCGCTCCCGGAGCCGCTGGGCCAGCGCGTCCGCGCGCTCCGCCGCCGCGAGATGGTGGACCGCGATATCGACCTGGCTCTCGCCCGCCCGCTCCGCGGCGATCTCTTCGAGGCGGGCGATGGCCTTGGAGGCCGTACGGACCTTCTCCAGCAGTTCGATCCGCCCGTCGGCCAGTTGAAGGATCGGTTTGACGGCGAGCGCGGAGCCGAGCAGCGCCTGGGCCGCGCCGATGCGGCCGCCGCGGCGCAGATAGTCGAGGGTGTCGACGTAGAAGTAGGCGGAGGTGCCCGCGGCGCGCTTCTCCGCTGCGGCGACCGCTTCGTCCACGTCCCCGCCGGCCTCCGCCGTCTCCGCGGCGGCGAGGGCGCAGAAACCGAGGGCCATCGCGACCATGCCGGTGTCCACGACGTGTACGGGTACCGGGGCATCCTTGGCCGCCAGCACCGCCGCGTCGTAGGTGCCGGAGAACTCCGAGGAGAGATGGAGCGAGACGATGCCGGTCGCGCCGGCCGCCGCGACCGCGCGATAGGTTTCCGCGAACACCGTGGGGCTGGGCCGGGAGGTTGTCACGGGCCGGCGCTTCTGGAGCGCCTGGGCAAGGGATCTCGCGGAGATCTCGGTGCCCTCTTCCAGGGCCTGGTCCCCCAGGACGACGGTCAGCGGCACGGCCGTGATGTGGTGGCGCTCGATGGCCGCCCGCGGCAAGTAGGCCGTGGAATCGGTGACGATCGCGACATGGCGGGACATGACTGGGAGGTTATCCGGGGATCCGGATACCGCACAGTGCGGGTCCCTCCCCAAGATCTTCCAGGTTTCACCAAGGCTCTGCCAAGAGCCCACCCGCCGGCATCGTCATTGCCCCCAGCCAGCCCGTCACCGCTCTTCTACATGCTCACGTAGTCGTCGTGCCCTCCGTACGCGGGGCCTTCTGCCACGGATACGACGGCTGGGTGCGGGGGTCCCGGGCGGTGATCGCCTGCGGGGCGTCGGGGTCCGGGCCCCAGGAGTTTCCGCCGTCTGCGGTATCCGAAGCCGGGCCGGGCCGGGCGTCGGTGCCCAAGGGGCCGCCCGAGGGACCGCCCGAGGGACCGCCCCCGGCCCCCGCTTCGTCGTGCGTCCAATGCCGCAGCGCCCCCGCCTCGACATCGATCTGGTCGCTCAGCGCCTCAAGATCGTCTTCCGCGAACTTCCGCGCCCGGTCGCGCGCCGCCCAGCGCAGCGACTCCGCCGAGTGCGTGATCCGCTCCATGCGCTCCCGGAGCTCCGGGAGGCGGGCGGCGATGGTGGCCCGGTCGGGCTCCCGTTCCAGGCGCTTGAGCTCGTCGTCCAGCTCGTGGCCATGGGCGCTCAGGCGCTCGAAGAGGCCGATCGCCTCGCTGAGGGAGGCGTCCTCCGGGGAGCCGGTGTGGAGCACGTCCTGGGTCGCGCGCATGGACGTACGCAGTGACAGCCGCAGCTGCGCCAGTTCGCCGACCACGCCGGGCTGGGCAAACTGCCGGGCCCGGAGGGTGGTGTCCTCGACGGTCCGGCGGGCCTGGGCGACCGTACGGTCCACACCGCGCTTGGCCGCCTTCACGGCCTTGACCGTCAGGAACACCCCGGCCAGGACGAACAGAACGAAGAGCAGCCCGAAGATGGCGACAGCAGCTTCCATGGGCTCTCCCCAGACGTGTCGGCGGCGCCGGTTCCTCGCCCGCGCCCTGTACCTCCACGGTAAACGGCTCGGGCAGGTCACGGGTTCCGAATGAACCCCCAACCTGCCCGTAGGGGAAACCACCTATAGCGCGCCAGGCGCCCCGGGCGCCAGGACAACCGCCCGGCGCCCCGGCACCTACACGGCCACCTACGCCGGCACGATGTTCACCAGCTTCGGCGCCCGGACGATCACCTTCCGGATGCCCGCGCCGTTCAGCGCCGCGACCACGGCCGGCTCAGCCAGTGCGGTCGCCTCCAGGTCCGCGTCGGAGATCGACGGGGCGACCTCCAGGCGGGCCTTGACCTTGCCCTTGATCTGCACGACGCAGGTCACGGTCTCGTCCACGACGTACGCCGGGTCGGCCACCGGGAAGTCCGCGTGGACCACGGTGTCGGTGTGGCCCAGCTTGCGCCACAGCTCCTCGGCGATATGCGGCGCCAGCGGGGCGACCAGCAGCACCAGCTGCTCCGCGACCGCCCGCGGGACCGGGCCGCCCGTCTTGGTCAGGTGGTTGTTCAGCTCGGTCACCTTGGCGATGGCGGTGTTGAAGCGCAGGTTCGCCATGTCCTGGGTGACACCGTCGATGGCCTTGTGCAGGGCACGCAGGGTGGCCTCGTCCGCCTCGGCGTCGACGACGGTGACCTCACCGGTCGCCTCGTCGACGACGTTGCGCCACAGGCGCTGCAGCAGACGGTACTGGCCGACGACCGCACGGGTGTCCCACGGGCGCGACACATCCAGCGGGCCCATCGCCATCTCGTACAGGCGCAGGGTGTCCGCGCCGTACTCGGCACAGATCTCGTCGGGGGTGACGGCGTTCTTCAGGGACTTGCCCATCTTGCCCAGAACGCGGCTGACCTTCTGGCCCTTGTAGGAGTAGGCGCCGTCGCGCTCATGGACCTCGGCGGCCGGGACGGCGATGCCGCGGCTGTCCCGGTAGACGAAGGCCTGGATCATGCCCTGGTTGTACAGCTTGTGGAACGGCTCGGAGGACGAGACATGGCCCAGGTCGTGCAGCACCTTGGACCAGAAGCGGGCGTACAGCAGGTGCAGTACGGCGTGCTCGGCGCCGCCCACGTACAGGTCGACGCCACCGGCCGGCTGACCCTCGCGCGGCCCCATCCAGTACTGCTCGATGGCGGGGTCGACCAGCGCGTCGTTGTTGTCCGGGTCCAGGTAGCGCATCTCGTACCAGCACGAACCCGCCCAGTTGGGCATGGTGTTGGTCTCGCGGCGGTAGCGCTTGACGCCGTTGCCGTCGCCCAGGTCCAGGTCGACATGGACCCAGTCCTCGTTGCGGGACAGCGGGGTCTCGGGCTGGGTGTCGGCGTCGTCCGGGTCGAAGGTGCGCGGGGAGTAGTCCTCGACCTCGGGCAGCTCCAGCGGCAGCATCGATTCGGGCAGCGCATGCGCGACGCCGTCCTCGCCGTAGACGATCGGGAACGGCTCGCCCCAGTAGCGCTGCCGGCTGAACAGCCAGTCACGCAGACGGAAGTTGACGGTGCCCTCGCCGATGCCCTGGTCGGCCAGCCATTCGGTGATCTTCGCCTTGGCCTCGGTCACGCCCAGGCCGTCCAGCGAAATCGTCACGGCGGACGAGTTGACGATCTTGGCGTCGTACGAGGAGAAGGCGTCGTCCCAGGTCGAGGCGTCCGTGCCACGGTCGTCGGACGGCTCGACGACACAGCGCATCGGCAGCTCGAAGGCGCGGGCGAAGGCGAAGTCGCGGGAGTCGTGTGCCGGGACGGCCATGATCGCGCCGGTGCCGTAGCCCATCAGGACGTAGTCGGCGATGAAGACCGGGATCCGCTCGCCGCTGACCGGGTTGGTCGCGTAGGTGCCGGTGAAGACGCCGGTCTTGTCCTTGGCCTCGGCCTGCCGCTCGACGTCCGACTTGGAGGCGGCCTGCTTGCGGTACGCGGCGACGGCGTCGGCCGGGGTGGCGTGGCCGCCGGTCCACACCTCGTGGGTGCCCTCGGGCCAGGCGTCCGGGACGATGCTTCCGGTGCCGTTCTCCGCGCCGGCGACCAGCGGGTGCTCGGGCGCCAGCACCATGTACGTGGCGCCGAACAGGGTGTCCTGGCGGGTGGTGAAGACGGTGATCTTGTCGTCGCCCACCGGGAAGTCGACCCGGGCGCCCTCGGAGCGGCCGATCCAGTTGCGCTGCTGCAGCTTGATGGCCTCCGGCCAGTCCAGCGCGTCCAGGTCGTTCAGCAGCCGGTCGGCGTAGGCGGTGATGCGCATGTTCCACTGGCGCAGCTTGGACTTGAAGACGGGGTAGTTGCCGCGCTCGGAGCGGCCCTCGGCGGTGACCTCCTCGTTGGCCAGCACCGTGCCCAGACCGGGGCACCAGTTGACCGGCGCGTCCGAGGCGTACGCCAGGCGGTACTCGCCCAGGACGTTGGCCCGCTCGATGTCGCTCAGCTCGGCCCAGGCCCGCCCGTCGGGGGTCTGGCGGGTGCCGGCCTCGAACTGGGCGATCAGGGTGTCGATCGGGCGGGCCGCGTCCGCCTCCGGGTCGTACCAGGAGTTGAAGATCTGCAGGAAGATCCACTGGGTCCACTTGTAGTACGCCGGGTCGATCGTCTCGATCGAGCGGCGCTGGTCGTGGCCCAGGCCCAGGCGGCGCAGCTGGCGCCGCATGTTGACGATGTTGGCCTCGGTCGAGACCCGCGGGTGGGTGCCGGTCTGCACCGCGTACTGCTCGGCGGGCAGGCCGAACGCGTCGAAGCCCAGGGTGTGCAGGACGTTGTGGCCCGTCATGCGCTGGTAACGGGCGTAGACGTCGGTGGCGATGAAGCCCAGCGGGTGGCCGACGTGCAGACCGGCGCCCGACGGGTAGGGGAACATGTCCATGATGAACTTCTTGGGGCGGGCCACCAGCTCGGCGTCGCCGGCCAGCGAACCGCTCGCGTTCGGGGCGTGGTACGTCCCGTTCGTCTCCCAGAAGTCCTGCCAGCGTGCCTCGATGTCGGCGGCCAGCTCGGCCGTATAGCGGTGCGGCGCTGCCACCTCGGCGGGGGCACCTCCCGCGCCATGAGCAGCGGGGGAGTTGGTCGTCTCGCTCATCGTCCTCAAAGCTCCATCGATCGTCTCTGCCTGCGGAAACGCGCCCGATTCCCGGCGCGCCGGAAACAAAAAGGCCCCTCGCACAGGAGGGGACGCCGCGCCGATTCCGACGGGGTCTGTCATCCGTCGGTACTGATCAGCGCGGCCCGCTAAGCAGAAGGCGTACGGCACGCATGGCGCCAGGGTACAGCAGGGCGTGCGGGGCCCGCGCGGAGGATTCCCCCGCGCGG
>NZ_QUAC01000063.1 GCF_003389455.1 Streptomyces inhibens | reverse complement strand
CAGCGTGAGTTGTTGGAGGAGGTGGGGGAGGAGCAGGCGGCGTTTTGGGCCCGTACGCTTTCCGGTCTGCCGCAGGAGCTGGCCCTTCCCGCCGACCGGCCGCGCCCGGACCACCCCACCCATGAGGGCGGCCTCCTGCACTTCGGCATTCCTGCCGATCTCCATCATCGGCTGGAATCCTTGGCCCGCGGGCAGGGGGTGACGACGTTCATGGCGCTGCAGGCGGCGTTGGGGGTGTTGTTGTCGCGGCTCGGTGCCGGTTCTGATGTGCCGTTGGGTACTGCCACGGCGGGGCGGTCGGATCAGGCTCTTGATGATCTGGTGGGTTTCTTCGTCAATACGTTGGTGCTGCGTACGGATACGTCGGGGAATCCGACGTTTGCCGAACTGCTTGAGCGGGTGCGTGAGGCGGACTTGGCGGCTTTTGCGCATGAGGATCTGCCGTTCGACCGGATCGTGGAAGAGCTCAACCCTGACCGCACCAGCGGCCGGCACCCGTTGTTCCAGACCATGATCGTCCTCCAGAACAACGCACTGGCCAGTCTGGACCTCGCCGACACCCGCATCATCGCGCAGCCGCTCGATGCTGCTCCCTCCAAGTTCGATCTGGGCTGGAGCTTCTCGGAGCAGCGGGACGCCCACGAGAACCCGGCAGGAATCTCCGGGATGCTCCAGTACGCCACCGATCTCTTCGATTCCGATACCGCTGAGGTGTTGCACCGTTTGTTTGTGCGGGTGGTGGATGCGGTGACTGCGGATCCGGATGTGGGTGTGGAGGGGGTGGAGGTTTTTGAGTCCGCGGCGCAGGAGCGGGCGTTGCTGCGGCGTAGTGAGGAGCGGCGCGGTGAGTTGCGGCGGAGTGAGCAGGCGCGTCTTGCTGTTGAGGGTGCGGTGGCCGATGGTGGTGTGGGGCGTGGGCCGCGGTCGGTGCAGGAGGAGTTGTTGTGTGGTCTGTTCGCCCAGGTGCTGGAGGTGCCGAGTGTCGGGGTGGATGACAATTTCTTCGCCCTGGGCGGCCATTCGCTCAAGGCGACGCGGTTGATCAGTCGGATCCGGTCGGTGCTGGGTGTGGAGTTGGGCGTGCGGGCGCTGTTCGGTGCGCCGACGGTCGCGGGCTTGGTGGAGCATCTGGACGCGGACGGGGTCGCGGCGCGTCCCGCGGTGACTGCCGGTGCGCGTCCTGAGGTGTTGCCGTTGTCGTTTGCGCAGCAGCGGTTGTGGTTCCTGGACCGTTTCGAGCAGAGCCCGACCTACAACGCGCCCTTCGCCTTCCGTATCGACGGCCCGGTGGATGAGGAGGCCCTGCAACGGGCGATCGAGGATGTCGTGGCCCGCCACGAGTCCCTGCGCACGGTCTTCCCCAATGTCGACGGCGAGCCCTTCCAGCGGATCCTGCCGCCCGAGCACGCGGCGGCCAAGGTCTCGGTGGTGCAGTGTTCCGACGATGACCTGCCCTCACTGATCCAGGAAGCTGCCTTCACTCCCTTTGCGTTGTCGTCCGAGCTGCCGCTGAGGGTGACGTTGTTCTCGATTGCCGACGATGAGCATGTGTTGTTGTTGACGTTGCATCACATTGCGAGTGATGGGTGGTCGGAGGCGCCGTTGTTGCGGGATGTGTCGGTTGCTTATGAGGCGCGGTTGGCGGGTGGTGTTCCGCAGTGGGGGGCGTTGCCGGTGCAGTATGCCGATTACGCCTTGTGGCAGCGTGAGTTGTTGGAGGAGGTGGGGGAGGAGCAGGCGGCGTTTTGGGCCCGTACGCTTTCCGGTCTGCCGCAGGAGCTGGCGCTTCCTGCCGACCGGCCGCGCCCGGCGCAGCCGACCCACGAGGGTGGTCTGGTGCGCTTCGAGCTGCCGGCCAAACTCCATGGCTGCCTGGCCTCCCTTGCCCGCGATCACGGCGCGACGGTCTTCATGGCCCTGCAGGCCGCGGTGGCGACGCTGCTGACCCGGCTCGGTGCCGGTTCTGATGTGCCGTTGGGTACTGCCACGGCGGGGCGGTCGGATCAGGCTCTTGATGATCTGGTGGGTTTCTTCGTCAATACGTTGGTGCTGCGTACGGATACGTCGGGGAATCCGACGTTTGCCGAACTGCTTGAGCGGGTGCGTGAGGCGGACTTGGCGGCTTTTGCGCATGAGGATCTGCCGTTCGACCGGATCGTGGAAGAGCTCAACCCTGACCGCACCAGCGGCCGGCACCCGTTGTTCCAGACCATGATCGTCCTCCAGAACAACGTCGAGGCGACCTTCCGCCTCGCCGACACCACCCTCACCCCCCACTCCCTCGACGCGCACCCCTCCAAGTTCGACCTCAGCTGGAGCTTCTCGGAGCAGCGCGACGCCGCCGAGAACCCGGCGGGGATATCAGCGGCCCTGGTGTTCGCCACCGATCTCTTCGATTCCGATACCGCTGAGGTGTTGCACCGTTTGTTTGTGCGGGTGGTGGATGCGGTGACTGCGGATCCGGATGTGGGTGTGGAGGGGGTGGAGGTTTTTGAGTCCGCGGCGCAGGAGCGGGCGTTGCTGCGGCGTAGTGAGGAGCGGCGCGGTGAGTTGCGGCGGAGGGAGCAGGCGCGTCTTGCTGTTGAGGGTGCGGTGGCCGATGGTGGTGTGGGGCGTGGGCCGCGGTCGGTGCAGGAGGAGTTGCTGTGTGGCTTGTTCGCGCAGGTGCTCGGTGTGCCGAGTGTGGGGCCGGACGACAACTTCTTCGCCCTGGGCGGCCATTCGCTCAAGGCGACGCGGTTGATCAGTCGGATCCGGTCGGTGCTGGGTGTGGAGTTGGGCGT
>NZ_QUAC01000054.1 GCF_003389455.1 Streptomyces inhibens | reverse complement strand
GGGCCTGCGCGCCGGCCCGGGCCTCAACCTCGGCGGCGTACGCGGCACAGGCGTCCGCGGCCGCCCCGCCGTCCGCGACCAGCACGATCAGCCGGCCACCGTCCGGCACGGCGAGCACCGCCTCACCGCTCCTGGCGGCCGCCGCGTCCATCGCGTCGGCAAGAGCGTCCAGGGCCGCCGGCGACCCGGCGTCCGCGGACCCTCCGGCCGACGGGTCGTCGGCGGCCACCGGCTCGGCCACCACCATCCGGAACGGCGCGTCCAGCAGCCCGCCGTAGAGCCGCCCGGCCACCGCCCGGGCGTGGTCCGGCTCCCCCGCGAGCAGCATCTTCAGTACTGCGGCGCCCAGCCGCTGCTCGGCGTCCTGCAGCGCCCGGGACCGCTCGGTGGTCAGCGTGAGCAGCGCGACGGCGGAGTGCACGGCGTAGCGTTCGGCGGTGCCGAGCGGCGCGCCGGTCCCGACCGCGAGCACCCCGCGCGCCCGGCGCCCCGTACCCAGCGACTGCAGCTCGACCCGGTCGTCACCGTCCGTGTCGCTGACCACCGAGCTGGCAGGGGCGGGGCGCTCGCGCAGCCGCCCCACGTCGTCCGCGAGCCGGGCCGCCCGCCGGGCCGCCCAGTCGGGGGCCGCGGCCACCACCGCACCCGACGCGTCGTAGAGCGCGGCCCAGCCGTCCAGATGCGCGGCGAGCCGGGCCAGCAGCTCGGCCGGTCCCTCCGCGCTGAGCGCCGCCCGGGTCAGCTCCCGCTGCGCCTCGAAGCCGGCGGTCACCGCGCGGTACTGGTCCGCGGCGACGGCGGCCGAGACCGCCTTGCTGATCGCGATGAACGGCGTCCTGCGGGGCACCCCGAGCAGCGGCAGCCCCAGCTCCCTGGCCGCCACGACCAGCGCATCCGGAATGTCCTCGTAGTTGACCCCGACCGCGAAGCCCAGCCCGACGACCCCGGCCTCGGCGACCCGCCGCACATACCTGCGGGTCGCCTCCGGATCCTCCGCGTCCAGCTTCAGCGCGGTGATCAGCAGCAGCTCGCCGCCCTCCATGTACGGCACCGGGTCGATCAGCTCACTGGCGTGCGCCCAGCGCACGGGGACGTCCAGCCGCTCCTCGCCCGCAAGCACGGTCAGCTTGAGCGCGGTGTGGTTGACCAGGGAAGCGAGGGTGTGCGGCATGGGACCTTCGATGACTTCGACGACGTTGGCGTGGGTGACCAGGGTGGCCAGGGCATGGAGCCGATGGACCTACCGGTACGGGGCATCACGGCCGGTGCGCCATCGAGCGCCGGCGCCCGGTCGAACGCCACCGCCCAGCTGTTTGCGCCGCCCCGTATGAACGGCCCGTGTCGATTCTGCCTCAGCGGAGGAATCCGGGGGACCTCCACGACGGACAAATCCGCCAGGTGCTCGCCAACCTCACCACCCAGCTCGCGGCGGCCGGCGCCTCCCTGGAGGACGTGATCGCCGGCACGCGTCACCGTCCTCGGCCATCCCGGCCAATGGTGAAGATCACGGCCACGGCTGTGGTGCGCGGGGACCGAAGGGAGGCGATGGCCTCCGCCCGCCCTTCAGGAGCGCAGGTCGACCAGCACCGGCGGTGCATGCTCCCCCGCCACCGACGTCACCGACAGCACCGCGTGCCCGACCGGGACGGAGTTGGCGAGGTCGGAGGCGGACCAGCGTTCACGCTCCACGGTGCGTACGGTGACGGCCTTGGCGGTGGCCGCCTTGCCGGTGACCAGGTGGCGGAAGATGTGGAACGCCTTTCCCGCGGCGCTCTCCGCGATGATTTGGCGGTCGGTCACATCGCGGGTCTCCACCCACTCCTTGCCCCACACCTCGGCGAACCGCGCGCCGTCCCAGGTCGTGACGCCCGCGAACGCCATCCGGCAGCCGACCGCGCCGAGCAGCGTGCCGCGCAGCGCGTCGGGCACGTCGTCCAGGGAGCGCAGCGTCAGCACCGCGCCGGCGTTGGCCGAGCGAAGTCGCTGGAGGCCGCGTAGCGCCTCGGCGGTGATGGTGTGGGCGGCCTCGTCGAGCACCAGGCAGGCGAACAGCGAGCGGTCCGTGCGGCCCACCGCGCACTCGGTGAACTGCGCCAGGACCAGCCGGGCGAGGATCCGTGAGGCCTCCGCGTGGCCGCGCTCGGGCAGTTCGATACGGACCCGCAAGGGGTGGTCGAGGGCGCGCAGGGAGACCTGGCGGGTGCGTCCCGTGGGGTCGAAGAAGTCGGCGAAGGCGGGACGGTCGAGCAGCGCGATGCGGTCGGCGAGCAGTATGGCGACATCGCCGGAGCGCTCCGACTGGCGGGCGCGGGCGTCCAGTTCGCGCAGCAGGGTGTGGGCCCCGGCGTCCTCCAGGGCGGTGCGCAGCGCGGTCACCGCCTGAGGCGCGCCGTCCAGCAGTTCGCGCAGCTCGGGCACGCTGGGGAAGCGGTCGTGGGCCGCCCGGAAGGGGCCGAGCAGCTGGGCCAGGGCGGTCGCGGCGCGCCGGCTGTCACCGCCGGGCAGTTGCTCGGCGAGGTCGCCGACCAGCGCCTCGGCGAGGATGCCGGCCGCCTCGTCGGGGTCGGTGGTGCCGCCGTAGAGATCGAGGTCGCACTCGGGGTCCGGGCGGCCGACCCTGACCACCACATCGAACGCGTCGTCAGGACCGAGGTCGGAACCGGTCGGTCCGACGGCGATAACCGCGCACTGCCCGGCCAGCGCCTGCAGGCACATCGACTCCACGACCGGCTTGACGACCCGGGTGGTCTTGCCGCTGCCGGCGGGCCCGACGGCCAGCAGCGAGGTGCCCAACACACTCGGCTCCAGGGCGCATCCGACGCCGCGGTGCTGATACGGATTGCGGGGGTGGTCGGCGGCGGTGCCGATGCGGACCTGATGCGACAGCAGGTCGTGGTGGGCGGTCCTGCGGGGCAGATCACGGCGCCCCGAGGGGTGCGCGCAGGCCTCCGCGCCGTGCCGGAGCACAGTGTCCGTGAAGGACGCCAGGGAGTTCTTGCCGGACCTGACCGAGCGCCAGGCACGTTCGATCCTGGCCACATCCACATCGTTCATCCGGCCGGAGCGGACCTCGGCGGCCAGCTTGTCGGCGGCGTCCGGAGCACCGTGGGCGCGCAGCTCGGGCCATTGGGCGCGGTCGGCGGCAGGGGCGGGCTTGGCGGCGGGGGTGTGGTTGCGGATGCGGTCGACAAGCGGCTTCAGGGTGCGCCTGACGAGTTCGGGCCAGCGGCCGAGGCGGCCGAAGATGACGACCAGGAAGGTCAGTACCAGGCCGTAGTAGATGTAGACGGACCAGAGATAGACGATCTGGTCGCCTCCGGGTGCCCGCCAGGAATCCGGCGTGAGCAGCAGCAACGGCCAGAGCCAGTAGTCGCCGAGATACCCGTTCCACAACAACGACCACAACAGCCACCCGCACAGGAACGAGATCACCGCCCCGCTGACCAGCTGCCGTCCAGGGACCCGGTCGGGATCCTCCGCGGCCCGGGGCCGGTGTCCATACGTCCAGATGCCCGGCGCGGCGGCTGGACGCGGGGTGCGCAGCCAGCTCAGCAGCGGCGGCTCGGCGGCCGCGGGACCGGCGGGCGGAGCAGCGGGCATGACCGGAAGAGCCGGCGGCGCGGCAGGCCGTGGCGGGGTGCGTGGCGCGACCGCCGGCGGGGTGGGCGGTGCCGCGGGGCGCGGCACGGTGGGTTCGGTTCGGTGCGCTCCGTCGGCCGGCTGGGGAGTGGTGTGCTGTGCGTCGTGCGTGCCCTCGGTGTCCATCCGGTGCCCCTTGTCCCCCTTGAGCCGTGGCCTGTTGCATGGTGGGCCGGCCGCCGTGTCGGTCGGCGGCCCTGCCCATTGTCATGCCCGCGCTCGTGCCCTCCGCTGCCGGGCACGCCCTCGCTCAATCTACTGGCCGCGGGCCGTCGCTATGTCCGGTGCGGACAACGCAACACGCGCACTTCTCCCGAACGGAACATGCCAGACCCGCCCACGCGCCCCTAGCCTGCGAGAACAACACTTCTGTACGTCCCCGTTCCACCCCCAGGAGACTGCCATGACCGAACTGTCCGGAGGCCCCGCCCTCGCCCAGGAGCGTCGCGTCGTCACCGCGATCCCCGGCCCGAAGTCGCAGGAGCTGTGGGCCCGTAAGCAGGCCACGGTGGCCAGTGGTGTCGGCGCCGTGCTGCCTGTCTTCGTGAAGCGCGCGGGCGGCGGTGTCCTGGAGGACGTGGACGGCAACTCTCTGATCGACTTCGGCTCCGGCATCGCGGTGACCTCGGTCGGCAACAGCGCGGAGGCGGTCGTCCGCCGGGCCACCGCGCAGCTCGCCGACTTCACCCACACCTGTGTGATGGTGACGCCGTACGAGCCGTACATCGAGGTCTGTGAGCAGCTGGCCGAGCTGACGCCGGGCGACCACGCCAAGAAGTCGGCGCTGTTCAACTCCGGCGCGGAGGCCGTCGAGAACGCCGTCAAGATCGCCCGTGCGTACACCAAGCGCCAGGCGGTCGTCGTCTTCGACCACGGCTACCACGGCCGGACGAACCTGACGATGGCGCTCACCGCCAAGAACATGCCGTACAAGCACGGCTTCGGCCCGTTCGCCCCCGAGGTCTACCGCGTCCCGCTGGCCTACCCCTACCGCTGGCTGACCGGCCCGGAGAACTGCGCGCAGGAGGCCGCCGACCAGGCCATCTCGCAGATCACCAAGCAGGTCGGCGCGGAGAACGTCGCGGCGATCATCATCGAGCCGGTACTCGGTGAGGGCGGCTTCATCGAGCCGGCCAAGGGCTTCCTGCCCGCCATCGCGAACTTCGCGAAGGAGAACGGCATCGTCTTCGTCGCCGACGAGATCCAGTCCGGCTTCTGCCGTACGGGCCAGTGGTTCGCGTGCGAGGACGAGGGCATCGTGCCTGACCTGATCACCACGGCCAAGGGCATTGCCGGTGGTCTGCCCCTGGCCGCCGTCACCGGCCGCGCGGAGATCATGGACGCCGCGCACGCGGGTGGCCTGGGCGGCACCTACGGCGGTAACCCCGTGGCCTGCGCCGCGGCGCTCGGCGCGATCGAGACCATGCGCGAGCAGGACCTGAACGCCAAGGCGCTGCACATCGGCGAGATCATGAAGGCGCGCCTGAGCGCGATGGCGGAGAAGTACGACATCATCGGCGAGGTCCGCGGCCGCGGCGCGATGATCGCGATCGAGCTGGTGAAGTCCGGCTCCAAGGACCCGAACCCGGAGGCCACCGGCGCGCTCGCCAAGGCCTGCCACCAGGAGGGTCTGCTGGTGCTGACGACCGGTACGTACGGCAATGTGCTGCGCTTCCTGCCGCCGCTGGTGATCGGTGAGGACCTGCTCAACGAGGGTCTGGACATCCTTGAGGCGGAGTTCGCCAAGCTCTGATCCGATCTGATCCGAGCTGGTCTGGTCCGGCCCGGGGCACGGCTCATGCCGCGCCCCG
>NZ_QUAC01000056.1 GCF_003389455.1 Streptomyces inhibens | reverse complement strand
CCGGAGTCGAATGCTCCGGAGCGGGCCCCTTCGCCGTGGCAGATTGCCGCGGGCCGGAGGGCGAACCGGCCTACAGGGTGCCGAGTTTGACCAGGGCGATCAGCGCGACCAGCTGGATCGCTGAGGCGCCGAGCGCCTTGGGCCACGGCAGGTCGTGCGACTTGCTGACCATGGAGGTCAGCAGATAGCCGGCCGCGAGCCAGGTCAGCCAGCCGAGGATCTGGACCAGGGTGCTGTCGCCGCCGAGGAACATCGCGAACAGCAGCCGGGGCGCGTCCGAGATCGTCATGATCAGCATGGACAGGCCGATGGTCGGCTGCCAGGCGCCGTCGCCGCCGAGCTGGCGGGCCATGGTGTGGGTGACCGTGCCCAGGATCAGGCTGCCGATGATGAACATCACGGCGGTGATCAGCACCCACGGGATGCTGTTGGAGAGGGTGGCGTTGAGCACATCCTCGCGGGCCTTGTCGAAGCCGAAGACCGCGAGCAGGCCGTAGATGAAGGTGACGATCAGCGCCGGCGCCCAGACCTTGTGGTCCCGCATCTGCCAGAACGTGGCGTCGGGGCGCAGCACGATGCCGGTCAGCAGCTGCTTCCACTGGAGCCGGGGGCCGGCCGGCGGCGCGGTGGTCTGGCCGGCGCGGTAGGTGCCGCCGTCCGCGTATGCGCCGTCGGGGCCGGGGCCGTTGTCGTGCTGGTCGGGGTACGAACCGTAGGAGTCCGCCTCGCCCACGCTGAACTGCTGCGTGTGGCCAGGGTTGTTGTCGTTGGAGTACGGCGCGTAGGACTGCTGCTGGGGCTGATAGCCGCCGTCGCCGAAGTACTCGGGCTCGCCGAACTGCCCCTGCGGCTGTTGCTGCCCCTGCGGCCCGCCGCCGTAGCGCTGCGGTGCCTGCTGCCACTGCCCGTGCGGCGGCGGGGGCTGCTGCCCGTACGGTCCTTGCTGTCCGTACGGAGCCTGCTGCCCCTGCTGCCCCTGCTGTGCGTTCTGCGCGGGGCGGGCATCCCGTCCGCGACCCATCCTGAATCCAGCCACGTCATCGAAAGTACCTGGTCCGCGCGGATCGGGTGGCGGAGCAGGGGTAACGGGGCAGGGTTTGCTGCTGAGCTGTGACATCCCCTAGGGGGATCCCGGAGGGATGAGGGGGCCGCGGTCCGGCGTCCAGCGCAGGGTGAGCTGCGCAAGGTTCTCCATGTTGCCGCTGCCGTCGTCCGTGGCCACGACCCGGAAACCGTGGTGCGCGTAGAACGCCCGGGCGTCGGCGTTGAGTTGAAAGACATGCAGGGAGAGGCCCTCGGGGCTCTGCCGCCGCGCCTCGGCGAGCAGGAGGGTGCCGATGCCGGTGCGCCGGACGTCCGGGCGGAGGTAGAGCTGGTCGAGCAGATCGCCCTGTACGGCCGCGTAGCCGAGGAGCTCCGGGCCGCGGGCCGCGACGACGGTGTGTGACTGCGGCAGCACGCTCTCGCGGATCCAGCGGGTGACCTCGTCGTGGGTACGGCGCTGGGGCGGCAGATACGGCATGGTGGCCCGCCGCGATGCCTGGTGGATGGCGGCGATCACGGGGGCGTCGGCGGGCTCGGCGGGCCGGATCCCGACGGGCGGGGGCGGGGGGTCGGCCGGTGTGCGGGAGGGGGCGCCGCCCGCCGGGTCCTGCGCAGCGTCGGCCGGGGTGGCACCGCCGGTCCTGTTAGCCATGTCCATGCCGTCATGGTCGGGGGCGTCCCGGCGCCGGGCAACCGTATGTGCCGTGCGCCGGGTCCGCCGGGAGGTGCCGCGCCGGCCCGGTGCCCGTCAGGACGCCGGGAGCCCCGCCGCCGCGAAGTCCGCCGTGGTGAAGGACCGGGTGGGCCGCGCGGCGAGGCCCGACGGGCCGCCGGGGTACACCGTCACCCGGTCGTGGGTGGGGCCGCGGCGGGTGAGGAGGATGAGGTCGGCGTGGTGGTCGCCGTCGAAGTCGGTCAGGGCGATGACCGTGGCGAGCGGGCGGCCGGTGCCGGGGAGGCGGGGGAGGNGAGCGGGCGGCCGGTGCCGGGGAGGCGGGGGAGGGTGAGGCGGTGGGGGGTGGGGGACAGCCCGTCGGCGCTGCCGAGGAGGAGGGCGGGGCGGGTGCCACCGAGGACGAGGTCGGTGCGGCCGTCGGCGGTCACATCGGCGGCGGCGAGGGTGGGGGCGCCGCCCGTGCCCGTACGGATCGTGCCGGGGCGGCCGGCGACGGACAGCAGGCCGTCGGTGTCGGCGGTGACGGCGGTGAGCGGGGCGGTGCCGCGGCCGGCGGCGAAGCGGCCGAAGGCGACGGCGTAGCCGGGCGGGTAGGCGGCGGCGCCCGCCCGGGTCGGTCCCTGG
>NZ_QUAC01000005.1 GCF_003389455.1 Streptomyces inhibens | reverse complement strand
GGCGCGCCCGCACCCGGGCGCCCAGCAGCCGCAGCCCAAGCCGCAGGCCCCGGGCCAGGCCGCCGCCCCGCCCAAGCCGCAGGCCCAGCCGCAGCCCCAGCCGCATCTGATGGACGCCGGCGAGGGCCGGGCCTTTGCGATCTCCGCGCCCGACGAGGGCAGCGAGGGTCCGGAGCCGCTGGACGGCCCGAACGGCGCCATAGAGGTGATGAACCGTCAGCCGCTGCCGATGGACGACGAGTTGCCGCCGGAGCCGCTGGACAATCCGCGCCGGCTGCTGGTCTGGCCGGCGCCGGACGTCGCCACCCAGCAGGCGCTGAGCGACCGCGGCTACCGCCCGGTGATCGTCAACTCCCGCGAGGAGGTGGACGCGCAGATCGCCGCGTACCCCGCGGCGCTCTTCGTCGACCCGCTGACCGGGCCGATCACCCGTACCGCGCTGCAGTCGCTGCGCCAGGCGGCGGGCGCCGCCGAGGTCCCGGTGCTGGTCACCGCCGGTCTGGGGCAGGCCACCCGGGAGGCCGCGTACGGCGCGGACCCGGCCGTCCTCCTCAAGGCGCTGGCCCCGTGCGACAGCGAACAGCACCCGCCGCGGGTGCTGTTGATCGAGCAGAACGACGCCATCGCGGGCGCCCTGACCACGTCGCTGGAGCGGCGCGGGATGCAGGTCGCACGGGCCGGCGCGGACACCGACGCGGTCACCCTCGCGACCCAAATGCGGCCGAATCTGGTCGTGATGGACCTGATGCAGGTGCGCCGCCGGCGGGCCGGCATCGTCGACTGGCTGCGCGCCAACGGGCTGCTCGACCACACACCGCTGGTCGTCTACACCTCCGCCGACATGGACCCGGCGCAGCTGCCGCGGCTGGCCGCCGGCGAGACGGTGCTCTTCCTCGCGGAGCGCTCCACGAGCGCCGAGGTGCAGGCCCGGATCGTCGATCTGCTCGCCAAGATCGGTACGAACTGACGCGTGGTGGGGACCGGTGCTCCGGCCCCCACCACCGGCCGCCTCACGCCAGCAGCGTCACATCCAGCTCCCCGTCCGCGTACTGCCTGCGCAGCACCTTCTTGTCGAACTTGCCCACGCTGGTCTTCGGCACCACGGGGATCACCGCCCACCGCTCCGGCAGCTGCCAGCGCGCGATCCGCTCGCCGAGGAACGCCTTCAGCTCCTCGTAGCCGATGGTCGCGCCCTGGGTGAGCACGACGGTCGCCAGCGGCCGCTCGCCCCACTTGTCGTCCGGTACGGCGACGACCGCGGCCTCCGCGACATGCGGGTGCGCCATCAGATGGTTCTCCAGCTCGACGGAGGAGATCCATTCGCCGCCGGACTTGATGACGTCCTTGGCGCGGTCGGTCAGGGTGAGATAGCCGTTGGGGGTGATGGTGCCGACGTCGCCGGTGCGCAGCCAGCCGTCGGGGCTGAACTTGTCCTCGGGGCACAGCGGTTCGCCCTGTGCGCCGCCGTAGTAGGCGCCCGCGATCCACGGTCCGCGGATCTCCAGCTCGCCCGCGGCCTCGCCGTCACAGGGCAGCTGCTCGCCGCCGGGGCCGATCAGCCGCGCCTCGACGGAGGCGGGGAAGCGGCCCTGGGTGGCGCGGTAGGCCCACTCCTCCTCGCCGCCGACGCCGGCCGGCGGATGGGAGACGCTGCCGAGCGGAGAGGTCTCGGTCATGCCCCAGGCGTGCACGACGCGGATCCCGTGCCGCTCCTGGAAGCCGCGCATCAGGGCGGGCGGGCAGGCCGATCCGCCGATGACGACCGTACGCAGACAGGCGACATCTCGCCGCGTGGCGTCCAGTTCGGCGAGCAGTCCCTGCCAGATGGTGGGCACGGCGGCGCCGATGGTGGGCCGTACGGTCTCGATCATCTCGGCGAGCGGGGCGGGCTGCAGAAAGCGGTCCGGCATCAGCAGCGAGGCGCCCGCCATGAACGCGGCGTGCGGCAGGCCCCAGGCGTTGACATGGAACATCGGCACGACCGGCAGCGTGATGTCGCGTGAGGTGAGCGCGAACGCCTCGGCGGTGTTGACCTGCATCGAGTGCAGATAGAGCGAACGGTGGCTGTAGAGCACGCCCTTGGGGTCGCCGGTGGTCCCGGAGGTGTAGCAGAGCGCCGCGGCCTCCCGCTCGTCGGTCTCCGGCCAGTCGTACGTCTCCGGGCGCCCGGCGATCAGCTCTTCGTAGTCGTGCACCCGCGCCTGCGCGCCGTCGAGGACCGACAGGTCGCCGGGGCCGACGACGACGATGTGCCGGAGGTTCGGCAGCTGCGGCAGCAGCGGGGCGAGCAGCGGCAGCACGGTGCCGTTGACGAGCACGACCCGGTCCTCGGCGTGGTTGATGATCCACACCAGCTGTTCGGCGGGCAGCCGCAGATTGAGCGTGTGCAGCACCGCTCCCATGGAAGGGATCGCGAGATACGCCTCCATGTGTTCCGCGTTGTTCCACATGAGCGTGCCGACGCGTTCGTCGTCGGCCACGGACAGCTCGTCGCGCAGCGCGTGGGCCAGCTGCGCGGCCCGGTGGCCGATCTCGGCGAAGGTGCGCCGGTGCGGGTCGCCGTCGGTCCAGGTGATGACCTGCGCCTCACCATGGATCGTCGATCCGTGGGTCAGGATTCGCGAGACGGTGAGCGGTACGTCCTGCATCGTGCTGAGCACCGAGTGCCTCCGCTTAGTTACGGACGGGTAGTGGTGCTGCGATTGTCGGCGCATACCGCTTGGTATGTCACGACCCCGGCGGTGTGTTCTTGCCCGCTCATGACCTCGCGGCCGGGCTCGTTCACCCACAGGGATGGCCTTCCGGCCAGGTTGCCCGTAGGGCATCAAGCCGGAACAGCACGCTGACGATCACCTGGTTACGTGGTTACCCCTCCTGACAGGAGCGTCATATGCGCCCCCACCTCGGCCGCTGCCTCGTCCTTGCCGCCCTGGGCGGTGCCGGCGTGCTCGCCTGCGGCGTCGCCCAGGCCGCCCCCAAAGCCGCACCCCAGGCCGCACCGGCCTGGCGGCCTTCCGACGGCGGCTCGTCGCTCGGCCGCCCGCTGTTCGGCGGGCAGTTCGACCCCGTCGGTGGCAACGGCGGCGGAGTGGTCGCCGGCGGCGGGCGGCTGCTGGTCACCAGGGCGGGCGGCGGGGCCTGATCGCGGGCGGCCGGCCGGCCGTCACGTCCGCGGCTCCACCGTCGGCGGCTCCACCGTCGGCGCCACCGCCTGGAGGACCAGTACCGACAGATCGTCCTCGACCGGGCCGGTGCCGAAGTCGTGTGCCGCGCGGCGGATGTGCTCGGCCAGGGCCTTGGCGCCCAGGCCCATTCCGTCCCGCAGCACCTCGATCAGTCCGTCGTTGTCGTCCAACTGCCAGTTGCCGCAACGGCGTTCGGTGACGCCGTCGGTCACGCACAGCAGCGTCTCGCCCGGTGCGAGGGCGAAGGAGCTGGCGCGGAATTCGGTGCCCTCGTCGATACCGAGCAGCATCTGCGGCTCGGAGGCCGGCTCCACGGCACCGTCGGTGAACATGTGCAGCGGTGGCGGGTGGCCGGCGCTGGCGACCGTACAGCGGGCGCCGGCGATGCCCGGGTCGACCTCCAGCTCGCCGTAGAGCAGGCTCAGAAAGCGGGAGCTGGCCTGTTCGCCGCCCAGCTCCACCGCCTCCGCGCTCTCCTCCGCCATGGCCAGATTCAGCCTGCCGAGCACCGACTCGACGCCATGGCCCTCGCGGGCCAGCAGCCGGACAAGGTGGCGGGCCAGACCGGTGACGGACATCGCCTCCGGGTCCTTGCCCTGTACGTCGCCGAGCAGGAAGCACCAGCGGCGGTCGCCCATCGGGAAGACGTCGTAGAAGTCGCCGCCGACGGTCTGGCCCTCGCCGTGCGGCTCATAGACGATCGCCGTGTCGACGCCGGGAATGCTGGCCAGCGAGGCGGGCAGCTGCCGGCGCTGGAGCGCCAGGCTGATCGTGGTCTGCCGGGTGTACTGGCGGGCGGTGTAGACGGCCTGGGCGACCCTGCGCGCCACGTCCTCGACCATCCGCACCACGGTGTCGGTCATCTGCAGCTGCCCCGCCCGGCCGAGCAGCAGCACGCCCTGGGCGGTGTCCCGGGCGACGAGCGGGAAGGCCAGTGCCGAGCCGCCGGTGGCATCCGAACCGGCGCATTCCGGCCAGGGCCAGGGGGTGCCGGAGGTGCCGATGACGTCGGACGGCGGATCGCGTTCGAGGTCGGCGCGGAGCGGATTGATCCGCCGCTCGTCGACATGCCAGACGCGGGACAGCTGCATACCGCCGCCCTCGGTGGTCAGCCAGATGGCGCACCAGTCGGCGAGCCGGGGCACCAGCAGCTGGGCGGCGAGCGCGGTGACCATGTCCTGGTCGAGCTGCCCGGCCAGGAGTTCGCTGGTCTCGGCGAGAAAGGACGGGCCGCCACGGTCGGCCCACTCGGCGGCGTGCCGGCGTGGTTGGCCGCGCACGGGGTGGGTCAGACGTACGGGCGGCTCGGGCCCGGGCCCCGCGCCCACAGATCCGAGCTCGCCCTCGGTGCCCTCCAGGCGGAACCAGACGGTCTTCACCGCCTGGCGGTAGGTCACGCCCCAGGACTCCGACAGCGCGCTGACCAGCTGGAGGCCGTACCCCGGCTCTCCGGCGCGGGCGTCCACCCCGCCGCGTACGCGCCGGGCGGGGTGGCGGTCGGAGACCTCCACCACCACGCCGATCCTGGCCGGGCCGCGCTCCCCGTCGACCTCGGCGGGCGGGCGGCCGTGCTCCAGCCGGCAGGTCACATCGATCTCGGTACCGGCGTACATCACGGCATTGGTGACCAGCTCGCTGGTGAGCAGCACCGCGGTGTGGATGAGCTCCGAGCTGATCGCCGCCGCCCCGGGGCCCGCGGTGGCGGGCGGTGAGCCCGCCCGTTCGGTGAGCAGTGCGCGCACGAATTTGCGCGCTCCGGCGGCCGCGAGCTGATTTGCCGGCAGGCCTTTCCGGGACACGGATTCCGTCGCGTATGGGGAGGACAGCGGTGTCACTGTGCCCCCTGATTCCCGGGGAGAAAGTCATTACGAGCGCTTTATACTATGTCATATCTGCCCAAATGGATCACTCCGCTCGACTGGATCTCTCCACATCGATCACTGGGGGGTTGGTGCGCCATGGCTCTCGACCCGACCCGGCCCGAGTCTGTTTCCCCTCCCTCAGAGACCCCACAGACCCCACAGACCGCGGAGTCCCCGGAGCCCCTGGAGGCCACCCCGGGCCCCTCCGCGCCCCTCCCCGACGGCGACGGCCAGTGGGTACGCACCACCGAGCTACGACCGCTGCTCGCGGCGCTGCACGCACTGCGCGACGGGGACTTCAGCACCCACGTGGAGACCTCGCAGTACGGCGCCTCGTCGGACGGTGTGCTGGCCGACATGGCCGGCGTCCTCAACCAGATCGTCGCCCGTAACAGCCATCTCGCCTCCGAGCTTCAGCGCGTACGGAGCGAGATCATCCGGCAGGGACGGCTGGACGAGCGGATCTCCGCGAGCCCCGGCCCGGGGACCTGGACGACGAACGTCGAGGCGGCCAACACCGTGCTCGAAGCGCTGGTGGTGCCGCTCGCCAAGGCCACCCGGGTACTGGACGCGGTGGCGGACGGCGATCTGACCCAGCATGTCGATCTGCACGACGGCACCCGCCAGCTCCGCGGCGATCTGCGCCGCCTGGGCAGCGGGGTGAACCGCATGGTCGACCAGCTCTCGCTGTTCACCGGCGAGGTCACCCGGGTGGCCCGCGAGGTCGGCACCGAAGGCCGGCTGGGCGGCCGGGCCAAGGTCCAGGGCCTCTCCGGCGACTGGCTGCATGTGACCGAGGCGGTCAACACCATGGCCTCGCGGCTGACCGCACAGGTGCGGGACATCGCGGTGGTCACCACGGCGGTGGCCCGCGGCGATCTGACCCAGCAGGTGACGGTCGAGGCGACCGGCGAGCTGCTGGAGCTGNCCCAGCAGGTGACGGTCGAGGCGACCGGCGAGCTGCTGGAGCTGAAGCTCACCGTCAACAAGATGCTGGACCAGCTGCGGGCCTTCGCCGACGAGGTCACCCGCGTGGCCCGCGAGGTCGGCACCGAAGGCCAGCTGGGCGGCCGGGCGCAGGTCAGGGGCGTGTCCGGGGTCTGGAAGGACCTCACCGACAACGTCAACTTCATGGCGTCCAACCTGACCTGGCAGGTCCGTAACATCGCGCAGGTGACCACGGCGGTGGCCAACGGCGACCTGAGCCAGAAGATCACCGTGGACGCGCGGGGCGAGATCCTCGAACTGAAGTCGACGATCAACACCATGGTCGACCAGCTCTCCGCCTTCGCCGACGAGGTCACCCGCGTGGCCCGCGAGGTCGGCACCGAGGGCCAGCTGGGCGGCCGTGCGCAGGTCAGGGACGTATCCGGGGTCTGGAAGGACCTCACCGAGAGCGTCAACTTCATGGCCGACAACCTGACGTCCCAGGTCCGCAACATCGCTCTGGTCGCCACCGCCGTCGCGGAGGGCGACCTCGGCAAGACGATCACCGTCGAGGCCAAGGGCGAGATCCTCGAACTCAAGTCGACCATCAACACCATGGTCGACCAGCTCTCCGCCTTCGCCGACGAGGTCACCCGCGTGGCCCGCGAGGTCGGCACCGAAGGCAACCTGGGCGGTCAGGCGCAGGTCAGGGGCGTCTCCGGGGTCTGGAAGGACCTCACCGACAACGTCAACTTCATGGCGCTCAACCTGACGTCCCAGGTCCGCAACATCGCCCAGGTGACCACGGCGGTGGCCAACGGCGACCTGTCCAAGAAGATCGATGTGGATGCCCGCGGCGAGATCCTGGAGCTGAAGGACACCGTCAACACGATGGTCCAGCAGCTGCGGGCGTTCGCGGACGAGGTCACCCGAGTGGCCCGCGAGGTCGGCACCGAAGGCCGGCTGGGCGGCCGCGCGCAGGTCCACGGCGTGTCCGGCGTCTGGAAGGACCTCACCGACAACGTCAACTTCATGGCCGACAACCTGACGTCCCAGGTCCGCAACATCGCCCAGGTCGCCACCGCCGTCGCGCGCGGCGACCTCTCGAAGAAGATCGACGTCGATGCCCGCGGCGAGATCCTCGAACTGAAGACCACGATCAACACGATGGTCGACACGCTGTCCTCGTTCTCCTCCGAGGTGACCCGCGTGGCCCGCGAGGTCGGCAGCGAGGGACAGCTCGGCGGCCAGGCCCGGGTCGAGGGCGTCTACGGCACCTGGAAGCAGCTGACCACCAGCGTCAACGAGCTGGCGCTGAATCTGACGACGCAGGTGCGCGCGATCGCCGAGGTCGCCAGCGCCGTCACCCAGGGCGATATGTCCGGCTCCATCTCCGTGGAGGCCCAGGGCGAGGTCGCGGCCCTGAAGAACAACATCAACCTGATGGTCGCCAATCTCCGCGAGACCACCCGCGCCAAGGACTGGCTGGAGTCGAACCTGGCCCGTATCGCCAGCCTGATGCAGGGCCACCGCGACCTGGTCGAGGTCGCCGATCTGATCCTGCGCGAGCTGACCCCGCTGGTGAATGCGCAGTTCGGCGCGTTCTTCCTGGCCGAGGCGGGCGCCGAACCGGGCGAGGGCCTCGAACTCATCGCCGGTTACGGCACCGGCCAGCCCGAAGGCCGCCGCTCGCTGCCGCGGCTGCGCCTGGGCACCCCCGGCTGGGGCCTGATCACCCAGGCCGCCATGGAGAAGAAGCGCATCGTCGTCGAAGCCGTACCGCCCGACTACATCACCATCAGCTCCGGCCTTGGCGCCGCGGCCCCGGCCAGCATCGTCATTCTCCCGGTCCTCTTCGAGGACCAGGTGCTGGGCGTTATCGAACTCGCCTCCTTCAGCCGGTTCAGCGAAGTCCACCTCGCCTTTATCGACCAGTTCGTGAACACCATCGGCGTCTCCATCAACACCATCATCGCCAACGCCCGTACGGAGTCCCTGCTTTCGGAGTCCCAGCGCCTCACCGCCGAGCTCCGCCAGCGCTCCGACGAGCTCCAGCTCACCAATGCCGAGCTGGAGGAGAAGGCTGCCCTGCTCGCCACCTCCTCGCAATACAAATCGGAGTTCCTGGCGAATATGTCGCACGAGCTGCGCACCCCGCTGAACTCCCTGCTGGTGCTCTCCCGGCTTCTCGCCGACAACCCCGACCACCGGCTCTCCCCGCAGGAGGTGGAATTCGCCGTCACCATCCACCGCGCCGGCTCCGACCTTCTCCAGCTCATCAACGACATCCTGGATCTGTCGAAGATCGAGGCCGGGCGGATGGACGTCCACCCCAAGACCCTGCCGCTGATCAAACTCCTCGACTACGTCCGGGCCACCTTCAAGCCGCTCACCGTCGACCGCGGCCTGACGTTCGACGTCACGGTCGACGACGATGTGCCCAAGGAACTCTTCTCCGACGAACAACGCCTCCAGCAGATCCTGCGCAACCTCCTTTCCAACGCCGTGAAGTTCACGACCTCCGGCGGTGTGGAACTCATCGTCCAGCGCGTACCGGGCACGGACTTCGAAGAGGAATCCCTGCGCACCGCCGATGACGTCATCGCGCTCTCCGTGAAGGACACCGGCATCGGCATTCCGCCGGAGAAACTCGACGGAATCTTCGAGGCGTTCCAGCAGTCCGACGGCACCACCAACCGCAAATACGGCGGCACCGGCCTCGGCCTCTCCATCAGCCGCGACATGGCCGGGCTGCTCGGCGGACGGATCACCGCCGAGAGCGAGCCGCAGGTCGGCTCGACCTTCACCCTGTACGTGCCCGCGCGCTACTCCGGTGCGCTCCCCGCGCCCAGCCCCACCGCCGCGATCCGCCCCGCGGAGAGCACCGCGCAGGCCGGCTCGGCCCGCCCCGTGCTGGCCCAGCAGCTCACGGCCAGGCCCGCCGAAGCCCCGCAAGAGGCACCGCCGGACGCGGAACGGGATACCTCGCCCGGCGATGTCTTCCCCGCCGATGAGGAGCAGGAGCTGATCCCCCGTACGGGGACCCGCGCAGCCGACGGCGGCGATGTCGCCTGGCCCGAGACCACCCGCCTCAAGGACTGGCTCAGCGGACGCCCCGGCGAGGTGCTGGCCAATCGCCGGATCCTCATCGTCGACGACGACATCCGCAATGTTTTCGCGCTCACGCATGTACTCGGCCGGGTCGGCATCAGCGTGAAATACGCCGAAAACGGCCGTGAAGGACTGGAAGTCCTCGACCGGACACCGGACGTATCACTGGTGTTGATGGACATCATGATGCCCGAAATGGATGGTTACGAGATGATCAAGGCGATCCGACAAGCGCCTCGATTCGCCGAGCTGCCGGTCATCGCGCTCACCGCGAAGGCGATGCCGGGCGACCGGGAAAAGGCGATCGAGAGCGGTGCCAACGACTACATCCCCAAACCGGTGAATGTGGACCGCCTGCTGTCCGTCATCTGCCATCTGCTGGACCCGCAATGCGGCGCCCCGTATCCGCGCCCCGACTCCGACACCCCTATTACCTCCGCGCATGACGCCGAGGGCACAGGCCAGGAAGACCCGGGAACGGCGGGGCAGCAATCATGACGACGACACCCGACACCTCGTCCAGCATCCTCATCGTCGACGACATGGAGGAGAACCTTGTCGCGCTGGAGGCGGTCCTGGGCTCCCTCACCCAGAAAGTCGTCCGCGCGCGTTCCGGCGAAGAGGCCCTCAAAGCGATGCTCCGCGAGGAATTCGCCGTGGTCCTCATCGACGTCCTGATGCCCGGTATGAACGGCTTCGAGACCGCCGCCAACATCAAGGGCCTGGACCAGACGAAAGACGTCCCGATCATTCTCCTCACCGGCGCATCCGTGGACCCCAATTACGCCTACCGCGGCTACACGGTCGGCGCCGCCGACTTCCTCATCAAGCCCTTCGACCCCTGGCTCCTGCGCACCAAGGTCAACGTCTTCCTCGACCTCCACCGCAAGAACCGCCAACTGGCCGCCCAGGCCGACCAGTTGAAGCGCCTCCTGACAGCGGAGAACCGCCCCGGCGGCGAGACACCGGCCCCCCACGAACCCCAGGCCACCCAGGGCTCCCACCCAACCCCTGGCTCCCAGCCAACCCAGAGGTCTCACACCCCCGAGGAGACGCCGCCCGGACAACCCCCCGTACACCCGGAGCCCACGGACGACCACAAGCCCGCCGAACCCCCAACATCCCCGCATGCGCCCCTCCCCGAGGCCGGCGACGCCTCCCGTCTGGCAGAGGTCGCCGGCCAACTGGCCGAGGTCGAACTCCTCCTCCGCGAATCCAAGGGCTCCGACCAAAAGGCCCTCGCCGACCGCATCGCCGAACTGGAACAGGCGGTGGGACGGCTGCTGGTGAGCGGGGGGAGGTAGGACGGCCGACGGCGGCGCCGCCCGCTGCTACCCGCGCCCGAACCCCCGCCGGAACCGGCCGCGCCCAGGACGCTCGGGCGGTCGGGGAATGTACGGCAGGCGGTCCTCGGTCTCGGCCGTACGGCTCCAGGCGCGGCTCGCCGCCGGCCGAACGGTGGTGAGTTCGGAGCGCGGCGCCCGAGCTCCCTCGAACTCCTCCCCGTTCTGACGCGCGATCCTCATCAGATCGGACAGCATCCGCTCCGCCAGGTCCGGCTCCAACTGGACCCCCACCCCTTCGGACCCCCAGCGCAGCACACACTCCGCAGCCCTGGTCAGGCCCTCGTCGGTGGCGGTGGGGAACGCCAGGGCGAGTGAGGCCCGGACAATCTCCACTGCGCTCTCGGCTTGCATCAGGCGCTCTCCCTCACGCTCTTCGCGGCTTTAGCCGCCTCACGGCTTCCGGGCAACGCAGACCACACAGAGACCGACCAGGGCCGCCGGGCGCATATGGATGCGCGTCGAGTCCTGTGCCTGGCGCAAGCACTCATGCCGGTCGAGCTTGGAGAATTCCTGAGTGCTCATCATGTCTCTGATGATGACTTCCCAGTGATCCTGTGCCTTGACCCAGTCATTGCGATGGGCGATCCGCACAAAGGCGTCCACAAAGTCCTGCTCGGCCAGCATCCCGTGGAAGTACGCCCCGAGGTAGTCGATCCGGGAGGGCGGCCTGAGCCTGTCCCCCCAGCCGCGCCGCTGGAACAACGTGCTGGACGAGATGGCCTTCACGCTCTGGATACGGGTGGCGATCACATGACCGGCCACACCACCGATGACCGCCGGCACGGCCAGCCAGCCGATGACCGAAGCCAGCCACAGCAGAGTGTGCTGCGGCGCATCGATCAGGGTGAACGTCCTGTACACCGCACTCGGGCTCGCAGAGCGGACGGCGAAGACGTACAGCAGGATGATGACTGCGGCGAACGGAAGGCCCGCGTCGATGATCCACTGCGTCAGACCGGCCAGCGCCTTTCTGGAGCGCCACAGCCGTCGCAGTCTTTTGTTCCTGCGCACCGGTGGCAGCGCCAGATCCATGGGTATAGGGATCGGGTTGTTCAACTACGCCCCCCGGTGTCTCACCGACACAACTGACGCAACGGCCGCAACTGAGGCATTGCCCGGACACGCCACCGCATACCAGGGGTGATTCTAGCCACTACGCAGCCGCCGGAACCCGTCAATCCTCGGCGGCATCAGGGGACTTGGTGTAACGCGGCAGATTCTCGGTCGTGATCGTCCACTCGCCGATCGTGACGTCTTCGCCGTAGACGAATTCCTTCCGGGTCGCATAGCGGGGGCCGGCCGGGGTCGGGTGGATGTCGGTGAGCACCGCGCCCGAGCCCGTACGGGGATCGAAGATCGCGTACACGGGAATGCCCAGGAGGGGGTAGTCACGCATCTTGCTCACCCAGTCGTTGTCCGGATTGGACCGGGACACGATTTCGATGGCGGCGACGAGCGTACGCGGATCGAAAGACCCCTCGACCTCCATGTCCGCCTCGGCGATCACCATCACGTCGGGGTGACGCATGATGCCCTCGGACTGGTCCTCCACGTCGGGAGTACCCGTGTGGGCCACCAGGTCTTCCGGCATCACCTTCTCAAGGCGTTTCCGGACACGCAGCGTGGTCAGCTCGTGGGGTCCGACGGGCGCCATCATGTCGTGAACAATCCCTTCCTTCGTGATCTCGAACTTGCCTGGAAGGGTGTCGTCCATGGACTGAACGAACTCCCGCATGGTCCGGTACAGCAGGGCGTCACGCCGGGCGTCATCCGGGGCGATGGTCATGGCGCACGCTCCTCGTCTCTGTCGGCATCGCTGCCGGCGACCAGTCGGAGTTCTCAGCTTCATGCTATGCGGCCTTCTGTTGGGTGGTGGCCGGGGCGCGGCAGTCGCGGCAGCGGCCTGGTTCCGGGGCGCGGAAGGCGCGGTCGCAGCCGTCGCAGGTCTGGAGCGGGTGAGGGCGCGGGACCGTGCGCGCGGCGGGCGGGGCTTCGGCCGGGAGGGGTGGTGGCAGCAGCGCGGTGAGGCGGTGGGCGAGCAGGGCCGCCGGGTGGCGGAGGGTGGGCGGCAGGCGGGTGGCCAGGGCGGTGCGTACGGAGTCCGGGGGCGCGCCGCGTTCCAGCCACGCGGCGACGGCCGGGGCCAGGCGGTCGATGTCCCGTACGGAGAGCAACAGGCGAGGGTCCTCGCGGCGCAGGTTGGCGAGGAGGGAGGAGGCCTTGGTGTGGTGTTCGCGGGTGTGGGGGTGGGGCAGCGGGGGGCGTGCGGCGGGGGCTGCTGGGGCTGTGGGCGCTTCCGGGGCAGCTGGGGCTTCTGGGGCTTCCGCAGAAGCTGATGCGGGCTTGGCGGGGGCCGTTGGGGCGGGATCCGCAGGGGCCGGGAGGGTCGGCAGGGGCGCGAGGGCCGGAAGCGGATCGGCTGCCGTACGGTGCTCGGTCTGCTCGGTCTGCTCGGACTTCTCGGTCTGCTCGGTCTCCTCGGTCTCCTCGGCCTGCTCGGCCTGCTCGGCCTGCTCGGACTTCTCGGTCTCCTCGGCCTGCTCGGACTTCTCGATCTCCTCGGACTTCTCGATCTCCTCGGCCTGCTCGGCGGACTCGCGGGCGCGGCGGGCGCGGGTGGCCTCCGGGTCGTTGTACGAGATCGTGATCGTGACGAGCCGCCCGTCATCGGTGCGCTTCCGGACCCGTTGGAGGTAGCCGTACGCCTCCAACTCCCTTAAGGCGGAGGCGATCCGGTCGCGTCCCTCGGGGAACCTCTTGGCGAGCGTACGGATGTCGACGGGCGCGCCCTCGGGCAGCGACTGGATGTGGACCGCGAACCCGATCGCGAGGCCCGACAGCGCTCGGTGCTGGGCGAGGTGGTTGCCGATGATCGTGTAGCCCGGCTGCTGATGTTCGGTGACCTTGTGCACGCCGGCAGGACCACCGGCAGAGGACCGGCGAACGACGTACGGGGCGGGCGCAGGAGCGTTAAGCTGCTTCGAAGCCATCAGGAAGCGTTCTCTTCCTAGTTGGTCAGGCCCTCGATCGGGATGCCAGTCCCGGCCGGGGGCCGTCGCATGTTTGCGGTGGTTTTGGGGTTGTTGTTACCGAGAGTGCATCGGCGAGGAGCGCGGAGGCGAGCCTTCCGGCCGTGGATCACCCGAGTGAGTGAGGCGAGTGTTCGGCGCCGGTTGGGTTGGGTGGGTTGGTTCTTTGCACCTGGGGTTATTTGGTCTTTTAGCGCCGGGGCCACCGACGCGCAGACCACCGAAGCCCGGTTCTCCGGCCTCCGGTTGACGGCCTTCAGTTCCACATCGGCAGGTCGAATTCCGCCCACACCGTCTTGCAGGGGAAGGGTCCCCGCCGCGTCCCCCAGCGGTCGGCAAGCGAGGCGACCAGGATCAGTCCGTAGCCGGACTCCCGCGCCCCCGGCTCCTGTAGGACCGGGATCCGGTCACCGCGCGCATCCGTCACCTCGATACGGAGCGTGTCCGCGTCAGAGGTGAGGACGAGCCGGAAGTCCCGCCCCCGTACGCGGCCGTGCGAGGTGGCATTCGCGGCCAGCTCGGAAATGACCTGAGCCGGACTCTCGAACGGCAGCCCCCAGGAGCGGAGTTGCTCGGTCGCGAGAAGCCGCGCGAGCCGGGCCCCTCGGCGAGTGGCGGACAGCTGGATGCGGAACTGGAGCTGATGCTCGGCAATTTGCTGATTCATGTCACTCAGCGTGGTCGCGCGTGCTTACGCTGAACAGTAATGACCCAGGTACGCACGGTGACGTCCTTCGCATACTCACGGGACAGCACCGTTGTCCAGAAGGTGGAAGCGGATGAACGTTGACGACGCAGATGAGGCGGCTTGGGGCCTCGATCCGGATGACGAGTCACAGGCCGGCGTCGAGGCGGTCGGGCGCCAGCTCAAGGTATGGCGAGAGGCTGCCGGGCTGCGCCCGGCCGAGTTCGGGGCGCAGATGGGGTACGGGGAGAACCTGATCTACAAGATCGAGCGAGGCGCGCGCATTCCACGCCCAGAGTTCCTCGACAAGGCCGACGAGGTCTTGGGCGCGGGTGGAAAGATCGCCGCGATGAAGGAGGACGTAGAGCAGGCCCGGTACCCGAAGAAGGTCCGGGACCTGACCAGGTGGGAGGCCGAGGCGGTCGAACTCGGCGCGTACGGCAGTCACAACCTGCACGGGCTGTTGCAGACGGGGGAGTACACACGGGCACTGTTCGAGATGCGGCGGCCTGCCTACTCGCAAGACAAAGCGGAACGGCTCGTAGCCGCACGTATGGCTCGACAGACGATCTTCGACCGATCGCCCGCTCCAGCTCTCATGTTTGTCCAGGAAGAGGTCACCCTACGCCGCCCCATCGGAGGCAGAATGGTCCTGCGCCGACAGCTCGAACACCTGTTGGAAGTGGGCCAGTTGCGGAATGTCGAGATCCAGGTCATGCCGACAGACCGCGAGGACCATGCCGGGATGGGCGGCCGGATCCAACTGCTGAAGTTTGGGGACGGCTCCGTAGTGGGCCATTCCCAGGGCCAGTTCGGCAGCCGAGCAGTCTCTGATCCGAAGGAGATCCGGATCCTTGAGCTGCGGTATGGAATTATCCGGGCGCAGGCTCTCACGCCACGGGAGTCACTGGCCTTCATCGAGAAACTGCGGGGAGAGACATGACACTGGTGTGGATCAAGAGCAGCTACAGCGACAGCAACGAAGCTGACGACTGCATCGAGGTCGCCGCCACCCCCTCCACCATCCACATCCGCGACTCCAAGAACCCCCTCGGCCCCCAGCTCCACGTCCAGCCGGCAGCCTGGGCCGACTTCCTCTCGTACGCCGCCTCCGCGCGCTGACCATGCGCCGGGGAGTGCGCAACGGCGCGTAGTGGCCCGTGCGTGCAACTGCCCGTGGTTTCCGTCGGGGCGCCGGCCGGGTGAGCGCGGATGTGGCGGGAACGCTGTCAAGAGCGGCAGAAGGACAGCGCGTCCGATCTCCCCCACCGGGGCCGGCGGACGCCGGGAGGCTCTGGGGGAGTAACGATGCGGCAGTTCGACCTCAAGGCGGAAGCGGAAATGCGGCTGCGGTCCGACAAGCTCGCCGCTGAACTGGCGCGCAAGCGCCGCGAGGAGCTTGGGGCGGCCGAGGACGGCGCCCAGGCGCCCGCTCCGGCCGACGCGACGGGCACGGCCGGGGCGACGGACGCCGACGACGAAGACTCCTCACACGACACGGGCCAGAGCCCAGCGCTCAGGTGAGAGTCACCTGATGGCGCGTCCTGCGGCCGTCAGGGGTAAACCGCAGCCTGTGCCTGTGGACCCCGGGGCGGCCGGCGGCCACGTACCCCTCGTATGCCTGGGCAACTGCCTCACGGTCGGAGAACGGCCCGAGAGCGGCCGGAGAACGGAGAGGCCGCGTCCCCTCAGGGGCGCGGCCTTCGGTCAGGCGATCATCGCCAGTTCGGGGTCTTCCCGGAGTTTGGACAGGGCGCGGGAGACGGCGCTCTTGACCGTGCCTACGGAGACCTCCATGACCGCGGCGGTCTGGGCCTCGCTGAGGTCCTCGTAATACCTGAGGACGACCATGGCCCGCTGGCGGGGAGGCAGTCGCATCACCGCGCGCCACATCGCGTCGCGCAGGCCCTCCAGCTCGGCCGGGTCGGGTGCCGGCAGCGGGTCCGGTTCGGGCAGCTCGTCGACGGCAAATTCCTCGACCTTGCGCTTGCGCCACTGGGAGGTGCGGGTGTTGATCAGCGCGCGGCGGACATAGCCGTCCAGGGCGCGATGGTCCTCGATGCGTTCCCAGGCCACAAAGGTCTTGGTCAGCGCCGTCTGGAGGAGGTCCTCGGCGTCGTTCGGGTTGGAGGACAGCGACCGCGCAGCGCGCAGCAGGACCGGCCCCCGGGCCCGTACATAGGACGAGAACGTCGGGAACACAGCGGCGTTCGAAGCGCTTGTGCACACTGGCGTGGTCATGTGCCCCACGCTAGAAGCGGGGGTGGGGTCGGGGGATCGGCCCAAGGTGCCGAAGGGCTATCCCCCTCAAGTTGTACGGGTGGGGGTGACCCCACCTCCTCAGGGGGGATGGGTGGGGTGGACTCCCGTAGGGAGCCATCGCGACCCGTAGGGATCAAGTAGGGACCCGTAGGGGCCTTCGGCGCGTCACGGCCGCCGCCGGGGGCTCAGCGCGTGGCGCCGAGAATCAGCCCCGAGGTCGGGACCCCGGTGCCCGCCGTGACCAGGATATGGGCGGGGCTGTCGGCCTGGTTCACGCTCGTGCCGCGGATCTGGCGTACGGCCTCGGCGATGCCGTTCATACCGTGGAGGTACGCCTCGCCGAGCTGGCCGCCGTGGGTGTTCAGGGGCAGCGTGCCGGCGGCGACGAGGTCGGCGGCCTCGCCGGGGGCGCAGAAGCCGAACTCCTCCAGCTGCATCAGCACGAACGGGGTGAAGTGGTCGTAGAGGATCGCGACGTCGATGTCGGCGGGGGTGAGGGCGGAGGTGCGCCAGAGCTGGCGGGCGACCACGTTCATCTCGGGGAGGCCGGTCAGGTCGTCGCGGTAGAAGCTGGTCATCTGCTCCTGGGCGCGGCCGGCGCCCTGCGCGGCGGCGGTGATCAGCGCGGGCGGGTGGGGCAGATCGCGGGCCCGCTCGGGCGAGGTCACCACGATCGCCTGGCCGCCGTCCGTCTCCTGGCAGCAGTCCAGCAGCCGTAGCGGCTCCACGATCCAGCGGGAGGCGGCGTGCTCAGCGAGGGTGATGGGCTTGTTGTAGAAGTACGCGGCCGGGTTGCGGGCGGCGTGCCGGCGGTCGGTGACGGCGACCTGGCCGAAGGCTTCCGGGGTCAGCCCGTAGGTGTGGAGGTAGCGCTGGGCGGCCATGGCGACCCAGGAGGCGGGGGTGAGCAGGCCGAACGGGAGGTTCCAGCCGAGGGCCGTACCTTCGGCGGACGGTTCGCGCTGCTGGACGCCGGAGCCGAAGCGGCGGCCCGAACGTTCGTTGAACGCCCGGTAGCAGACGACGACTTCGGCGATGCCGGTGGCGACGGCCAGGGCCGCCTGCTGGATGGTGGCGCAGGCCGCGCCGCCGCCGTAGTGGATGCGCGAGAAGAAGGACAGTTCGCCGATGCCGGCCGCCTGCGCGACGGTGATCTCGGGGTTGGTGTCCATGGTGAAGGTGACCAGGCCGTCGACGTCGGCGGGGGTCAGCCCGGCGTCGTCGAGGGCGGTGTGTACGGCCTCGACGGCGAGCTTCAGCTCGCTGCGGCCGGAGTCCTTGGAGAACTCGGTCGCGCCGATGCCAACGATGGCGGCGCGGCCGCCGAGGGAGTCCGCCGTACGCAGGCTCATACCGCACCCTCCGGGAGGCTTACGGTCACCGTGCCGGTGACGTGGTGGCCGATGCCGTTCGCGCCGACGATCCGCACCACCGCCGTACCGTCGTCCGTCACCTCGGTGACGGTGCCGCTCAACACCATGGTGTCTCCCGGGTAGTTGGGGGCGCCCAGGCGGATGGCGACCTTGCGCAGGGTGCAGCGCGGCCCGAAGTGGTCGGTGAGGTAGCGGCCGACCAGACCGTTGGTGGTGAGGATGTTCATGAAGATGTCCGGGGAGCCCTTTTCCCTGGCGGCCTCGGCGTCGTGGTGGACGTCCTGGTAGTCGCGGGAGGCGAGCGCTCCGGCGACGATCAGGGTGCGGGTGACGGGGATGGTGAGCGGCGGCAGCTCGTCGCCGGCTTTCATGGTGTCTCCTCGCGGTTCTTCCGGGGGTGCGAGTTCTTCCCGAGGTCCCGGTTCTCGTGGCGGTCCCGGTTCTCCTGGCGGTCCCGGTTCTCCTGGCGGTCCCGGTTCTCCTGGCGGTCCCGGTTCTCCTGCTTGTTCGTCGTGAGCAACTGGCCCAGTTCTTCGAGGACTTGGGCGCCGGAGCCGAGGTACGCGTCGAGCTGCCGTCCCCAGAGGAAGTGCCGGTGGACGGGGTGATCGATGTCGGCGCCGATACCGCCGTGCAGATGCTGTCCGGTGTGCACCACGCGGGTGCCCGCCTCGGACGCCCACCAGGCGGCGGTCAGCGCATGCGAGCGGGCGTCCAGGCCCGCGTCCCGCCGCCAGGCCGCCTCGTAGGTGGTGAGCCGGATGGCCTCGGTGTCCATGTACGCGTCGGCGGCGCGCAGCAGTACCCCCTGGTTGGTGGAGAGCGGGCGGCCGAACTGCTCGCGGGTGGTGGTGTGGGCCACCGCGCGGGCCAGGGAGCCGGCGCAGACCCCGGCCTGGAGGGCGGCGAAAGCGGTGCGGGCGGTGGCGAGGGTGTCGGCGTAGGCCGCGTGGCCGGACAGCCGTTCGACGGGCGTCCCGCCCAGCCGTTCGGCCGGCGCGCCGTCCAGGGTGAGCCGGCCCGCCGACCACGGGGCGGTGGTCCGGACCGGGTCCCGTCCAACGCCCGCGCCGTCGGTGCGTACGAGCCAGAGCGTCTCGTGCGCGTCCGGCACCAGGACGTGCGTGGCATCGCCCAGCCAGGGCACGACACGGACCGTGCCGGTCAGCCGCCCCTCGCCGGCGGCCCGCCGCTCGGCCCGTACGCCGCCGGGCCGTGCCGGAAAGGCCCCGGTGGCGACCGCCGCGCCGTCCCGCAGCACCGGCAGCAGCCGCGCCCGCTGCTCCGCGCTGCCGTGCGCGCCGATCGCCAGCAGGCCGTAGACACAGCTCACCGCGAACGGCACCTGTGCCGTCGTACGCCCCTGCTCCTCCAGCATCAGGACGAGGCCGAGCAGCCCGGTCTCCTCGACCGCGCCCGGCAGCCCGGCCGCGCACAGGGCCTTCCACAGTTCGGTGTCGGTGGAGGTGCCGAGCGCGGCCAGCCGCTCGGGCGTGGACAGATCGGTGAAGATCTCGGCCGCCAGGCCGGCGGCGGCCCGCTGCTCCTCCGTAGGCGTGAAGTCCATCTCAGCCCGCCACCCCTCCCCCGGCCCGGAAAACGGGCAGCTCCCACTCCCCGTCCACCCGCAGGAATTCCAGCTGCACGGGCATCCCGATCCGCACCTTGTCGTACGGCACCCCGATGACATTGCTGACCATCCGCACCCCTTCCGCCAGCTCGATCAGCGCCACCGCGTAGGGAGGGTCGAAGGCGGGGAACGGGGGGTGGTGCATCACCACGTACGAGTAGACGGTGCCGGCGCCGGTCGCCTCGACGGTGTGCCACTCGGGCGAGCCGCAGCCACGGCAGCCGGGGAGCCAGGGGAAGCGCGGGGTGCCGCAGCCGCCGCAGACCTGGATCAGCAGCCGGTGTGTCTCCACGCCCGCCCAGAAGCCGGCGTTGTCGCGGTTGATGACGGGGCGGGGCCGGCGCGCCTCGGGCTGCCCGGGCGCCTTGGACCGCTCGGCCGCTTCGGTCTCCTCGGCCGCTTCGGTCTCCCCGGCCGCTGCGGTCCGCTCGGGCGCCTTCGTCATCCGGGCTGCCGGTGCGTACTTGAGGATCCGGAAGCGATGCGTCCCGGCCGGTTCGCCGTCCGCGCGGACCTCCATCCGCGTCGTGATGAAGTGCCCGGTCCCCAGCTTGGTCGTCTTGCGCTCCGACACCGACTCGATCACCGCGTCGAAGGTGATCCGGTCACCGGGCCGCAGCGGCCGCGGATACTCCTGCTCGCAGTCGGTGGCGACGACGGAGGTGTATCCGGCGCCGTCCAGCAGCCCGAACAGCTCGTCGTACGCCCCCGAGCGGTCGGTGTGGCCGGAGAGACCGCCCATCGTCCAGGCCTGGAGCATGGTGGGCGGGGCGATGGCGTCCGGCCCCCGGTAGGCCGGGTTCGCGTCGCCCATCGCCTCGCACCAGTGCCTGATCATCGGCTCGTTGACCAGGTCCTTGCCGGCGCCGGCGGTCGCGACCGGCTGCCCCTCGTAGGCCTTGAGCCGGTCGTAGGGCAGCTCGCGCACCTCACTCACCGCCGTCCCCTCCGCATCCCCAGTCGCATCGTCGCGACGATCTCCCGCTGGACCTCGCTCACGCCGCCCCCGAAGGTGTTGATCTGCGCCGCACGGTTCATCCGCTCCAGTTCGCCGTCCCCGAAGACGCCCGGCGAACCGGCTCGCACCAGGGCGGCGTCGCCGACCACCTCCTGGCACATCCGGTAGACCTCGACGGTGCTCTCCGTCCCCGCGAACTTGACGCCGCTCGCGTCGCCGGGCCCGAGCGTTCCGGCGCCCACATCGCCGACCAGCCGCCAGTTCAGCAGGCGGGTGGCGGCCAGCCGGGCGTGCGCCTCGGCGAGCCGGGACCGCACCCAGGCGTGGTCGGCGGGCCGCTCGCCGGTCTCCGCGTCCGGCGTACGGGCATGCGCCAGCGCGGCGTCGAAGGCGTCCTCGGCCTGCATGCCGATGGCGGCCAGCGCGACCCGCTCATGGTTGAGCTGATTGGTGATCAGCTGCCAGCCGGCGTTCTCCTCGCCGACGAGATGTCCGGCCGGGACGCGTATGCCGTCGTAGTACGTCGCGGTGGTCGTCAGCCCGCCGACCGTCTCGATCGGCGTCCAGGAGAAGCCGGGCGCGTCGGTGGGCACGAGGATGATCGAGATGCCCTTGTGCTTCGGGGCGTCGGGGTCGGTGCGGCAGGCGAGCCAGATCCAGTCGGCCTGGTGGGCGTTGCTGGTGAAGCTCTTGGTGCCGTTGATCAGCCAGTGGCCGTCGTCGCCGTCGGGTTTCACGGCGCGGGTGCGGAGCGCGGCGAGGTCGGTGCCGGCGTCCGGTTCCGTATAGCCGATCGCGAAGACGATCTCGCCACTGAGGATCCGTGGCAGGAAGAAGTCCTTCTGCTGCCGGGTGCCGTACTTCATCAGGGTCGGGCCGACGGTGTTGAGGGTGACCATCGAGACCGGCGCGCCCGCGCGGTAGGCCTCGTCGAAGAAGACGAACTGCTCGTCGGGGCCGCGGCCCTGCCCTCCGTACGCGGTCGGCCAGCCCAGGCCCAGCATGCCGTCGGCGCCGATCCGGCGCAGCAGGGCACGCTGCCCGTCGGCGCTCTCTACCGGCCCGTCCGGCATCACCGTGCGGAAGTACGAACGGAGTTCGGTGCGCAGCTGTTCCTGGCGCGCGGTGGGGGCGAGGTGCACGTCGGCGGCCTCCCCTTCTGGTGGCCGTACGCCGGGCGCGCAGGGGGTTCCGGGCGTACGAACGAGCGAGCGGGTTTCTGACTGTCCGTCAGAAACCCGCTCGCTGTCAAGGTCGGCGCAGTGAACCCCGGAGAAGCCCCATTCTCTCCGTGCCGACCCCGACACATCACCCCTCGACCGGCCGCCACTCCCCATGACGGCCGGCCGGTCTGCTCACCAGAGGTTGGTGAAGTTGACGGTGGTGTTGTCCTGGTCGATGACCGTGTAGCCGGAGCCGTTCACGCTCGCGGTGTTGTTCTGATTGGAGGCGCCGGCACCGTTGGCGACCTGCTGGCCCGTGGTCGAGTTGCCGAAGTTGTCGTGGCCGACGCCGGTCCCCACCTGACTCGTCGCCGCCGAGTTCGACCCGTTGGTCGCAAAGCCGCCGTTGTCGGCCTGCGCCACACCGCTGAAGAGCGCGGCCGCAAAGGGCAACGCGGCAGCTACGGCAATGGCGCGGGCCGTGCGGGTGCTTGCCATGTCTGTTCCTTCCACTGAGCACAACTTCTGGATCTGACCTACTGGATCCGACTCGCTGGATCCGACCTACTGGATCCGGCCTACTGGACCCGGCCTGTCGGACCTGCTTGCCCGATCTCCCTCGTTCCGGATCCGGATTGCTGGAACTCCCCTTCAACTCCCCTTGTTCATCGGGTAGTTGGCCGGCCACCGCGATGCTTGCCTCGACGTCGCGAACTCAGGATTGCCCACCGGATCCCCGGCGGACCCGCCACGAAGGGGCGATTCCCTCGCAAGCATGAGGAACCCCGGGTAAACCCCTGCCGCATCACATCGGCCCTGGCCAGGCCCCTTCGCCGACGTCAGGCCCCGTCGCCGGCCCTCCCTCACAAGGATTACGGGCCGCGCCGCGCTGACCGGAGTGCCCCGGCGCACTGGCCGATCTTCGCACGCCCCCCTTCCCTTCATCGAACATTCGTACGAAAATGGATCCATGGCCATGCACCGACGCCATGCCGGAACACCGACCGATCACGGGAGCGAGCCACGGCCGGACCACCAGAACGAGCCACCGGCCGGCCCCCGGCCCGATCCGCCCCACCCGCGCCCCGATCCGCCCACCGACGCGCCCGCCGACGCCCACGCCGCCGCGCTCTCCCACGCCCTGCTCGCCGCCGAGCACGGCTACCCCGTCATCCCGCTGACCCGCAGCAAGCTCCCCGCCATCCGCTCCCCGCACCGCGGCCACCCCGAGGTCCCGCCCTGCCGCGGCGCCTGCGGCCGTATCGGACACGGCGTACACGACGCGAGCACCGATCCGCTCAGCGTCCGCCGCCTGTTCGCCGCCACCCCATGGGCCACCGGCTACGGCATCGCCTGCGGACTGCCCCCGCACCACCTCATCGGCATCGACCTCGACACCAAGAACGGCGCCGACGGCCTCACCGCCCTCCGGTTCCTCGCCGAACAGCACGACTTCCCGATCCCGCCGACGGTCACCGTCCTCACCCCCAGCGGCGGCCGCCACCTCTGGCTCACCGGCCCGCCGTCCCCGCCCGTCCCCAATTCCGTCGGCCGGCTCGCCCCCGGCATCGACATCCGCGGCGTGGGCGGCTATCTGGTCGGCCCCGGCTCGCTCACCAGACACGGCCGGTACGTCCTCGCGCCCGGCGCCCCGCGCCGCCCCGCCCCCGTACCGCCCGAGCTGCTCAGCCTCCTCACCGCCCCGCCCCCGTCCGCCCACCGCGCGTCCGCATCCGCCGTCCCGCCCCAGCCCGCCGCGGCCCTCATACGCTTCGTCCGCACCTCCCCGACCGGCCAGCGCAACGCCCGTCTCTTCTGGGCAGCTTGCCGCGCCTATGAATCCGGCCTGGGCCAAGAACTCGCCCCGAGACTGACCGAGGCCGCCTGCCACTCCGGACTGTCCGAACAGGAGGCCCGCGCGACGATCGCATCGGCGGCCGGTCGGCAATAGAACCGGCATAGAACCGGCAAGAGAAAGCGGCCGATGCCTCCGGGCGGACGTACGCGGAATACGCCAAGACCACTGCGCCGAAAGCCCAGTTGGCGGCCCTGCTCGGCCGGTATGATCCCGAGCTCTGCACAACTGGTGGGACACAGATGGAGGGGTCATGACGGGAATCGGGCTCTCGGACACCATCCGCGCACTGCGCCAGGAATTGGTGGCGGCGGTGAACGACGGCGAGGGCCAGCCGGTGCGCTTCCATGTGGACTCCGTCGACCTGGAGATGCAGGTCGAGGTGACCGCCTCCGCAGAGGTCAACGGGGGGATCAAGTTCTGGGTGCTGACGGCGGGGGGCAAGGCGACGGGCGGTGCGTCGACCACCCACACCGTCTCCCTGCATCTGAAGGCGGAGACCGCCGACGGCGGGCGGGTCGTCACGTCCAACCACCTTGAGCTGGCCGACTGATCCCGCGATGACCCGCGGGTGCGGGCCACCCGCGGGTCACACAGTGACAAACGGCAGGTCAGGGAACGGGGGCTGTGGGTGCAGCAGGGCGGCTATGACGACCTGAGTCGTGTGGTGCAGGTCATCGGACACGTACCGGAAACCGGCGCGAAGGTCTTCCGGGCGACCGGATACCTCCTCGCCGACGGACTGGTCCTCACCGTGCGGCACCCCTTCGACGAGGACATCAGTGAAGGCAGAACGTACGAGTACCTCATCCGCAACAGGTCGCACCAATCGGCTGTCCGGTCGCACGTCCTCGACAACAGCCGCGACCTTGCTCTCCTGGCCATCGATCCGCTGCCCGTGGCGTATTCCCCCATCCGTTTCGGGGAGCTGCCGCACCAGGCCGGACGCGTCGCGTTCCGTGCGGTGGGGTTCCCGAACTACGCCGTCGAGGAGCGCAAGGCGCACACGATCCAGATCGACGGCTTCGTCCAACTCGGCTCCTACGCCGGCGACGGCAAGCTCGAACTGGCGCTGACCAGCCCACCACCACGGGCGGTGGGCAAGCTGTCCCCCTGGAAGGGCTACTCCGGAGCCGCCGTCCTGGCCGACGGCGTGGTGGTGGGGGTCTGCGACAGCCACTGGCTGCCCAGCGGCGAGGCCAGCCTCTCCGCGGTGCCCGTGGCCGGCATCGACGATCCCGGCCTGCTGGAGCTCTTCGCGCGGCTCGACTACGACACCGAACCGGTGCCGGTGCACCCGCAGGAAGAGGAGCCGCCCCCTGCCCTGCAGAAGCTCATCACCCACGAGGCGAAGCTCCGTGGCCTGGTCGGGCAGCGCAACTTCCTGACGGAGGAACAGCTGCCGTTCGTCAGCCCCGGGCCCGATCACGAGGCCGATCCACGGCGGCTGTTCGCCCGTCTCTCCGCGCCGGATACGCACCGCGGGGTGATGCTCGTCGGTGCCGCCGGCACCGGAAAGACGCGGACCTGCTTCGAGGTCGCCGCGCTCGCGCAGCAGGCCGGCTGGCGGGTCTTCCACACCAACCAGCACAAGAGCGTCACCGTGACCGACCTGGTCCAGGGCCTCCTGGGGCAGCGCGGCGGCACGGCGCTGCTCGTCCTGGACTACCTGGACGCGCTGGTCGAGCTCGACCTTCAGGAGTTCGTCGACACACTGCTTCCGGAGGCCAAGCGTCGGGGCGTCACGATCGCCCTGATCGCCTCCGTCCGCCCGGGCCCGCTGGGCGAGTTGTACGAGCGGGGCCCGGAACAGCTCTTCGACGAGGTACGCCTGCGGGCGGACGCCGCACACCAGTCGGCGGTCTCCAGCCACATCCTGCGCGAGGTCGCGCCCCGGGCCCTGGAGCGCTGGGGCGCCGAGGCGCTGTCCGAGGTGTGTGGCCAGCGCCCCGTCATCGCCCTGCTCATCGCCCGGGAGATCGAACGGCGGCTGGGGGCCGGGGAGAACATCCCCGAGTTCGCCCAGCTCCGGCGCGGAGACCTGCTGCAATGGCTGCACACGCGCCTGAAGGGCGACGGGCTCCGCCGCCCGCCGAAGGAGAAGCACGCCTCACCGATGTCGGCGGCTCCGGTCGACTCCTGGCTGCTCGCCTCCGCGGTCGCCGCGGCGGCCTGCCCCCAGCCGGTCGACGCGGTGGCACATGCCGTGGACGCGCTGCTCGGCGGGGAGACCGACTTCGAAGGTGTGGACGTCGTCGACATGCTCATCGAGCGTGGCTGGCTGGACGAGCTGGGCGGCCAGGTCAGGGTCGTCCACGACATCGTCACCGACGAACTGCTCCAGCACGTCATTCTCCCCGCCCAGGCCGACCGGGTGGATCGCCGCTCCACCCGCGCCCTCCTGGCGTCCATGATCCTCGACGGCACCACATTCGGCCGTTTCGCGGGGCATCTGCGCCGGCTGGCCGACGAGCTGCCCGAGGGCCGTCCGGCGACCCAGCTCGGGCGCTTCTTCGACGGCTGGATCGCCGAGCACGCCGAGATGATCGGCGGGCTGCTCGCGGCCGGCGGGGAGGACGCCGGGCACACGCTGCTCACCCTGGTGACGAGTTCGCCTTGGCAGTCGGCGACGCTACAGGCGTGGGACCGCATCGTGGACCCCTGGATCCGCAACGAGGAGAAGTCGCCCGCATGCCGGCGCTTCCTGTCCCGGGCGCTCAACGCGTTCGATGCCGCGCCCGCCCCGGTGGTCGAGGCCGCCTTCGGCTGGCTCTCGGCACACCCGATGCAGCTGGGGGACGACTACGTCATCCGCGGGCTGCTGCTCCAGCGCGAACTGCCCGCGGAACACGCCGCCAAGGCCGTGGACCACGCCGTGCGATGGGTGCAGCAGTACTCCTTCCGCAAGGAGGCCCAGTTCCTGTTGAACGCCTTCCTGCGCCAGGACCTCCGGCCCGAGCAGTCCCGGGTCGCCATCGAGTCCGCGGCGCGCTGGCTCCACCGGCATCGCACCGCATGGGAGGCCAGTTTCGTCCTGGCGGCCCTGCTGTCCCGCCGTGATCTCGACCCCGACCAGCTCCAGAAGGCATCCGGTGAGGCGGTGACCTGGCTGGGGACGCATATCGGCCACCCGGAAGCGCACTTTGTGCTCTTCCCCCTGCTGGCGCGCGACGACCTCTCCCCGCAGCGGGCGGCGCAGGTCACCGACCGCTCATGGCGGTGGCTCGGCACCTACCCGCGCAGCAGCTGCGCGGCGCCACTCGTCTGTGCCCTGCTCGGCGCCGGCAGCAGCGATCCGGAGCGGGCCGCCGCCGCCCGGGAACACGCCCTGACCTGGTGCACCACCCATCGTGATGTGGTCGCGGTCAGTGACGTCCTGCGCAACCTGCTCAACGACCCGGACCTTGGCTCGGAGCGCGTCCCCGACGTCGTGGCCTCGACCCTGGCGTGGTGCGAGGTCCATGTGGCGCACCACGAGACCTGTTTCGCGCTGCGTGACCTGTTCCGGCGCCCCGATCTGACACCCGAGCAGAAGCACGCGATCTCCTCCGTCTCGCTCCACTGGCTCCGCAGGTGCAGCGCCGTCCCCGAGGCGTCCCACCTCCTGAAGTCCCTGCTGACCACACCCGATGTCACGGCCGCGCATATCGCAGAGGCCGTCGAGCTGGCGCTGGACTGGTGCACGACGCACCGGGAGCTCCATGACGCCAGTTACGTGCTGTCCGCGCTGCTGCGCTCGGAGCTGGATCCGGGCCAGGTGCGGGTGGCCGTCGCCAACGCGCTGACCTGGTCCGCGGCGTACCGCGAGGACACCGAGGCCGACTTCGTGCTGAGCGCCCTGCTCGACAGGACGGACCTGCGGGCCGAGGAGGAGCAGTCAGCGGTCGCCCGGACGACCGCCTGGCTCGGCGTCCACGGGGCGCGCCACAACGCGGCCTACCTCCTCGGGCGAGTGCTGGGGAGCCCGTACCTCGTCCTCGCGGAGGGCGTCACCCTCGCCATGGACTGGTTCGAACTCCACGGCGACACGGAACCTGCCACCCGCCTCTACAAGCCGCTGTTCAGGCGGGAGGACCTCACCCCCGGCACCGTCGCCGGCGTCGCCCGCCACGCCCTGACATGGCTGCGGGCCCACGGCACGACGCTTGAGGCCAGCCACTCCTTGCAGGCGCTCCTCGAACGTCCCGACGTCTCCCCGTCGGTGACCGCCACCGCGGTGGATCTGGCGCTCCCCTGGGCCGAGACCCACCACACCAACGAAGCCGCCTGGCACGTCCTCAACGCCCTCCTCAAGCATGAGGGCCTGCCCGCCGACAAGGCCGCCGGCGTCGCCCGCCACGCCCTGACATGGCTGCGGGCCCACGGCACCACCCCCCAGGCAAGCCACCTCCTCCAAGCACTCCTCCAACGCCCGGACGTCTCACCGATGGTGACCGCCACGGCCGTGGACCTGGCCCTCCCCTGGGCCGAAACCCACCACACCAACGAAGCCGCCTGGCACGTCCTCAACGCCCTCCTCAAGCGCGAGGGCCTGCCCACCGACAAGGTCGCCACCACCGCCCGGTCCGCCCTCAACTGGCTCGACGCCTACGGCACCACCCCCCAGGCAAGCCACCTCCTCCAAGCACTCCTCCAACGCCCCGACGTGCCGCCGCCGGTCGCCGCCAAAGCCGTGGACCTGGCCCTCCCCTGGGCCGAAACCCACCACACCAACGAAGCCGCCTGGCACGTCCTCAACGCCCTCCTCAAGCGCGAGGATCTGTCCGCCGACACCTTCGCCGCCGCGGCCCGGCCCGCGCTCGGCTGGCTCGACGCCCACGGCACCACCCCCCAGGCAAGCCACCTGCTGCACACGCTCCACCGGCGCCCCGGCCTCGCGCCCGCGCTCAGCACCGCGGCAGCGGAGCAGGCGCTGCGCTGGCTCGATGCCGATCAGGGGCAGGAGGCGCAGTACCTGCTCAAGACGCTGCTCGCGGCGCGGGCCCTGCTCCCGCAGCAGTCCGCCCGGGCCGTCGACCATGGCTGCGCCTGGCTGACGACGTACGGCGAGGGGCGGGACGCCAGCCATGTGCTCGCCCAGCTCCTCCGCCGCCAGGACCTCGCCCCGGGCAGCGCCGACACCGCGGCCGGCCTGGCCATGCGGTGGCTGGCCGCTCATGGCCACACGGAGCAGGCGCAGTTCGTGCTCAGTTCGCTGCTGCCCCGCCCGGACCTCACCCCCGACCTCGTCCGCCGGGCTGTGCGGCACGCCGTCTCCTGGCTCGACCTGCACGGCACCGAGCCCTCGGCCGCCTACGTACTGCGCGCGCTCCTCGAACAGCCCCACCTCACCACCGAAACGGTGACACCGGCCACCGACCGGGCCCTGACCTGGCTGGCCACCCACGGCACATCGAGAAACGCCTCCTTCCTGCTCCGCGCCCTCCTCACACGTACGGACCTGCCCGCCGCCACCGTCGACCGCGCCGCCCGGCGCGCCCTCGGCTGGCTCGGCCGGTGCGGCACCGAGCCCTCGGCCGCCCACGTACTGCGCGCCCTGCTGGAACAGCCCCACCTCACCACCGAAACGGTGACACCGGCCACCGATCGGGCCCTGACCTGGCTGGCCACCCACGGCACATCGAGAAACGCCTCCTTCCTGCTCCGCGCCCTCCTCACACGTACGGACCTGCCCGCCGCCACCGTCGACCGCGCCGCCCGGCGCGCCCTCGGCTGGCTCGGCCGGTGCGGCACCGAGCCCTCGGCCGCCCACGTACTGCGCGCCCTGCTGGAACAGCCCCACCTCACCACCGAAACGGTGACACCGGCCACCGATCGGGCCCTGACCTGGCTGGCCACCCACGGCACATCGAGAAACGCCTCCTACGTGCTCCGCGCCCTCCTCACACGTACGGACCTGCCCGCCGCCACCGCCGACCGCACCGTCCGGCACGCCTTCGACTGGCTCGACCGCAACGGCAGGGAGCGGAACTCGGGCTTTGTGCTCCAGCCACTGGTCGAGCGAGCCGCCCCGGAGGAATCGCCGGGCACCTCACCGGTCGACTACGGACTCGGCTGGCTGCGCTCGACACCGAGCACCCACGACAAATGGCCCGAGATCCGCACGGCGCTGGGCCTGCGGACCGACCTCAGCGACCGGCAACGCTCGGCTCTGGAGGATGTGGGGGCCGGCGGCTTGGGGGCCGACGACGTGAGGGCCGGCGGCCTGGGAACCGACGACGTAGGGGCCACTCCCTAAGCCGTACGCGCGCAGACTCACCAGGCCCCTCACACCTTCACACCGCCGGCTTACGCGCCTCGATCAACATCCGCGTCGTATGCGCCACAAACGCCCCCTCGGCGCGGATCAAGGCGTCCAACTCCCGCAACTTCTCCCGGTATTTCCCCACGGTGAACCCGGGCACCATCCACACGACCTTCCGCAGGAAGTAGACCACCGCCCCGATATCGAAGAACTCGGTCCGCAGCGACTCCGCACGCAGATCGACCACCTCAAGGCCGGCCGCCTCCGCCGCCCTGCGCGCGTCCTCGGGATGGCGGGCACGCCGTACGTGCTCCGGCTGCGGCCCCAGAAAGAACTCGACCAGTTCGAACACGCTGGCCGGGCCGACCTGTTGGGAGAAGTACGTGCCACCCGGCCGCAGCACACGGGCGATCTCGTCCCACCACACGGTCACCGGATGGCGGCTGGTCACCACATCGAATGCCGCATCGGCGAACGGCAGCGGCGGATCGTCCTCATCGGCCACCACGACCGCGCCCAGCGGATGCAGCAGTGCGGTGGCCTTGGCGACATTCGGTGGCCAGGATTCCGTGGCCACCATCACCGGCGGCAGCTTCGCCGCCCCGGCGAGCACCTCTCCGCCACCCGTCTGGATGTCCAACGCCGCCGACGCCCGCGCCAACCGCTCACCCATCGCGCGCTGATAGCCCCACGAGGGCCGCTCCTCCGTGGCCCGCCCCTCAAGCCACGAGAAATCCCACCCCTCGACCGATACGGCATCGGCCTCGGCCACCAGTTCCTCAAACGATCGCGTCATATCCACACAGTCGCGATAAGTGACCTACTCCGCCATCCAATTAGCTCTGAATAACGCCCAACTGCCACAAAACCCCAGCAAGTCACAATCCTGACTCCGGCTCTGACCCTGCTACCTCTCTCCGCCGCTCCCCACCACGAACCTGAGCTCCGGCCGGTCCCACATCACCGCCGGCGGATTCGCCGGCACCGTGCCGCTGGGCCGGGCGCCCATGCTGCGGTAGAACCCCTCGGCGGGCGGATGCGAAACCACCCGCACACTGTCGATTCCGGCGCGCCGCGCCTCGTCCCGCATGTGGTCGACCAGCCGGCGCCCGATCCCGTACCCCTGCGCCTGATCCGCCACAAACATCAGATCAAGCTCGGGCGGCTCGACAACGAGCGAATAGAACCCGAGCACCCGCCCGCCCTCGCCACTGTCACCACGTACGTCGCCCACGGCGACAAACACCCGATGCGCCTCGATGTAGTCCGGGCCCACCCGATACCCGTCGACCATCGCGGCATACCGCCCCTCGTACGCCGCCGAGCCGCGCACCAGCCGAGTGAGCCGCGCGGCATCCCGCCCCTCGGCCCGCCGAATCACCACGGACGTCCGCCGGCCCCCACCCGATATCCCCGCGCTCCGCGAACCCACGGTGACCACTACCCACTTTCTGCACAGTGCCGATGATTGACGAGAATGAATTCCACGATACGCCCCGGACAAAGAGCATCCCCGCCGCGCAATTGAACATTGCATGGCGGGGAGTTCTACGATTTACGATTTACGATTTACCGGCTTCAGTCGGAGCCCCATTGCTCGGGCGTCGGGGTCGGAACACGCAGAGCGTCCCAGGACCTCCGGCCCGGCCAGCCGTCGGCCTCGGGTCCCGAGAATCCCAGACTCTCCTGCCAGAGCGCGTAGGCCTTCCGGTGCTTCTCGTTCCACCTCGACCCGGGGCCGCTGAACCCGTAGGGGGCACCGCAGTCTTCGTCGACGAGACGGAAGCCCATGTTCTGGATGATGGGACTGTCCGGCGGCGGCAGGGTCTTGAACCAGTCCGCACCGGGGAACGGCACCAGGCTCGGAGCTGCGGGCTCAGGCTCCCCGACGGGCGTCTTCCCGACGACGAGCCGCTGCCCTACTTTGATGGTGTTCGGGTCCGGAATATTATTCCAGATCTGAAGCTGCTTCATGGTGGTATGGAAGCGAGCGGCGATGGCGGTAAGCGTGTCGCCCGCCACCACGGTGTAGAACTTGTCGCGCATGGTCTGTTGAGTGCTCATGACACCCACGCTAGAAGCGTTTTCCACGCCTCGCACTTTTCCAGATAAAGGGCGACACCCGCGAGATCCCCCCAAATTCGCTACGCATATTTTAACGCCATTTCACGATCCCCGCATTTCAGAATCGCGAACATTAATGATATGCATCAGCAATTCCCCATGCCGTACACCAAAAAGGGAGTCCGGGCACGCAGAAGGGGTGCCCCACGCACGCAGGGCACCCTTCAGCGGGCCGGTGCACGAGGTCAGAGCTTGTTCATTCGCGAGTACGGGCTGACGATTCGGACCTGGCGGGAGCCGAAGTCGACGAGCAGCGCGATCCCGTCCTCGACATCAACGATTCTGCCCAGGCCGTACTGGTCGTGTGAGACTCGGTCTCCCAGCCCGAATTGCTTGGCCGGCGGAACAATCGGGGCTTTGAAGGGGCTTGTGGACAGGTGGCGCCGGGGCGCGGATGGCTTCGTCATCGTGAGCCCAGTATGCGCCGACGAGGCCCGGAACGGTCAGGCGATGACCGCACCCATGAGACGGACCGCACGCCGAAGGGTTGCCTCACAAGCCCCGCACACCCCCTCTGACCAGCCCCTTAACCAAGCATCCCGGCAAGAAACCCTTTTTGACCCGACGAGGAACAACTACGGGTGGCCCCAGATCCTCGCCCCTGGCCGAAGGGTGGCCGCGCGACTGTTCGACGGCCGTGGTCGACGACCGCCCGAACCAACGACAAGAGGGGCACCCGGACCTCCGGGTACCCCTCTCACCTGCGCTTTATCCGCAACTGCGGAGGCTGTGGGATTTGAACCCACGGTGACGTTGCCGCCACGACAGTTTTCAAGACTGTTCCCTTAGGCCGCTCGGGCAAGCCTCCCCGCGGCACCGCGCGCCTGTGGCGTAGGTGTCGCGGGGATCAGACTAGCGCGTCACTTGTCGCCTGTGCGCTGGCCCAGGGTGACCTGGGTGGTGTGCTCCTTGCCGCCGCGCTTGTAGGTGAGGGTGACCTGGTCGCCGGGCTTGTGCTGCCAGATCTCGCTGATGAGGGTGGGGCCGCTGTCGATGACCGTGTCGTCGAGCTTGGTGATGGTGTCGCCGGGCTTGAGGCCCGCCTTGTCGGCCGGGCCGTTCGCGGTGACCGCTTCGGAGCCGTTGTTGCCGGTCTGGGCGATGGTCGCGCCGTCGCCGGTGTCCCGCATGCCGACCTGGACGCCGATCTGGGGGTAGACCGGCTTACCGGTCTTGATCAGGTCCTCGGCCACCCGCTTGGCCTGGTCGATGGGGATCGCGAAGCCCAGGCCGATGCTGCCGGACTGGCCGGACTCGCCGCCCAGGCCGCCGTTGCCGGCCGACTGGATGGCGGAATTGATGCCGATGACATTGCCGCCGGCGTCCATCAGTGGGCCGCCGGAGTTGCCGGGGTTTATCGAGGCGTCCGTCTGGAGGGCGCTCATGTACGAGGCACTGGTGCCGCCGCCGTCGCTGGAGGCCACCGGGCGGTCCTTGGCGCTGATGATGCCGGTGGTGACCGTGCCGGACAGGCCGAAGGGCGCGCCGATCGCGATCGTGGCGTCGCCGACCTGCACGTTGGAGGACTTGCCGAGCGGGAGCGGGTTGAGCGAGGCGCCGGAGGCGTTCTTGAGCTTGATGACGGCGACGTCGTAGCCCTGGGCGTGGCCGACGACCTCGGCGTCGTACTTCTTGCCGTTGGAGAACGTCGCGGTGAGCTTGCCGCCGTCGGCGGCGCTGGCCACGACGTGGTTGTTGGTGAGGATGTGGCCCTGCTTGTCGTAGATGAAGCCGGTGCCCGTGCCGCCGTCGCCGCCGGCACCCTGCGCCTCGATCGTCACGACGCTGGGCAGCGCCTTCTGCGCTATCCCGGAGACCGAGGTGGGCTTGCGGTTCAGCGCGCCGGCGTCGCCGGTAGCGGAGACCGTCGTCGAGGCGCTGTCGCTCTGGCCCGCGGCCCAGAAGCCGATGCCGCCGCCGACACCGCCGGCGACCAGCGCGGCCACCAGGACGGCCGCGATCAGGCCGCCGTTGCGCCGCTTGGGCGCGGGGACGGCGGACGCGCCCCAGGGGTCGCCGCCACCGTACGGGGGCTGGCCCCAGCCGCCGGCGGACGAACCGTGTCCGGCCTCCGGGTAGGCGGGGATCCGGGTGGTCTGTTCGGTCGCGCCGGCGGGGCCCGGCGCTGCGGTCGGCGCGAATTCCGGCGGCGGGGGAGCGGCCGGCGCCGGCGGGGCGTCGGGAGTCTGTGCGCCGGAGGCGGACGCGGGGGCGCTGTCCGGCCACTGTCCGGTCGGCGGCTTGGCCTCCGACGGGACGGCGGCTCCCTCGTTCTCGGTGCTCACAGCTCTCTCCTCAGCTTCACGATGGTCGGCGCCCACGGCCCGGGCGGGCAGGTCACCCGCATGCCCCCGGTGTGTCCGATGCCGGGGGCGGGCCGTGTCTTCCGGGTCTTGCAGTTTTTGCAGGTCTTGCGGGTCTTGCAGGTCTTGCGGTTCTCGGTGTGCGGGGGATCGGGCACCCGGTACTCCAGGATTAAGGATCCGGGCGATACGGGCGAGTCCCGGTCCGCCGGTCCGGGTTCGCGGGTCCGGTCCACGGGTCCTACCCAGCGGATCCGCACCGGCCGCGAGCCCCGGTCCGTGTGTCCGGTCCGCGCCATACGGGCCGGGCGATACGGAAGAGCCTGTGTCCCAGCCTTTCCCACCACGCGTCAGAGCGCCGTAAGCCGAGGCTGTGACTGTGCCCTCATCCTTTATGTCGGACAAAACCGACGCATCCCCTGTTACCCGCCCCGGGGGACGGGTGGGTGACCCGGCGACGGTGGATGGCACGATAACGCGGTGACCTATGCACGCCGCGCCCAGGACGCCCGCCCGGGTCGTCCCGCAATTTCCGTCGTAGCCCATCGAGGTGCCTCCGACGACGCGCCGGAGCACACCCTGGCCGCCTACCGCAAGGCGATCGAGGACGGCGCGGACGCCCTGGAGTGCGATGTCCGGCTGACCGCGGACGGCCATCTGGTCTGCGTCCACGACCGGCGGGTGAATCGCACGTCCAACGGGCGCGGCGCGGTCTCCGCCCTTGAGCTGGCCGATCTCGCCACGCTCGATTTCGGGTCCTGGAAGGAAGAGGGCTTCGCGAACGAGGCGCCGGACCGGCAGCACGAGGACCCCGAGCGGACCTCCGTACTCACGCTGGAGCGGCTGCTGGAGCTGGTCGCCGACGCGGACCGCCGGGTCGAGCTGGCCATCGAGACCAAACATCCGACGCGCTGGGCCGGACAGGTGGAGGAGCGGCTGGTCGAGTTGCTGGGCCGGTTCGGGTATACAAAACCGGCCATGCGTGCCGATTGGACATCTCCGGTCCGGGTCATGAGCTTCTCGGCGCGCTCGCTGCATCGCGTACACGCCGCGGCGCCCGACATCCCCGGCGTCTATCTGATGCAGTTCCTCAGCCTGCGGCACCGCGACGGCCGGCTGCCGCCCGGCATCGGGATCGCGGGCCCCGGGATGCGGATCCTCCGCTCGCACCCCGAGTACGTCGCCAAGGCGCATCGCGCGGGCCACCAGGTCCACGTATGGACGGTCAATGAGCCCGCCGATGTCGAACTGTGCCAGGAATTGGGCGTGGACGCGGTGATTACAAATCGCCCCAAGCAGGTACGAAGCCAACTCGGCCTTGGCTAGAGCTCATCACAGGGTGTGCACCGGCGCATTCGACGGGTATTCGATTGTGTCCAGTGCGTCACTGCGTGTCGCTTGGCCGGTTTCCGGTCCAGTCCATTGGGGCATTCATCCCGTGGCGTGGGGCAAAGGAGGTCTCGGGGGTGGCGTTGGTGGTGGCACAAGAGGTGCCGACGTCGTCGATCATGGCCGTACCCCATGGTCCAGCGGGTGTGGGCATGGCCAGGCGGCGCATGCGTGAAGAGCTGTTGGCAAGTGGAGTTCAGGACACAGTCATCGATGATGCGGTCCTTATCCTTTCGGAGCTATTGAGCAATTCGTGTCGACATGCGCGTCCGATATACGAAAACGGATCACCGGGTTCCGTAAGAGCGGCATCGAAGGACGCCGCGAAGGATGCGTCACGGGGCACCCCGTCGGCATCCGTCCGGGCCTCCTGGCGTATCGACGCACAGGGCCGGCTGACCGTCGCGGTCACGGACGGCGGAGGCCCGACCCGGCCACTTCCGGCCACTCCCTCGGTCACGGCGCACGGCGGTCGCGGGCTGGCGATCATCCGGTCGCTCGCCAAGGACTGGGGCGTACGCGACACCGCCACCGGTGAAGTGACGGTCTGGGCGGCCCTCTCGCTCCAAGGCGCATTCGCTACGCGCGTGGATCTGACGCCGGATCTGCCGCCCTCGCTCGCGACGGGCGCGGGACGGGCCAACGGCCGGCCGGGTCCGACGCTGGGCCCCGCCTTCGTGGATCTCGACGATCTGACGTAGCGGTCCCGACGTAGCGGCGACGATCCGACGTGACGGGATCCGGCGCAGCGACGACGACCTGACGCTGCGGCACGCGCCGCCTGGCCGTGCCGCAGCGGGCCGGACGTGGCCCCGCCACGCGCCCGACACGGCCTCATGGCCGGCCGGGCGCGCCCTGGTACGCAATCCTCTAGGCTCGCGCCGAAACGCGTCCGTACGCCCAGGATCGACCAGGAGACACCGTCCTCATGGCCAAGAAGCGCCGCCCCCAGCCCCAGGCCGCAGCACCGCAGATCAAGGACGGCGAGGTGCCGGTCGTCGGCGCTCGCGAGCCCTGCCCGTGCGGCTCCGGCCGCCGGTACAAAGCGTGTCACGGCCGGCGCGCGGCGCACGCCGCCACCGAACTCGTGCAGCGCCCCTTCGAGGGCCTGCCCGGTGAGTGCGACTGGGTGGCGCTGAGGGAGCTGGTACCCGCCGCCACCGCCGAGTTGACGCTGAAGGGCGGGCTGCCCGAGGGCGTCCCGGCCGTGAAGCTGGCGACCGTGCTGCCGATGGCCTGGCCCGCGCTGCGCCGCGACAACGGCACGGTGCTGCTCGGTCTGCAGAACGACACCGCCTCCGGCGACATCAGCCGCGACCTCGCCGACACCCTGCAGCGCGCGCTGGTCGCGGAGCCCGGCACCCCGGTCGCCGCCGGACGGCCCGCCGCCGACGGCCCCCGGCTCCAGGATCTGCTCGACCTGGAGGCACCTTTTGAGCCGACCGTCCACACCGGCTTCGAGTTCTGGGTGGAGAACGCCGAGAACGCCACCGGAGAGGTCGCCGCCTCCCTGGAGCGGGCCAACGCGGCGGCCATCCCGACCGCCCGGATCCCCGGCCTGGAGGGCGCCTACTGGTGCCAGGCCCCGGAGAAGAACCATCTGCGCTGGGTCACCTCGTACCCCGAGGAGCAGCTGCTGGACGCGCTCGCCCGGCTGCACGCCGCGGGCACCTCCTCGCTCGGCGAAGGCACCCGCCTGGTCGGCTCGTTCCGCGCCCACGGGCTGGTCGTGCCGGTCTGGGACCTGCCCTCGTCGATGGACGCCGAAGCGGTCGCCGAGCCGGCCGCGGCGTTCGCCGAGCGGCTGACGAAGGCCCTCGCGACGGACGCCCCGCTGACCACCGAGGAGCGCCGGGCGCGCGGCGGGCTCACCAACCGTCAGGTCACCCTGAGCTGACAGTGACGGCCTCGGCCGTGCGGACCGTACACCCCCGGAGGTCCCAGGCGTGACGCCCGTCACAACTCGCCGTACCTGCCGGTAAATAGGCGTCCGGAAATCCACGATCGAATTTGCGAACTGCCGATCTCTTGTTACGGTTCTAAAAGCCCGGTCGCTGGTGCATCCCCCGTCGCCAGCGACCGGGCGCTTCCATGTCCGGAGCCGGGCGCTCGCCCCGGAATCCGCACGGACGCCGTCCCGCGCGATCCTCGTGGGCGGCCCGCGCCGTCAGTGGTCCGAACCACTGCCTTCCGGCGCCGAGTTGCTGCCGGAGCGCAGCAGCAGCCGCTCCCCCCGCGCATCGGAGATCTCCGCCACCGCCCCGTACGCCTGCCGGCTCGTGCGCACGGTCGCGGCGGCCGGTGTCTCGCACACGCCCGGCTCGTCGGCCGCCGGCACCTCACAGTGCACCTGGACGGTCCTGCCGTCCGGCCGCAGCAGCGCCAGTACGGCCCGCAGCGGGCCGCCGGTGAGGTTGCGGTAGTACGTACGCGCCCACGTCCGGCCACCCTCGGCGAGCACACAGGTCTGGGCCTCGATCCCCTGCGGAGAGGCGAGTTCGGGCCCGCAGCGGGAGGTGCGCCCGGAGAGGAACGGCAGATCGAGTTCACCGAGGGGGCTGGTGAGTTTCTGGCGCTTGGTGGTGCTTGCGGGGCGGCTGGGGCTGTTAGGGCTGTTGGAGCCATTGGGGCTCTTGCCCGAATTGGCGTGCCTTTGCGGGCCGACGCCGTTGGTGAGCTTGGAGCTCTTTTCGGCCGTGACCGCCCTCCCGGACCCCGCACCCGAAGCGCGGGCACCCCCGCCGACGGCGGGGAGGGTATCCGCCGGGCCGGCGATCGCGGCGCCCAGCGGCACGGCGACGGCGAGCACCGCCGCACCGGCGAGCCCGATCATGCGGAATTTCTGCGCACGCTGCATGGGCCCCACCTGCGATTGAGATGCCGACGACGACGCGACGACGGCTTGACGGTGAGACGAACCTATCGGCCGACAAGGGTGCCCGTCGGCGCCCGGACACCCGTTTCCCGTACTGGCCCGGCCGGTCGCACCCGTACGGGTGAACCGCCCGCGGGTCGTTGGGGCGACCCCCCGCAGGAGCCGGTCCGCGCGTCAATACGCGAGCCGGCTGCCGCCGTCCGGGGTGCCGGTGCTCGCCATGACGAGCGCGTCGACGATCGTGGCCACCTTCGGCAGCCACGGCGCGGCCGAAGGTGGGGGTCCCCCCTGCGCATGGGGGTCCCCCCGCTCGAACAAAGTTGGGGTAGAAGTTGAGAGCTTGGGGGCTGCCGGAGGCCGCTCCCAGCGCACCTTGCCGGCGCCGATCTGGGACGGCGGGAGCACCACATAGCCGCCCTCCCCGTGGAACCGCAGCGAGCTGGGCACCCAGTCCTGGGAGTGCAGCAGCTCGCCCAACTCCGGGAGGTCGTACGGCGATACGAGCAGCGACCAGCGGGTGGGCGTGGCCACCACGGGGCCGAGGCGTACGCCGAAGTGGTCCAGGGCCGCCAGGGCGCGGGCGCCGGCGACGGCGGGCAGGCTCACCGCGCAGGGCGCGCGGCCGCCGGTGGCCAGCACGATGGGGGCGTCCGGGCGGTTGGTCCACCACCAACGCACCATCCGGGCATCGGTCGTGGCCGCCAGCAGGCCGGGGTCGAAGGGGTGCGCGCCGGGCACCACACAGTCGGGGTCGGGGCAGCTGCACCGGCGGGCGGGCCGTTCGGCCAGGCCGAGCCGGGCGCCGGCCGGCTGCCGGCCGGCGGACCTGAGTCCCACACCGGGAAGTACTGGCCACTGCCACTCGGTGGCGCAGTGGAGCGCCGCACCGAGCAGCGCCGACCTTCCGCCGCGCCGGAACAGGAGCTTGCGTCGCCTTCCGAGGATCTCGCGCATGAGCGCTCGTTCCTTTCCGTTAACGCCGAGGGCTATGTCCATCGCACTACATGGCACTACTTGCCGGTACACAATCGTTTCGCGCCGCACCGCTTCATGCCGTCGTGTGGCGTTCTTGCGGCCCGGTCGTGCGACCTGGGTCGATCACTCATCGATCACGCCACGTGGATCTTTGGTCACCGCATGTACAAGGCAGCGCATCACGTCGTACGCCGAGCGTGGAACGTGGCGGGGGGTGGCGCGCGCATGGCGCTTGCGCTTCCGTAGTGCAGTCCCCGCCATTTGGGAGTGCGTCGCGGTCGTCGCCGTATTAGACGCCGGTGCCCGCCGGAGAGTTCCGGTGCGGCCCCAACTGGCCCCGCGCCTTTCCGAGTACGTACCCGCCATGTGGTGATGACGCGCTGCTGATCGCCGCCAGTCGACCGCAAATTGACGCTCAGGGGGCTATTTTCAGGCCAATCTACAGACCTTGTTGACACCACAAACCCCATAGGGACAGTGCTGGACATCACATCGCTGGTGCGTGTACATGTGGAGGCATTGATAGCGGAGCAGCATGACATGGGGGTTTGCGATGCTATTGAGGAATTTGCGCGGCCAAACGCACCGCACAACATCACTCAACAAAATGCCGCACTCCCTACCAAAAAGCGGCCTGACCTGGGGCAATGCCCGGCGCGACGATAGCCGTCGGCCATGACCGCCCCCCATGTACCGAAAGTGGCTGGAATCGAACCAGCTCTTCCCGCCCCCACACACAATGCCGACCCGCGCGTGGCAAAGACCCCCGCGGACGCCACCACCGACACCCCCTCCGACCCCTCGTCCGGCGCCCCTCAGGACGCCATGGACCCCGCGGCCGGCACCGTGCCCGGCCCCTCCCCCGAGGTCTCCGTCGTCGACCAACTCGCCGCGGTCCAGGACCGGCTGGCCGGCTGGATCTCCGACCTCAGCACCCTGCACGACCTGACCGAACAGCTCGCGCGCACCCGCACATTGCAGGACGCCCTGCACGAGCTGCTGCGCGCCGGCGCCTCACTGGTCGGCGCGCGCCGCGGTCTGGTCGTCCTCGCACCGGCCGACGGACTCGGCCCGGAGACCACCGTCGGCCTCGGTCTCGGCCACGCCGAAATCGGCCACATCGAGACCATCCCGCGCCGCGCCCTGTCGTACGCGCGGATACTGGACGGCCTCCCGGAGCCGGGCGTCACCGGCGACGACACCCGCACCGGCCCGCTCGACGAGACCCGTCGCGGCGCCCCTGGCGAGGGCCTTGTCCCCGGCCGCCGAAGCGACCCCCGATGCGACCCCCGGATCGACGCGCGTACCGAGATCACCGAGCCCGACATCCCCGGTGAGAAGAGCCTCGACCCCCGCCTGCGCGAGGTCGCCGCCCGCCTCGGATACGCCGCCAGTTACGCCGTTCCGCTCACCGCCGAACCCATCGGCAGAACCGGCGCCGCGGTCTGGCTCTACGACGAACCGGCCGAACCCACCGAACGCCAGCGCCACCTCGTCGGCCTCTACCGGGCGCACGCCGCCGAACACCTCGCCCGCCTCCTGGAACTCCACCGCAGCCAACAAGCCGGCCGCATCCTCCGCGAGGAGCTGTTGCCCCGCCGGCTGCCACGGGTCCCCGGCGTACGCCTCGCGGTGCGGCACAGCACCGGCCCGCGCGGCGGCGGCGACTGGTACGACGCACTGCCGCTGCCGGACGGCGCGCTGGGCCTGGCCGTCGGTTCGGTGACCGGCTCCGGGCCGAGCGCGGTGGCCGCCATGGGGCGGCTGCGGGCGTCCCTGCGCGCATACGCGGTCATGGAGGGCGAGGATCCGGTCGCGGTCCTCTCGGACCTCGAACTGCTGATGCGGCTGACCGAGCCCGCCCGCAGCGCCACCGCGCTGTTCGCCTTCACCGAGCCGCCGCCCGGCGCGCCCGGCGCGCCCCCGTCCCTGGAGGGCATGGGTGGGGGTGCCTCCAGCAGTAGCTGGGGGAGCGCCGCCATGCCGCGCAAGCTGGTGCTCGCCGGGGCCGGCCACTGCCCGCCGCTGATCCTCGGGGAGCTGCGGACCGAGTTCGTGGAGACCTCGCTGTCCGCGCCGCTGGGCATGCTCGCCTGCTGGGAAGCGCCGAGCGTGGAGATCGAACCGGCCGGCGGCGAGACCCTGCTGCTCTACAGCGACGGGCTGCTGCACCGCACCGGCGAGCCCATGGACCGCGCCTTCGCCCGGCTGCACTCCGCCGCGGCCGGCGTACCCAGGGCCGCCCGCCATGATCCGGAGGCGGTCGTGGACCACATCGTGCGCACGATGCTGCCGCAGGGGCTGGACGATCCGTCGTCGGAGGAGGACGTGGTGCTGCTCGCGGCGTACTTCGAGGGGTAGCGCGGGTAGCGCGTATTTCGGGAACAGCGCGCATTTCGAGGAGCAGCGCTCGCTTCGGGGAGCAGTGCTCGCTTCGGGGAGCAGTGCTCGCTTCGGGGAACGGCGCTCGCTTCGGGGGACAGTGCGTAGTTCAAGCCTTACGGCGCGCCGCGCACCCAAGCTCCGGTGGCCATATTGCGTCCTATGGCCGGAGTGCCTGAGAGGTCACACCTTCCTGCCCCTGGACCGCTTTCGATCCGCACATACGATGGAAAGCGGTTCAGTCGCGGTTCAGTCTTAAAAGGAGGCATTGTGACCGACGAGCTCACGCCGGAGACCCCGGACGAGGACGAGCAGCCGATCAAGCAGCGCAAGAACGGCCTTTACCCGGGCGTCTCTGATGAGCTCGCGGAGAACATGAAGAGCGGCTGGGCCGACACCGAGCTGCGCGACCTGCAGCCGATCGAGCAGGCCCCGAACGCCGCCCGGCGCCGCGCCGCACTGTCCGCGCGCTTCCCCGGTGAGCGCCTGGTGATCCCGGCGGGCAATCTCAAGACCCGCTCGAACGACACCGAGTACGACTTCCGCGCCTCGACGGAGTACGTCTACCTCACCGGCGACCAGACCGACGACAGCGTCCTCGTCCTGGAGCCGAAGGGCGACTCACACGAGGCGACGATCTACCGGCTGCCCCGCTCCAACCGCGAGAACGGCGAGTTCTGGCTGAACGGCATGGGCGAGCTGTGGGTCGGCCGGCGCCACAGCCTCAGCGAGTCCGAGGCGCTGCTCGGCGTCCCCTGCAAGGACGTCCGCGAGCTGGCCGCCGCGCTCAAGGAGGCCACCGGCCCGGTCCGGGTCGTCCGCGGGCACGACGCCGACATCGAGGCCGCGCTGACCGACAAGGTCACCGCCGAGCGCGACGAAGAGCTGCGGGTCTATCTGTCCGAGGCCCGCGTGGTCAAGGACGCGTTCGAGATCGGCGAGCTGCAGAAGGCCGTCGACTCCACGGTGCGCGGCTTCGAGGACGTCGTGAAGGTCCTGGACAAGGCCGAGGCGACCAGCGAGCGCTACATCGAAGGAACGTTCTTCCTGCGCGCCCGCGTCGAGGGCAATGACGTCGGCTACGGCTCGATCTGCGCCGCCGGCCCGCACGCCACCACCCTGCACTGGGTCCGCAACAACGGCGAGGTCCGCTCCGGCGACCTGCTGCTGCTGGACGCCGGCGTGGAGACCACCACCCTCTACACCGCGGACGTCACCCGCACCCTGCCGATCAACGGCCGCTACACCGACTTCCAGCGCAAGATCTACGACGCGGTGTACGAGTCCCAGGAGGCGGGCATCGCGGCGGTGAAGCCCGGTGCGGCCTTCCGTGACTTCCACGACGCGTCGCAGCGGGTGCTCGCCGAGAAGCTGGTCGAGTGGGGCCTGCTCGACGGCCCGGTCGAGCGGGTGCTGGAGCTGGGGCTCCAGCGCCGCTGGACCCTGCACGGCACCGGCCACATGCTCGGCCTCGACGTCCACGACTGCGCCGCGGCCCGCACCGAGGCGTACGTCAACGGCACGCTGGAGCCCGGCGTGGTGCTCACCGTCGAGCCCGGCCTGTACTTCCAGGCGGACGATCTGACGGTGCCCGAGGAGTACCGCGGTATCGGCGTCCGGATCGAGGACGACATCCTCGTGACGGAGGACGGCAACCGGAACCTGTCGGACGGGCTGCCGCGACGGTCGGACGAGATCGAGGCGTGGATGGCGGGGCTGCTCGGCAAGTAGGCGCATGACGCTCGGAGGGGTTCGCCGGTGAATGCCGGTGAGCTCCTCCGGGGTGGGTGCCGGCGAGCTCCTCGGGGTAGGTGCCGGCGGACTCCTCCGGGGTAGGTGCCGGCGGACTCCTCCGGGGCCGGCCGGGCCCGTCAGCCGTCGACGGCCGCGCCGTCCTCCCGCACGAGCAACGCCCGCTCCTCCTCAGGGGAGTAGCCGCACTCCAGCGGCGGCTCACCGCGCTCGCGGTCCCAGGCCAGGACGTCGGCGGCGGTCACCTCCAGCGGGGTCGCGGGCAGGCCCGCCGCCCGGGCCCGCGCCGGGTTGCGCTGCTGCGTCGGCCAGTCCGGCCGGACCAGCGGGAACATCGGCGGCGCTCCCTCGGCGGACACCCGTACGATCTCGACCTGGCTGCCCGCCACCCGCGCACAGGTTTCGATCAGCCCGCCGAGCGTGACCGGCTCGGCCGGCCCCACCGCGTGGAACGCTCCCGGGCGGTCGTCGGCGAGCAGTTGCACCACCAGACGGGCCAGGTCGCGCGAGTCGATGATCTGCACCGGCTGCCCCGGGTCGGCGGGCAGCGCCACCCGTCCGCCGCGCGCGGCCCGGCGGGCCCAGTACGTGAACGTGTCCGAGGGGTCGTACGGCCCGGCCACCTTCCCCGGCCGCACGATCGTCGCCCGCGCGCCGTACCGGGCCAGCACATCGTCCTCACAGGCCACCTTGAGCCGGCCGTAGGTCTCGTCGTAGAGCTCCTCGGTGTCCCGTACGGGCGGACGGCGCGGGGTGTCCTCCGTTGAGCCGGGCGCCACCCCCGTGCGCGCGTACACCGCGTGGCTGGAGATGAACAGGTACCGCTCGACCCGGTCGCCCAGCGCGTCCATCGCCTGTCCGACATGGCGCGGAACGTAGCCGCTGACGTCCACGACCGCGTCCCAACTGCCGTCGCGCAGCGCCGCGTAGTCGCCGGTGTCCCGGTCGCCGATCAGCCGGGTCAGCCCGGGGAACAGGCCGGCCCCGGTCTTCCCCCGGCCGAACAAGGTCACCTCGGCGCCGGTGCGCAGAGCGTCCTCCACGATGGCGCGGCCCACGAATGACGTACCGCCAAGAATGAGAATCCGCATGGGTGTTGAGGCTAGTCAGCGCCGTCGGTCTTGGTTGGCGATGTTGCTGGGCTTTTGCTGGGGCTTTTGCTGGGCGCCTTTGTTGTTGCTGCGTCAGTTTGTCTTGCTGTTGCCGGAGTTGTTGCTGCTGTTGCCCTTGCTCGCGTACGCGCCCGCGCGGGCCGCCGCCCAGACGGCGATGGCGGTGGACTCGGCGAGGTCCTGGTCGACGGGGCGACGGGCGATCAGGATCCGGTAGTAGAAGGGCGCGCCGAGGGCCGACACCACCTGCTCCGGGTCGGTGTCCGCGGACAGCTCGCCGCGTACGACGGCCCGCTGCACCATCCGGCCGGCCAGCACCATCCGTTCGCCGAAGAAGGACCGCAGCACCGTGGCCGCCTGCGGGTCGCGGGCCGCGGCGGAGACCACCGCCTCGATCAGCCGGCGCATCCGCGCATCCCCGTAGAACGCGCTTATCGAGCGGGCCAGCGCACGCAGATCCCCGGGCAGCGTGCCGGTGTCCGGCAGCGGCACATCGGAGCTCAGATCGGTCAGCAGCTCGCAGACCAGCCCCTCGATGCAGCGCCAGCGCCGGTAGAGCGTCGCCACATGAATTCCCGAGCGCTGAGCGACCTTCTCCATGGTGAGCGCGGCGAAGCCGCCGCGCCCCAACTCCTTGAAGACGGCGGTCAATACGGCCTCGCGGGTACGGGCGGTCCGCCCACCGGGCCGGGACCCTCCCGGGGCATGGTGCGCTGTCGTCACGACGGCTCCGTATTGCAGTGCGGGTTCACGCCAAGTATTGTCCGAGAAAGATTAACGCGAGCAACTTCGCGTTAATCCTGGTGCGCGCTGGTCTCGCAGGAACGGGGGACGCCGCGGGGGAGGTCCTCTCACCGCGAGACCGCGCTGCCCACCGACTTCGAAGGACGATTTCCGGTCAGTTATCCGACTGCTGATGTTCGCCCGGATTGACATCTCATGGCACCTCACACCCGCGTCCTCCCGGCCGCGGCCTCACTTCCCGACCACGCCTCACGCCCGCGCGCCCAGCACATGGCCGACGCCCCGCACCGTACGGATCAGCCGCGGCCCGCCGCCCGCCTCCGACTTCCTGCGCAGCTGCACGAGGTGCGCCTCCAGCACGTTGGCGGACGGCAGTTCGTCCCCGGTCCACACCTGCACATCCGGTCCCCGATGGAGCGGCGTACGGACAGCGTCAGGATTGGCACCCGGTCGCCGGCGGCCCGGATCCGGCGGCAGATGGTCAGCCCGTCGAGACCGCGCATCTCGATGTCCAGCACGATCGCGGCCGGGTTCAGCCGCTGCACCGCGTCGAGCGCCTCCGTACCGTCCGCCGCACACAGGATCGTGAAACCGCGTCTGCTCAGCAGCATCTCGAACGACCGCAGCACGGCGGGGTCGTCGTCGACGAGGAGGATGCGGGGAAGGTCCGGTGGCGGCATCGGCTCCTGCACCGGCTCCTGCACCGGATCCGGCCGTCCGCCCGGCGACTCCACGTTCACCATCGGGGGTCGCCCCCGGGCAGCCACACCTCGTCGCGGAAGAGCGGGCGTCCGTCGTCGGACAGCGGCAGCCGTAGCTCGCCGGTGTCCATGACCGCGTTGTTCTGCGAACGGTGCAGCCGGGAGTACGCCCCGCCCACGCGGGTCAGCAGCTCCTCGTGCCGCCCGGTCTCCACGATCCGGCCGCCGTCCAGGACGAGGATGCGGTCGGCGTCGGGCGCGAGATTGAGATCGTGCGTGATCATGATGGTGGTGCGGCCGCGCATCAGCCTGCGCAGCGGCTTGACGATACGGCGCGCGGCGAGCGCGTCCAGCCCGGTGGTCGGCTCGTCCAGGACGAGGACCGGCGCATCGCGCAGCATGGCCCGGGCGATCGCCAGGCGCTGGAGCTGGCCGCCCGACAGACGCGCCGAGTTGGGGTCGATCTCGGTCTCGTACCCGTCGGGCAGCGCGTTGATGAACGTGTCCGCGTCGGCGGCCCGCGCGGCCTCGACGATCTCGTGGTCGCTCGCGCCGGGGCGTCCGCAGGCGATGTTCTCGCGGATGGTGTCGTGCAGGATGAGGGTCTCCTGCGGCAGGAGGGTCACCCGCTCGCGCAGCCGGTTCAGCGGGAGTTGGTGCAGCGGTACACCGTCCAGCGTCACGGTCCCGGAATCCGGGTCGTAGAAGCGCAGCAGCAGTTTGGAGACGGTGGACTTGCCCGCGCCGCTGGGCCCGGTGACGATCAGCAGCTCACCGGGGCGGGCGGTGAAGGACATCCGGGCCAGGGCCGGTTTGGGCGTATGGGCCGAGCCGTCCGTGGCGTCCGCAGTGGGGTAGCGGAAGCCGACGTCGTGGAACTGGACCGTGCCGTGGGGGGAGGGGCCGGGGCGGG